>JAWVZQ010000022.1:0-18473 GCA_033722095.1 Wenzhouxiangellaceae bacterium | reverse complement strand
CTGCCCGGCCAGGGGGCCGAACCGACTGCGCTCGGGTGCGACCGGCGCCTGGTCTGCAGGGACGGCGAGTGGATCCTGGAAGAGCTCTGAGCATGGGTCGCAATGTCGTGGTTCTGGGGGCCCAGTGGGGCGACGAGGGCAAGGGCAAGATCGTCGATCTCCTGGCCCACGATACCGACGCCGTGGTCCGGTTCCAGGGTGGCCACAACGCCGGCCACACCTTGGTGGTCAACGGAGAGAAGACCGTCCTGCACGTCATTCCCTCGGGGGTGCTGACCGACCGGGCGCGCTGCCTGATCGGCAACGGCGTGGTCGTGGCGCCGCATGCCCTGATGAAGGAAATCGAGGGCCTGGAGTCGCGCGGCATCGACGTTCGCTCGCGGCTGGGCATTTCTCCCGCCTGTCCGGCCATCCTGGGCTTCCACGAAGCGCTCGATCGGGCCAAGGAACTGGCGCGCGGCAAGAAGGCGATCGGCACGACCGGACGCGGCATCGGCCCCGTCTACGAGGACAAGGCGTCGCGGCACGGCATCCGGCTGGCCGATCTCGTCGATCCGGACCGGCTCGCCGACAAGCTCGGGGGCATCCTCGACATCCACACTTTCCTTCTCGAGCGGCTCTACGGCGCCGAGACCCTGGACCTGGCCGAGGTCGCCGACGAAGCGGCCCGCTACGGGGAGCAGATCCGCCCGCTGCTGACCGACGTGACCGAGGAATTGCACGACCTGCGCGGCCAGGGCCGGGCGCTGCTGTTCGAGGGCGCCCAGGGCAGCCTGCTCGACATCGACCACGGCACCTATCCGTTCGTGACCTCGTCGAACACGACGATCGGAGGCGTCATGACCGGCGCCGGCGTCGGCCCGGCCGACATCGACTACGTGCTCGGCGTGACCAAGGCCTACACGACGCGCGTGGGCTCCGGGCCGTTCCCGACCGAACTCGATGACGACATCGGCCGCCGCATCGCCGAGCGCGGTGTCGAGTTCGGCGCCACGACGGGCCGACCGAGGCGCTGCGGCTGGCTCGACGCCGTGGCCCTGCGCCGCATGGTCCGCGTCAACGGGGTCACGGGCCTGTGCGTGACCAAGCTCGATGTGCTCGATGGCCTGGACGAAGTGCGGATCTGTGTCGACTACGCCGGCAACGACGACTTCCCGCAGGGTGCCGAGGAATGGGCGCGCGTCGAGCCCGTCTACGAGACTTTGCAGGGCTGGAAGGGGGATACGCGCGGCATGACCGATCCCGACGGCCTGCCCGAGGCGGCGCGTGCCTACCTCGCACGCGTCGAAGAGCTCGTCGGCGCCCCCGTCCACATGCTCTCCACGGGCCCGGAGCGCGAGTCGAACGTCGTATACCGCCACCCCTACGACGAATGAGCGCCGACCACCGGTCAACGATCCCGAGCCACCACGGATTCCTGCCATGCTGAACCCGCAAGCACTCCGAAACGACCTCGAAGGCGTCGCCCGTGCACTGGCGCGCCGCGGCCTTCACCTCGACACCGAGCACTATGCGGCGCTGGAATCGAAGCGCAAGACCTTGCAGACCCGGTTGCAGGATCTGCAGAACGAGCGCAATACCCGGTCGAAGGAGATCGGCCAGGCCAAGGCGCGCGGCGAGAACATCGAACCGCTCAAGGCGCGCGTCGCCGATGTCGGCGAGCAGCTCAAGAGCACGCAGGACAAGCTCGAACAGGTCCGCGCGGCACTCGACCACCTGTTGCTCGAATTGCCGAACCTGCCTGCGGACGATGTCCCCGAAGGACGCGACGAGGCCGACAACGTCGAGCTCAAGCGCAGCGCGGAACCGCCCGAATTCGACTTCGAGCCGCGCGACCACGTCGAGATCGGCGAAGGCCTGGCCGGGCTGGACTTCGCCCGGGCGGCGCGCATGTCGGGAAGCCGGTTCGCCGTTCTTTCCGGCGGCCTGGCGCGCCTGCACCGGGCGCTGGCGCAGTTCATGCTCGACATGCATACCGGAGAGCACGGCTATCGCGAGGTCTGGGTGCCTTACCTCGTCGGCGCCGACGCCATGACCGGCACGGGCCAGCTGCCCAAGTTCGAGGAGGATGCATTCCGGATCGACGACGACCCGGTGCGTTATCTCATCCCGACCGGCGAAGTGCCGATCACGAATCTCGTCGGCGACGAAATCCTGGATGCCGGCACCCTGCCGCTGAAGTTCGTCGCGCACACGCCGTGCTTCCGGCGCGAGGCCGGCTCGCACGGCAAGGACACGCGCGGCATGATCCGCCAGCACCAGTTCGACAAGGTCGAACTCGTCATGATCAGTCTGCCCGACGAAGGCGAGGACTGCCTCGAGCGACTGACCGCCGACGCCGAGGCCGTCCTCGAGCGCCTGGCTCTGCCGTATCGACGCATGGCCCTCTGCACCGGAGACCTCGGCTTCGCGGCCCGGCGGACCTTCGACCTCGAAGTCTGGCTGCCGGGCCAGTCCGCATGGCGCGAGATTTCCTCGTGCAGCCATTTCGGCGATTTCCAGGCCCGCCGGATGCAGGCCCGCTGGCGCAACCCCGAGACCGGAAAACCGGAACTCGTCCATACGCTGAACGGCTCGGGGCTGGCCGTCGGGCGGACGCTCGTGGCCGTGCTGGAGAATTTCCAGCAGCGCGACGGTTCGGTCGTCGTGCCGGAAGCGCTGCGCCCCTGGATGGGCGGGGTCGAGGTCCTGGAACCCGCGGCCTGAGAATTCAGGTCAGGTAGGGGGACGGGGTGAGATTCATCCGGGCGACCGTGATGACGCGGTTTCGCCCGGCTTCCTTGGCGTCGTAGAGCGCCTGGTCGGCTCGGGAGTAGAGCAGGTCGAGACTGCTCTCGCTTCCGCGCTCGGCGACACCGAAGCTCAGGGTGATCTCGGGCTCGTCCTCGGATTCCCGCCGACGATTCACGATCGCACGAAGGTGCTCGATCCGGGCGACGGCGTCGTCGACGTCGGACCCCGGCAACGCCGCTCCGAATTCCTCGCCCCCGAGCCGACCCAGGATGACGTTCTCACCGAAGGCCTCCCGGAAACGGGATCCGACGCGGCGCAGGATCGCATCGCCCACGAGGTGGCCATGGCGGTCGTTGACCTGCTTGAACAGGTCGATGTCCGCGATCACCAGCGTGAAGGGGGTGGAAGTGGCCAGCGACTTCTCGAAAGCCTGCAGCGCACGTTCGAAGAAACTCGTGTGATTGTGGAGCCCCGTCAGACCGTCCTGCTGGGAAAGTCTCCGGAACCGGCGCTGGTCCCTGGCCGTCTGGAACAGGACGAAGAACAGCAGCAGGCCCGCGCCGGCGATGCCGGTTCCCGCATAGAGCAGGCCGAGGTTGCCCTGCTGGCGACTCTCGCGTTCGAGTTGCATGGCTCGGTTGCGCTCGCGCAGCATCGAGATTTCCTGGCTGCGGTCGTCGCGATCCTGGCCTGCGAGAAGCAGGGCGAGCCGCATCGCACGTTGGCGTGACGATTTCTCCTCGCGCTCCTTCAAGGCCGCACGAAGGTGGCGCGCGGCCCGAGCCTCCTGCCCCAGCGCCCGGTGGGCGTCGGCCAGAATCCGATGCGCCTCGGCACGGGTCGCGTGATCCCCGATCCCCTCGAGCGGATTGCGATCGGTGTCCAGGAGTCCCAGGGCGCGCTCGGCGTCCCCGTCGGCCAGCGCCCGGCGAGCTTGCAGGGTGCGGGCCTCGAGCACGCCTGCGGCGTACCCGTGAGCCTGGAATCGGCGGATGGCCTCGCGCAGCAGCGGTCCGGCCACGTCTTCGTCACCGCGTTCGGTCGCGAGCTTCGCGAGTCCGAGCCGCGCCAGGCCGGCAAAGACCTCCTCGCTGGATTCGTCGCAGGCGGTCGCCGAGTCGCGGAGGCTGCGCATCGCGGGGTCGTGGAGTTCGAGCGAGGCCTGGGCCCGTCCCAGCCGCTCGAGCGCGATGCAGCGTTGCCGCACGTGGTTGCCGCGGTCGGCCAGTGCCAGGGCGCGCTCGGCGTAGTCGGCGGCCGTCGAGGACTCACCGATGCGGTGATGCAGCTCCGCCGCAACGCTGTAGGTGTCGGCGCGCATCGCCAGGTCTTCGACGTCCGGCGCCAGGTCCAGCGCGGCGCGGAAGTAGCCGAACCCTTCCTCGAAGCGGTCGTAGACGACCAGGAGATTGGTCATCAGGCTCAGCGCGCGCAGGCGCTCGCGCGGCTCGAGGTCGGGGGAGCGCTCGAGCAGACCGTCGACGATGGCGATGGCGGTCTCGACCTCTCCGCTCAGGCCCGCAGCGCGGGCTTGCGCCAGCGCCTCGCGAATCTCGATGCGATCCTGCCCGAGCGTACCGGGGTCGTGCTGTTCGGCAAGCGAAGGCGCGGCGCCGAACACGACCATCGCGCCGGCGCAGGCCCCGAGCCGGGTCGTGCGCAGAACGCCCGCGAGGATCTGCCCGATGCCGTTCGAGATTCCGCCCACGCTCCGAGCATAGCGTCACGCGGCGCCGGTGAAAACCCCGACGGCTTCACTCCGCAGCCCCGGCTCGCGTCGAGCGGGCCGGGGCTCATGTACACTAAGAATCCATTTGCCGAGCCCCCCCCCGCGATGCGCCCGAAGACCTTCGACGAGGCCGCAGCACTGAGATTGGCCATGGTGCAGTTCTGGGAATCCGGCTATGCGGGATCCTCCATGCAGTCGCTGGTCGAGCGGATGGGCATCAGCCGGCAGAGCCTCTACGACACCTTCGGCAACAAGCGCGAACTGTTCCGGTCCGCGCTGGAGATGTACTTCGACGAGCACATCCGGCCCATGATCGATGCACTGGAGCGCGGAGATCGGCAGGCGCCGGACGCGGTACGCGGATATCTGCGGAGCATCGCCGAGATCTCGAACGACGTGCCGGCCGGTTGCCTGATCGTGAGGACCGCCACCGAGGTCTCGCCCGATGACCAGGTCATCGGCGAGATGCTGGAGTCCTGCCTGACCCCGCTGCGCGAGGCGCTCGCGCGTGTCGTGGCCCGCGGACAGCAGGAAGGGCAGGTCGGCAGCGGGCGCTCCGCGGGCCACTGGGCACGTTCCATCCTCAATTTCGGCATGGGTCTTCACGTCGCACGGCGCCTGCCGGATCGCGGCGTGGACTCGGCGGCTTCCATCGAAGCCTTCATGGACGGCCTGCGACCCGCCGCATGAGCGACGAGGGGGCGCGCACGGGACAGCCGCTGGTCGTCGCGATCTCCTCGCGGGCGCTGTTCGATCTCGACTCCACGCACCAGATCTACGAGGAGCAGGGCCTGGAGGCCTACATGCGCTACCAGCGCGAGCGCGAGGAGGAGATCCTCCAGCCCGGCGTGGCGCTTCCGCTGGTCCGCAAGTTGCTGGCGCTCAACGACGACGGCATGGACCATCCCGGCGTCGAGGTGGTGCTGCTTTCGCGCAACAGCGCCGACACGGGCCTGCGCATCTTCAATTCCATCGAGCATCACGATCTGCTCATCGAGCGCGCCGTGTTCACCAACGGCGCCTCTCCGAGCCTCTACATCGAGCCCTGCGGCGCCGACCTGTTCCTGTCCGCGAACGCCGACGACGTCAGACGCGTGCTCCAGGCCGGCTACGCCGCGGCAACCATCCTGCCGCGGGCGACGCGCGAGAACCGCTCGGGGCAGCTTCGCATCGCGTTCGACGGCGACGCGGTGATCTTCAGCGACGAGGCCGAGCGCGTCTACAAGACCCAGGGCCTCGAGGCCTTCTCGTCCAGCGAGCGCGAGGCGGCGATGACGCCGCTGAAGGCCGGCCCGTTCAAGGCCGTGCTCGAGGCCATGCATCGCATCCAGTCGGCGTATCCGGTCGAGGAGAATCCGATCCGTACGGCGCTCGTCACGGCGCGCTCGGCGCCGGCACACAAGCGCGTGATCATGACGCTGCGAGCCTGGGGGATCCGCATCGATGAATCGATGTTCCTCGGCGGTCGCGACAAGGCCACGTTCCTGCGTGCTTTCGGGGCCGACATCTTCTTCGACGACCAGCAGGTGCACTGTGCGAGTGCCAGTCGCGTCATCGCCACCGGCCATGTTCCGCACGGCGTCGCCAACGAACCCGCCGATGCATCGCCCATCACGAGCGAACGCGGCGACGACGACGGCGGCGAATCGTCCTAGAATGCCCCGCATCGCGGCCAGGGTCGCGATCTTCCGAATTTCCTTCCCGTCCACCGAGGTCCACGATGCTCCGACTTTCCACGATCCTGCTGCTTTTCGCCTGGTCAGCGCTGCCGGCCGACTCCCATGACGACGCGGAGGCCGACCCGGCAGCGCCGACGGAATGGTCGGTGCAGGAGCCGCCGGGCGACTGGGAATCGATCGACATCGACGTCGACGAGGTCAGCTGGTCGTCGGTCACGGTGCATCCCTCCGGCGAATATCTCGTTTTCGACCTGCTCGGCGACCTCTACCGCCTGCCGATTTCGGGAGGCGAGGCCGAATCGCTGACTTCCGGCATCGCCTGGGACTTCCAGCCCGCGTTCAGTCCCGACGGAACGCGAATCGCATTCATCAGCGACCGCGGCGGAGCCGAGAACGTCTGGATCATGGACGCCGACGGCGAAAGTCCCGAACAGGTCACCGACGAGCGTGCCCAGCTGGTCCACAATCCGGCCTGGTCCCCCGACGGCGAGTTCCTGGCCGCGCGCAAGGGATACGTCTCGGCGCGGTCCATCCCGGCCGGATCGATCTGGATGTACCACCGTTCGGGCGGCTCGGGCCTGGAACTCGTCGAGCGCCTGCACGGCGAATCGTCGCAGAAGAACATCGCCGAGCCGTCGTTCTCGCCCGATGGCCGCTACGTCTACTTCAGTCAGGACGTCACGCCGGGCACGGTCTGGCAGTACAACAAGGACGCCAACCAGGGCGTGTTCGCGATCCGCCGGCTCGATCGTGAGACGGGGGAGACCGAGACGATCGTCGCGGGCCCCGGCGGCGCGGTGCGTCCCGTTCCCTCACCCGACGGGCGTCTGCTGGCCTTCGTGCGTCGTAACCCGACCGAGCTCACGAGCCGGCTCATGGTCAAGGACCTCGTCTCCGGCGTCGAGCGTACGCTCGATGCTTCCATTTCGCGGGACATGCAGGAGACCAGCGGCGATCGCGGCAACTATCCGGGTTTCGACTGGATGCCCGACGGCGAGTCGCTCGTGCTCTGGAGCCAGGGCGGCCTGATCCGCGTCGGTCTCGACGGTTCCAGGTCCGGCATTCCCTTCCGAGTCGTCGACACGCGTGAAATCCATCCGGCCCTGCGCCGCAACGTGGCCGTCTCGCCCGACGAGGTCGACGTGCGCATGCTGCGCTGGACGCAGCGCAGCCCGGACGGCAAGCGCGCGCTCTACCAGGCGCTGGGCCATATCTGGATCCACGACCTCGAGTCGGGGCGCCGCGAGCGGTTGACCGGACAGGACGAGCACTGGGAATTCCACGCGCGCTTCTCGCCCGACGGGCGTTCGGTGGTCTACACCACCTTCGACGACGAGGACCTGGGGTCGGTGCGCGTCAAGCGCATCGGGCGCGGGCGGGCGAAGGTCCTGACCGAGCAGCCCGGCCACTACGTCGAGCCCTCGTTCTCTCCGGACGGTTCCAGCGTCGTGTTCCGCAAGACCACGGGTGGTTACCTGACCTCGCCGACCTGGTCCGAGCGTCCGGGTCTCTACGTCGTCGACATCGAGGGCGGTACGCCGCGTCGCATCACCGACACGGGCGAGCGCCCCCAGTTCTCGGCCGACGGTCAGCGGATTCTCTTCAGCGAGCGCATCGACACCACGAAGCTGGCGCTCAACAGCGTGAATCTCGACGGTCACGACCGCCGCGAACACCTCGTGGGGGACTGGGTGACCGAATACCGGGTCTCGCCCGACGGGCGGTGGGTCGCGTTCACCGAGGGCTTCCGGGCCTTCGTGGCACCGTTCTTCGCCGCCGGCAAGCCCGTTTCGCTGAGCGCGGGAGGCAAGGCCTACCCGGTCAGCCAGGTCTCGGAACGAGCCGGCGAGATGCTGCACTGGGTCGACGACGGCAGCGCACTGGGCTGGTCCTACGGCCCGCTGCTCTACCGGCGGGACCTCGAGGACGCCTTCGCGTTCCTCGACGGGGCGCCGGAGGAGCTGCCGGAACCCGAGACCGAGGGGCTCGATCTGTCGTTCCAGGCGCCGGCCGACCGCCCCGAGGGTCGCATCGCGCTCGTCGGCGCACGCATCGTGACGATGCGTGACGCCTACTCGACCGAGGAAATCATCGAGAACGGCGTGCTGCTCGTCGAGGGGCACCGCATCCGGGCCGTCGGCACCGCCGACGACCTCGAAGTGCCCGACGGCTACGAGGTCTACGACGTGGCCGGCCACACCATCATTCCGGGCATCGTGGATGCGCATGCCCACGGCGCGATGAGCAACGAGCAGCTTCAGCCGCGGCAGAACTGGATGCAGTACGCCAACCTCGCCTTCGGCGTCACGACGATCCACGATCCCTCGAACGACAACTGGGGCATCTTCTCGATGGCCGAACTCCAGGCCACGGGCCGGACCGTCGCGCCGCGCATCTTCTCCACGGGCCGCATCCTGTACGCCGGGCTCGTTCCCGGTGCGACGGCGCGCATCGACGACTACGACGATGCGCTGTTCCACGTCCGGCGCCAGAAGGCCGTCGGTGCCATCTCCGTGAAGAGCTACAACTACCTCGGCCGGGATCAGCGGCAGCAGGTGCTCGAGGCCGCGCGCGAGCTCGACATGATGGTCGTGCCCGAGGGCGGCATGCGCCTGGAGCAGAACATGACGCAGATCGTCGACGGCCATACCGGCATCGAACACAGCCTGTCGATCAAGCGCATCCACTCCGACATCGAGCAACTCTGGAGCCAGACCGACGTCGTCTATTCACCGACCTTCGTCGTGGCCTACGGCGGCCTGATGGGCGAGGAGTACTGGTACGACCGTACGGAAGTCTGGAAGAACGAGCGCTTGCTGAACTTCGTGCCGCGCTCGATCGTCTACCCGCGGTCGATCCGCCGCGGCCGGGCCCCCGACGAGCACTACAACCACCGCTTCGTGGCCGAGGAAGCCAGGGAACTCAACGAACTGGGCGTTCCGGTCGTCATCGGGGCCCATGGCCAGCTGGCCGGGCTGGCCTCGCACTGGGAATTCTGGATGATGGAGCAGGGCGGCTTCACCCCGTTCGAGGCCCTGCGCGGTGCGACCTGGGACGGCGCGCGCTACTTCGGGATGCATGACGAGATCGGTTCCATCGAGGCCGGCAAGCTCGCCGACCTCGTCGTCATCCGGGGCAACCCGCTCGAAAACCTGCGCCTGAGCCAGGAAGTGGCCTACACCATGCTCGGCGGCCGGCTCTACGATGCCTCCTCGATGGACCAGGTCGCTCCCGCCGATCGCAAGCGCGAGCCGTTCTTCTTCGAGCGCGAAGGCGGAGACGCCTGGCAGGCCGTCACGCAGCAGCGCTTCGAGGCCCACGCGCGGGCGATGGGCTGGCACCACGACCATCGCTAGGGCCGTGTCCCTGCAGCCGGTTCCCGGACGATGACCTGGGCGGTCCACAAGTTCGGCGGCAGCAGCCTGTCGGATGCCGCGGCCTTCGAGCGGGCCGGCGGGCTGCTGTCGGAGGTCGATGGGGCTCGGCAGGCCGTGGTCGTCTCGGCCATGGCCGGCACCACCGATGTGCTGATCGGACTGGCCCGGTCCGCTGCTGCGTTCCGTAGCGGCGGCGAGGACTGGCGCGAGTCGCTCGAGACCCTGGTCTCGCGCCATGAGGACTGCGCCGCCGCGCTGGGACTCGGCGACGGGCAGGTCGAGACCCTGCGCGAATCGTTCTCGGAACTGCGCCACCTGCTCGAGGGGCTCGAGTTGCTCGGCACCGTGCCGGCGGAAGTCATGGATCTCGTCTCCGGGCTCGGGGAGCAGTGGTCGGCGCGCCTGCTGACCGGCTGGTTCGAATCGCGCGGCGAGCCTGCCGAATTCGTCGATGCGCGCGAGGTCATCCTTGTCCGTCGCGGCGAACTCGGACCGGTGCCGCTCGAGGAAGCAAGCCGGCGTGCGCTGCTGGAGCGACTCGAGGGCTGCGGGGACGCGCGCATCGTCGTGCCCGGATTCTGCTGCCGCGAGGAGGGCGGGCGCATCGGCACGCTTGGCCGCAACGGCAGCGACTTCTCGGCCACGATCCTGGCCGCGCTGCTCGAGGCCGACTCGGTCACGATCTGGACCGATGTCGAAGGCGTGCTGTCGGCCGATCCGCAGCGCGTCCCGCAGGCCCAGGTCGTCGGCCGCCTTTCGTATCGCGAGGCCTTCGAACTGGCCTACTTCGGTGCGCGCGTGTTGCACCCGCAGACGCTGGCGCCATTGCTCGAGCGCGACATTCCACTGCGGATCCGGTGCACGACGCGGCCTGAGGCCGGCGGCACGCTGATCGAGCGCGACGGATCCGACGTGCCGCCCGTCAAGGGCGTTTCGTGCATCGAGGACCTTGCGCTGATCAACATCGAGGGAGCCGGAATGCTCGGCGTGCCCGGAACGGCCCGTCGCGTGTTCGAAACGCTCAACGGTGCCGGCATATCGGTATCGATGATCTCCCAGGGATCCTCGGAGCACTCGATCTGCTGCGTCGTTCCCGACGCCGAGGCCGGTCGCGCGCGCGACGAACTCCAGGGTCACTTCGAGCGCGAGCTCGCCTCCGGCCAGTTGCAGCGCATCACGCTGCTCGACGGCATCCACGTGCTCGCGATCGTCGGCGACGGCATGGCCGGGGCGCCCGGCGTCGCCGGCCGGTTGTTCACGGCGCTGGGCCGCGCCGGCGTGAACGTCCGGGCCATCGCCCAGGGCAGTTCGGAACGCAACATCTCGGTAGCCGTGGACGCGGAGTCCGCCACGCGAGCGCTGCGCGCGGTGCATTCGGCGTTCTACCTGTCGGACCAGACGCTGTCCATCGGGCTCGTCGGCCCGGGCCAGGTGGGGCGGGCGTTGCTGCGCCAGGTCGAGGCGGCGAGGGCGGACCTGCTCCGGCGATCCGGCATCGACCTTCGCGTGCGGGCCGTGGCCAATTCGCGCCGCATGGAACTGGCCGACCGAGGGTTGTCCCGCCAGGCCGCGGGCGGCGACCTTTCCGGGGGCGAGAACCTCGACCTGGAGCGATTCGCCGACCACGTACAGGCCGACCACCTTCCGCACGCGCTGATCATCGATTGCTCGGCCAGCGACGAGGTCGCCGGATGCTACGCCGAATGGCTGTCGCGTGGCCTCCACGTCATCACCCCCAACAAGCACGCCGGCAGCGGCGACGCCGGGCGCTACCGACGCCTGCGCGATCTTGCTGACGGCGGTCGCGCGCGGTGGCGCTACGAGGCCACCGTGGGTGCCGGCCTGCCCGTGCTGCAGACGCTCCGCGACCTCGTCGATACCGGCGATCGCGTCGAGCGCATCGAGGGCATCCTGTCGGGCACGCTGGCCTGGCTGTTCAACCGCTTCGAACCCGACGGTTCGTTCTCGGCCCTCGTTCGCGAGGCCAGGGAGTCCGGTTTCACCGAGCCGGACCCGCGCGACGACCTGTCGGGCATCGACGTCGCCCGCAAGCTCGTCATCCTCGCTCGCGAGATCGGCCTCGCGATGGAACTCGACGATGTCGAGGTCGAGAGCCTGGTCCCGGACTCGCTGGCGGCGGCCGATATCGACGGCTTCATGAAGAAACTGGACATCCTCGACGCCGACATGGATCGGCGCCTCGCGGAGGCGCGGGCCCGGGGGCAGGTGCTGCGCTACACGGCCGCGCTCGACGTCGGGAACCGGCGCGCGAGAGTCGGCCTGGTCCCGGTGCCCGACGACCACGCCTTCGCGCACCTGGCGCTGACCGACAACGTCGTGGCGTTCACGACCGAGCGCTATCGGGACAATCCGCTGATCGTCCAGGGCCCCGGTGCCGGGCCCGAGGTCACGGCCGCGGGCGTGTTCTCGGACCTGCTGCGGATCGCGCAGGGGCTCGGTGGCTCGAGCGATGTCGTCCGCCCGGCGGCGAGGGAGAACTGATCGCGACGATCCGACCGGCGATCAGGGAAAGTCGGGCCCGAAGCTGCGCGGTGTCGGCCGGTCGCAGTGCCAGCAGTCCTCGGCAATCCACTGCGTCACACCGGGCTGCGCGCCGGTGCCGATCGGGCTGCCCGGCGGCACGTCGGGACTCCGGTCGACGGCCACGGCCGGTGGCGCCGGCCGCTCGAGGTGGCGCCGGATGCGCGAGGAGAGCCACTCCGTGAACGCGGGTTGCGATTCCGAGCGTTCGAGCCGTCTCGGGAGGCGCTCCAGCGCCTGCCGCGCGGTCGCCCGAACCTGACCGGAGCCGTCGCCGCTCTCGAGCGCCATGAGCGTGGAGGCATAGCGGCCCGCCACGCGCTCGGCGATGACGCGTCGTCGTTGCGATCCGGTACGGGCCAGCGATGCCAGCACGTGCTTCTCCAGGCGCCGCACGGTCTCGGTGAATGACGGCAGGTCGGCATCCAGCGCGTGCTGGCGAGCGAGGCGCTCGGCGCGTGCGGGGTCCAGGATCGCATCGAAGGCCAGCGCCGCAGCCGTCTCGGCAGCCGTGAAGGGGTCGAAGGCCGGCTCGGTCCGGCTCGGAAGCGTTTCGGAGGGCCGGTCGAACCAGAATCCTTCGTAGGCCGGCGGCATGAGCCCGATCACCGTATCGGGCACGTCGAGGAAACCCGGGTCCAGCGTCCGGAGCATGGCCTCGAGTGCATGCCGCTGGCGTTCGGCCGCGACGGGCTCGGGGCGCATCCCCGGGCCGCCGCGCACGCTGTAGGCGAACCGCATCCCGCCGAGCGACTTCGCTGCCGCGGCGAGCTGGTAGCGGTGATAGAGGTGGATCGGCACGAGCACTTCGCGCAGCTCGGCGAGCGGCCGACCGGGGGCGATGCGATCGGCACCGAATCGGCGCAGCGCGTGCTCGCGCACCTCGATCACGTTGTCGAGTTCGGCGACGGCGTCGGCGCCGTTGTCCCAGACCGAGGCCTCGGGATGTGCCGTCGAGACGCCGCGCGCATGCTCGTCGGCGACGAACCGGAGGCCGCGCTGGATGCCCTCGGCGACGATCGCGTCGAGGCGCGCGGCCTCGTCGACGCCCGGGGGGAACTCGGTATACAGCCAGCGGGCCGTGAGCGTGTCCCACTCGCCGATGCCCGAATCGTAGGCGCGCGAGAAATCGATCTCGCCGTCGACCACGCGCACCCAGGGCGACGGGTAGTCCATGACCGAGGCGCGGCCGTCGCTGGACGCGGCGAAATTGTGGCCGAAGCCCAGCGCGTGGCCGACCTCGTGGGCGGCGAGCTGCCGGATGCGGTCGAGAGCGAGTTCGACGGGATCGTCGTCCGCTCCCGATCCCGTGGCGGACACCCCGGCCAGGCCCTCGAAGATCATCCGGTCCTGCCGCACGCGCTGCGAGCCGAGGATGACGTGGCCCTTGATCATCTCGCCCGTGCGCGGATCGATGATGCCGCCGCCGTACGACCATCCGCGCGTCTGGCGATGCACCCATTGCACGACGTTGTAGCGGATGTCGAGCGGATGCGCGTCGTCGGGCAGGATCTCGACGCGGAAACCGTCTTCGAAGCCGGCCGCGGCAAAGGCCTCGGCCCACCAGGAAGCACCGTCGACGAGCGCCTGCCGGATACGCTCCGGCGCGCCGGCATCGACATGGAAGACGAGCGGCTCGCGGATCCCGGACGACGGGTCGCCGGGTTCGCGGAACTGGAGGCGATGGCGCATCGCGAGGCTCTGCACGATGGGCCTGGACAGTGACGCGCCGAAGTCGTAGAAGCCCAGCGCGAACGTTCCCGTGCGCGGATCGGCCCGGCGCACGCGGTATCCGGAATCGGGAAGCCGGACGAAGCTGTGGTGCTGGACGAGCGTGACGCTGCGGGGATCGGCGGCCGTGGCGCGAATCTCCTTGCCCGGTTCGTCACCGGCAAACGTCATCCAGGCGTCGATCTCGACGTTGTCCTCGAACACCAGCAGCGAGGCGGCGTCGGGCAGGGAGCGCGACTCGACCGGCTCGTAGTCGCCTTCGTCCTCGCCGAGCATGTCGGCCAGTCCCAGGGCATCGGCGGTCAGGAAGCCGGCCAGGTCGATGAGCGGACGGCCCTCGGCGTCTTCGGCGATGATGCCGGTGTCCCAGATGAACGAACTCGAGAACGAGGAAGCGACGGCATCGCGCTCGGGCGCATCGTCGGTCACGGCACGGTAGCGGTGGTTCTCGACCTCGGCGACGACGCGGTCGCCGACCCGGCGGAAGGCGAGGATGCGCCCGTCGTTGCCCCAGCCCCGGTCGAGGCCCAGCGGATTCGACCCCAGTCCCCGCGTCAGCCTCAGCGCGTGGATGAAGCGCACGAGGATGCCGTCACCGTCCGTTCCGGAGGCCGGCAGGCGGACGAGTACGCGGCCGGATTCCGGGCTGCTGTAGACATCGAGGAAGCCTTCCGCGAGTGCGAGATCGGCCACGGCCTCGTCGAAGGTCGGGCCGGCATCCTCGGCGCCCGACGCGGCGCCGGCGAGGAGCAGAAGCGCCGCGAGAGCGGCCTGGATCGGTCGGGTCATGGAAGGATCCGGTCGTGGGTCGGCCCCGGAGTATGCCGCAGCCCGGCGCCCGCGCGTCGACGCCGGGGGAGAGGTCGCTTGTTCAGTCTTCGGCCGTCATGCCCAGGAAGTTCATCTCGATCCAGCGCTCGGGGCCGATGAAGCCTCCGCCCCATCTTTCGTCGAATTCGGCGGTGATGCCCGCTGCCTGGATCGCCTGCAGGTCCTGGCCTTCGGCGATGCGGGCCGAGAGCCGTTCGTGCACGGTGGCCAGCAAGTCCCGGTACTCGGCAAGCTGGTCGCGGTCGATGACGGGCCCGCCGTGGCCGACGATGATGGCCGTCTGGCCATCGGTCCTGGCCAGGATGGCTTCCACCGCCTCGACGAGGCCGGACAGGCTGCCGCCGCTGTCGTAATCGATGAACGGGTACATGCCGTAGAACACGAGGTCTCCGGCATGGATGACGTTGGCTTCGCGAAGGTGGACGACGGCATCGCCGTCGGTGTGTGCGTTGGGGACGTGCCAGGCGTTGACGGTGTGGCCGCCGAGATGGAAGGTGACCTCGTCGCTGAACGTGACGACGGGCAGTGCAGCGGCAGGTGCGGGCGGAACGTCGCGCCCGAAGAATTCCATGAACTGCCCTTCGGACAGCCGTCGGCGAACGTTGTCGTGGGCGACGATCACCGCGCCGGCGGCATCCATGTTTTCGTTGCCGCCGGTGTGATCGCCGTGCCAGTGCGTGTTGAACACGAATCGAACCGGCCGATGCGTGCGGGTGCGGATCGCGTCGAGAATCTGCTCCGTCAGCGGCGCGTACTGGTCGTCGATGACGAAGACCCCGTCCTCGCCCTCGACCACGCCGATGTTTCCGCCGGCACCGACGATCGCCCAGACGCCGTCGGCCACCCGGGTGGACCGGATCTCGACCTCGGAAAAGTCCTGGGCCGCAGCGGGGCCGGACACGAACACTGCAAACGCGGCGGCGAGCAGGGGGGTCATGCGCATCATGCGATCACTCCTCGGTACGGTCGGTCCCGCCATTATGCATTCGGCCCGCGCGCCGGACATGTCGTCCCTTGCAGGCCGCAGCCGTATGCATAGAATGCACCCGAATCCGACCCCTATCCGCGAGGACAGCCATGATTCATCCAGTCGCCGCACGCCTGATCCTGACTCTTTTCCTGATCACCGGGGCCGCCGTCACCGCGAACGCCGGACTCGGAATCTGGACGTCCGCCGGGCCCAACGGCGGGCGGGTGATCAGCGTTCTGGCCGGCCCCTCGACGCCCAACGTCTTCTACGCGGCCACGCGAGGCGGCGTGTTCAAGTCCATCGACGGCGGCCTGACCTGGTCGGATGCCAATGCCGGCATCGACCGACAGCTCAACGGCCTGCTCGCGCACAGCCGGACCGCTCCGAACACGCTCTACGCATTCGGGGTCCGCAAGGTCTATCACAGCTCGGACGGAGCGGCCTCGTGGTCGGAGCGTTCGCCCTCGCCGGGCCTGCTTCCTGCAGATACGGGAATCGTCGCCGTCGCCACGTCGCCGACCACGCCGGGGCGCCTGTTCATCGCACTGTCCAACGGCGACCTGCTTCGCAGCGACAATTCCGGGCTGACCTGGAACGGGCTCTCGGGCGTCCTGCCGCTGGGAGCGGCCGAAGCCATTCGCTCGCTCGCATCCCATCCGGTCAATCCGGGCGAACTGCTGGTCGCGGTCGAAGACACCTCGCCCTCCGGAGCCCATCGCGTGTTCCGGGTCACCGGCGCGGGCTCCATGGGCACGGCGACGGCCACGGCCATCCCGTGTCCGGCGGGCTGCCCATGGGAAAGCCAGTCCCTGCGCGACATCGAGTTCCACGGGATGGGGGGTCGCGTCTGGGCCACGGGCCAGGGCGGCGCCGCGCGCAGTGACGACTTCGGCGCGACCTGGACCCTGACCGCCGGCGGCTTCGGCCAGGCGATCTCCGTGCATCCGGCCGATGCGACCCGGGCCATCGTCGCCGGTGGCACAGGTGTGGTGTTCACCGTCGACGATGGTTTGACGTGGTCGGCGGCGAGTTCTTTCGTGGGCAACGGGATCGGGCTGCCCGCGCAATCGACCGACGTGGTCCACGACCCGTTCAGTCCGGGCTTCCAGCTCGTTGGAACGCAGGCCAATGGCGTCTATCGCAACATCTCGTCCGGTTCCGATGTCTGGGTGCCCCAGGTCACGGGCATGAACGCCAGGAACATCCGGGCCGTGGCCAAGGGACCCGCCAATCGACTGCACGCCGGTGTCGGCGACTCGTTCGGCGCCACGTTCGCCAGTTTCCTCAGCAATTCCTTTCCGATCAGCTGGGGCCCCGCTTACACGGGCCTGGAAGCCGACCAGCTGCGCGCGGTCGAGGTCGACCCCAATGACACCAGCGTGGTCTACGGCGGCGGGAGCTTCTTTCCCCAGTCCGATGGCATGGGCGGTTTCGTCAACGGGAACGGCGGCATCTACAAGAGCACCGACGGCGGCTCGACGTGGACGACCGTCGACAACGGAATCCCCTTGACGGGGCCCTTCGACCAGTCGCTGTTCGGCACGGTGCGGGCCGTCGAGATCGACGAGACCTCGCAGGTCGGGGGAACGGGACCGTCGCAGAAGCTGCTTGCAGGAGGAAGCGGGCGGTTCATCGTCGACGACTGCAGCGCCGCGACGCCGGTGTTCACCCAGCAATCCGAGCGGATCTTCGTCAGTACCGACGCAGGGGCGAGCTGGTCGCCGTCGGAGTCCGGGCTCGGCGGTGCGGAGTGTTCGGACCAGGGGCGCGCGATCTATGCCTCCGTCGTCCAGATCGTCCAGAGCACCGTGGATCCGTTGGACTACTGGGCCGCCACGTTCATCGGCGGACTCAGCGACTCCGATGCGCCGTCGGTCGTGCAGAACGGCGTGTTCCGTTCCACCGATGGGGGCGCGACCTGGTCGCATGCGAGCATGGGCTTGCCGCGCGTCAACGGCATTTCGGGAACGACGGCGGCCAACATCCTGTCGTTGGCATTCGATCCCACCGATCCGGCCGGTCAGACGCTCTATGCCTCGTCGAACGACGACTTTCTCGGCACCGTCTACAAGACCACCGACGGCGGATCGACCTGGACCTTCGCCGGCAGCGGCCTGACCAACCGCGACGTGCGCGATCTCCGCGTGGACCCGACCTCGGGTGACGTGTACGCGGCGGCCGCCGACCCCACGAGCAGCGGCGACGGCGGCGTCTTCGTCAGCCAGGACGGCGGTGCCAGCTGGTCCTCGATCAGTACCGGCTTCCCGGCGTCTGCCGTGGCGACGAAGCTCGAACTCGACACGACGGGCCTCAACCTGCTGCTTCACGCCGGAACCACCCGCGGCGTGCAGAGCTTCGAGGTGCTGCCCGATACCGATACCGACGGGGCCAGCAACCAGACCGAGGACGCGGCGCCGACGGCGGTGCGCGGCGGCGTGGACTGCGGCGGCACGCCGGGCGGCGACGGCAACGGCGATGGCATCTGCGACTCGGTCCAGCCCGGCGTCGCTTCGCCACGCGTCCTGGTGGGCGGGCTGCGCGGCGAAGAGGCCAGCCTCACGGCCACGATCACGCCGCTTTCCGGGACCTGCGACGCGCTCGAGAACAGCTTCGGACTGGAACTGCTGGCCAACGTGCCCACGGAAGCCGTCCACGAGGCGCCCTTCAACGGTCTGCATCTCCGCCTCCCCGACTGCGAAGAGGCCCAGGTCGACCTCATCTATCACGGACGCTCGTTCGCCGATGACCCGAGCTGGGGCGTGCGCGGCTACGGCCTCGTGTTCCCCGATGCCGAGTCCAGTACCTGGCTCGACATCGAAGGCGCGGGCGTGGCCGGGAACACGTGGACCTTCGTCGTGGCCGACGGCGCGTCCGGCGACGCG
>JAWVZQ010000021.1:0-19785 GCA_033722095.1 Wenzhouxiangellaceae bacterium | reverse complement strand
TGGAGCGGCGACGTCCTCGGCATCGCCGTGCCCTCGATCCTCGTGCTGACCACGCTGGCACTCGCCCTGGCTCAGGTCGAGGCCGTCGCCCGGCTGCGCGGCACGCAGGTACTGGGCATGTTCGGGGCCTACCTGTTCCTCGCCGCGCTGGCCGCCTACTGCGAGGTCGCCGCGCTGGCCGCGCTCGGCGCCCTGGGCCTGAAGCTGCTCGCTTTCGTCGTGATCCTCATCCTCGTCCACGGGGCCATCCTGCTCGTGGCCGCGCGACTGCTCGGGCAATCGGCGGAAACCACGGCCGTCGTCTCGGCCACGACGGTCGGCGGCTCGACGGTCGTGCTGCCGCTCGTCGAGCGATTCGACCGCGCCGATCTGCTTCTGCCCGGCATCGTGCTCGGGACGCTCGGCAACCTGGTCGGCACCTACATCGGCTTCGCGCTCGTCTGGAGCCTGGTCCCGTGAGCGGATCGAACGCTACCGGGCTGCCGATCGAGGCACTGCTGCCGGATCTGCTTCAGGCGCTGGAGCGCGAACGCTGCGTCCTGCTGCAGGCGCCGCCCGGCGCCGGGAAGACCACACGCGTGCCGCCGGCGCTGCTCGACGCGCCGTGGCGCGGCGAAGGCCGAATCCTGATGCTCGAGCCACGCCGGCTCGCTGCGCGCGCGGCGGCACGCTTCATGGCCGCAGCGCGCGGCGAGCCCGTGGGAAAGGGCGTGGGGTTCCGCACGCGGCTCGAGTCCCGCGTCTCGCCCGAAACCGTCATCGAAGTCGTCACCGAGGGCATCCTGCTGCGCCGCTTGCAGCGCGACCCGGAGCTGTCGGGCATCGCGGCCGTGCTGTTCGACGAGTTCCACGAGCGATCGCTGAACGCCGACGTCGGACTGGTGCTGGCCCGCGAGGTCCAGCAGGCGCTGCGTCCCGACCTGCGCCTGGTCGTCATGTCGGCCACGCTGGAAACCGAGCCGCTGGCCCGCATGCTCGACGATGCGCCGGTGCTGACCAGCGAGGGCCGCAGCCATCCCGTCGAGGTCACCTATCGTCCGCCCCGGCAGGGCCAGCGGCTCGAGGACGCGACGGCCGCGGCCATCCGCGAGGCACTGGAACGCGAACACGGTTCGGTGCTCGTCTTCCTGCCCGGGATCGCCGAGATCCGCCGCGTGGCCGAACGCCTGGAAGGCACGCTCGGCTCGGACACGGACCTCTGCCCGCTCCACGGGACACTCGACCCTGCGCGCCAGGACGCTGCCATCGCCGCGGCGCCCGCGGCGCGCCGCAAGGTCGTGCTGGCCACGGCCATCGCCGAGACCTCGCTGACGATCGAGGGCGTGCGCGTGGTCATCGATGCGGGCCTGGAACGCCGCGCCCGCTTCGACGCGGGTTCGGGAATGACGAGGCTCGTCACCGAACGCGTCTCGCGCGCATCCGCCGAGCAGCGCAAAGGACGCGCCGGCCGCATCGAGCCCGGCCTCTGCATCCGGCTCTGGAGCGAGGGCGAGCAGCGACGGCTGCGGCCGTTCGCGCCGCCCGAGATCGCCGAGGCCGACCTGTCCTCGACGGTCCTGCAGCTCGCACAATGGGGGACGGTGGATCCCTCGGGACTCGACTGGCTGGATCCACCACCCGCCGCCCACTGGGACCAGGCCGTCGATCTGCTTCGTCGATTCGGCGCACTGGACGAAGAGCGGCGCATCACCGACCACGGCCGGGCACTGCTCGAGCCCGGGCTGGAGCCGCGGATGGCGCAGCTGCTCGTATGCGGGCGTGCGCGCGGCGCCGGCGCCACGGCCGCGGCGCTGGCCGGGCTGCTTGCGGACCGCGACCCGCTTCCGCACGATGCCGGCAGCGACCTCGAGGATCGGCTCGCGGCACTGGACGGACGCGGCCGGCGCGATGCGCACCGTGGGCGGATCCGCCGTGCCCGCGCGCTGGCCGCGAGGCTTCGGCGTGACGGCGACAGCCCCGCGATCGATGCCTCTCGCGCCGGAGAACTGCTCGCACTGGCCTGGCCGGACCGCGTGGCTCGACGCCGTTCCGGCGGTCAGGCCCGATTCGTGCTGGCCAACGGCCGCGGCGCCTGGCTGCCCGACGACGACCCGCTGGCTGCCAGCGACTGGCTCGTCGCCGCCGAACTCGACGGCCGGGAGCGCGAAGCCCGGATCTTCCTGGCCGCCAGGACCGACCGCGCCACGATCGAAGAAGTCCTCGGTCCGGGCATCGAGGAGTCCGTCGAGTCGGAATGGGACGACGAGCGCGGGACGGTCGTGGTGCGCCGGCGCCGACGCCTGGACCGGCTCGTGCTCGAGGAACACGATGCCGGCCCGCCTGACCCGGAGCAGCTGGCGGCGGGCCTGCTCGACGCCGTGCGCCGGCTCGGCCTCGAGACGCTGGACTGGACAGCGAGCGCGCGCCAGTACCGGGCCCGCGTCGAGACGATGCGCGCACTGGAGCCGGAAGCCTGGCCGCCCTTCGACGACGAGGCACTGCGCGAAGAGCTCGCCGAATGGCTGGGCCCGTTCCTCGCCGGTCACCGCCGTCTCGACGAGGTCCGCCGCATGGATCTGCTGCCGGCGCTGGAAGCACGTCTGGGGCACGAGCGCGCGCGCCGGCTTCGCGATGCCGCGCCCACGCACGTCGAGGTGCCGGCCGGTGCGCGCGTCGCGCTGGACTATGCGGCCGATTCCGGCCCGGTGCTGGCAGTCAAGCTGCAGGCGCTGTTCGGCTGGAGCGACACGCCGCGCATCGCCGGCGGGCGCCTGCCCGTGGTGCTGCACCTGCTCGATCCGGCCGGCCGCCCGCTCGCCGTCACCACCGACCTGGCCAGCTTCTGGGCCAATGCCTACATCGAGGTCGCCAAGGACATGCGCGGCCGCTATCCGAAACACCCCTGGCCGGAGGATCCCGCCACGGCGACCGCGACGATGAAGACGAAGAAGGGGATGGGGTAGGCGACAAGACGGGACATTTGCCGATGGGAGTAGCCCGAGGGCTACGTCCCTCGGGATGGGACCGAGAACATCACCGGACGGTTGCTCGGGCGCTCCCCTGGACAGGCACCGGGAGTTGGCTGGAATCTCACCCCAACGGGCGTAGCCGTTGGGCTACTCGCCGTGCCTCGCTTTGCCGTTTTCCGGTTGCATCGATCAGTACGTCGACATGCCCGTTGCCTCGGTGACCCGGTAGCCGAGCCATTTCCAGAATCCCTGGTCGGCGTGCCGATCGTAGGCGACGCTGTAGCCGCGCCCGCCGGCGTTCGTCCAGCGCTCTTCGAACCAGCCTGCGGCCGCGGTCATGAATGCCGAGTCGGCCGCGTTCAGCACGCGCACGTCGGTCTCGAGGTTCAGGTCGTCGAGGTTGCGCCGCGTGAAGTTCGCCGACCCGGCGATGAACTCCGCATCGCCCGCCGAGCGCCGGAACAGGATCGCCTTGGAGTGGCACTGCTCGCCGAAGGTCCGGCACCAGCGCACGTCCAGCCCTGCCTCGTGGAGTTCGGCCGCCACGGGACGGTTCGGGATGCCGCTCTTCTCGCGGCCGAACGCCCCCTCGTTGGGATCGAGCAGCGCACGCACCGACGCGCCGCGCTCATGGGCACCGACGAGGCCCTCCACGACGTCACGGTCGGAGAGGTAGAACATCGCCAGGTCCACGCGATCGCCAGGGCCCGATCGCGCCAATCCGTCGAGGACGGCGTCCCGGATCCGGGCTTCGGTAAGCACCTGCACGCGGCCCGCAGCCTCGGACGGCGAAGCGGACGCCGGCGAGGGCACGGACGGCCAGTCCAGCCCCGGCGCCGAAAAGGCGGCCACGGCGTGCTCGGTTTCCAGCAGGTCGAGCGCCGCCGGCCCCGTGAATTCGACGCCGACGTTGCCGTGCGCGCTCGAGGCGTCGTGCGGGTTGCCCGACGTGACCAGCCCCACCCAGTCATCGCCGGAATCGGCGACGAGCGTCTTCCGGTGATTGGCCTTGAAGTTCAGTATCCGCAGCACGGTGCGCAGCGTGACGGGCTCCTTGCCGACGGGATTGGGCAGCCACCCGCCCTCGGCGGAATTGCCGGCCCAGCTGCAGCAGACTCTCCACAGGCCCGACCAGAGCGGGTTCGAGTCCCTGAGCCGATCGAGGTCGGTGAGCACGATGTCGACGCCGGCCTCGCGCAGCCGCTCGAACCGTGCCGACTCCAGGCCGCCGTAGAGCACGTTGATCGGGTCGGTGACGAGGATGACGCGCGGCGCATCCGGGCGCCGACGCGCACGCACCACGGCATCGGCAACGAGGTCGGAAAGCGGACGCATGTCGTCGCCGGCCGTCGTGCCGGCGAAGTCGTTGAACAGGAACCAGTCCATGACCACGAGTTGCCGGGCGGCCTCGACATGCGCGATGACGCGGTCGAAGATCACGTGATCGACGTGGCGCTCTCCGTCGGGACCGATCCAGGTGCGGTCGGCGAGGAAGCGCAGTTCGCCGGCGGGCCGGACCGGCTGGGCGACGCTGATGCCCGGCGGCAGCGGCTTGTAACGATGCCAGGCCCCCATGCCGATCCAGGCGAGGACGAATAGAAGCAGCGCCGCGACGACGATGCGCCGCAGGGTCAGGGGTCCGGGCAGGTGGGGGTCGATGCGCGCCATGTCCGCAGTGTAGCGGTGGCAACCGGAACGCACGGTGCCCCCAACGAAGCGGGCCGCCCCCGGGGGGAGGCGGCCCATCGATCGAACATTGCGCGGCGCCGGCCGGCGCCGCGACGCATCACTCGGCGGACGCGAGTCGCGAGGTCACCTGCGCACCGCCCATGGCCGGCGGGAGAGTGATCTCCGACCGGACCACGCGATAGGGTGCGGATTTCGTGACCCAGAGCGTCTGGCTGCCGCCCTCGCCGTCGAGCGGTTCCACGGAAACCTTCCAGGCCTCGAACTCGCCGGCCGGGACGCTGACGGATTCCTCGCCGACGACGTCGACGACGAGCACACGCACGCGCTGCTGCATGCCGATCTCGACGGCGCGCACGGTTTCCCTGAAGTCCGCGTCCAGCGGCATCGCGGCGATCGCCGCCTGCAGGCCGGCGTCTCCGCCGAATGCCGGGGCCTCGAGTTCGACCGAGAACGGGATCTCCTGGCCGGCGCGGATCACGCCCTCGACCTTTTCGGAGCCGTAGTCGATCTCGATGACGGCCGGACCCTGTTCGACGCGGCGCGAGATCGGGCGCAGCGAAGCGGCGTCGAGCACGACGACGTCGGTGGCCGAGCCCATGGGACCCTGGCTCGACGAGGTGATGCGCACGATTCTCCCGTGCTGCTCGTCATCGGCGAACTCGAGTTCGCGCGTCGCCGAGAGTTCGAGTTCGCGGCCCTGCATCGCCATCGAGGCCTCGTACCGGGCGGTGCCGGCGGACAGGCGCTGCGCATCGACGGCCGGCAGCGGATTGGTGCGTGCCGCGTCGAGCTCCGTGGCCTGCTTGGGCGGCTCGACGGTCTCGATGTCGACGGTGATCGCCGCCAGGCGCTCGGAGATGTCCTCGGCCATCTCTTCCTGGTAGCGCCCGCCGTTGTGCTCGGCAAGGAACTCCTCGATGCGCGCGAACATCGCCATGCGGTTCTCGCGGCCGCGGAAGCCGTGACCTTCGTCGGGGGCGACGATGTACTCGACCGGCAGCCCCTTCTCGCGCATGGCGATGACGATCTGGTCGGACTCGGCCTGCTTGACGCGCGGATCGTTGGCGCCCTGGATGACGAGCAGCGGCGCCTGGATGTTGTCGACGTGGAACAGCGGCGACTGGCTCTCGAGCTGCTTGCGGCCCTCCTCGGTCTCGAGATTGCCCATGCGCAGCGTGAACAGCTTGCGGATCGGACCCCAGTAAGGAGGGATGGAGTTGAGCAGCGTGATGAGGTTCGACGGACCGACGATGTCGACGCCGCAGTTGTAGAGCTCGGGCGTGAACGTCATGCCGGCCAGCGTGGCGTAGCCGCCGTAGCTGCCGCCCATGATGCAGACACGATCGCCGTCGACGATGCCCTCTTCGACGAGATGCTTCACGCCGTCGGTGATGTCGTCCTGCATGGCCTCGCCCCACTCGTTGTTGGCGGCGTTGAGGAAGGCCTTGCCGTATCCCGTCGAGCCGCGGAAATTCGGCTGCAGCACCGCGTAGCCTCGGTTGGCCAGGAACTGGACGATGGACGAGTATCCCCAGCGGTCTCGCGCCCAGGGGCCACCGTGGATCAGCGCGATCAAAGGCAGGTCTTCGGCCGGTACGCCCTTCGGAGTGGTCAGGTAGGCCGGGATCTCCAGGCCGTCGCGCGCCTCGTAGCGGATCGGCTCCATCGCCGCCAGGTGCTCGGACGGCAGTTCCGGCCGCGTCTCGTAGAGCTCTTCGACCGTGTAGTCCTCCCAGTCGAACAGGTAGACCGTGCCCGGATCGACGTCGCGCGAGACGGTGACCTTGACGAGGCGGTCGTCGGAGGTCTGCGGCGAGAAGTTGATCTCGCCGTCGGGAAGTTCGGCGCGCAGGAATTCGAGCGCGCGGGCCATGGCCTCGGTCTTCGGATAGACGCGAACGCGATCGCCGATGTAGACGGTCGCCAGCAGCTCGTTGTCGTCGTTCGAGAACAGGGCGCCGCTGAAGTCGGCCTCGCCCTCGGGATCGGACTCGACGAATTCCAGTTCGCCGGTCTCGGGATCCATCAGGTAGACACGGGTCAGGTCGACGTCCTCGCCCTTGTTGCTCAGGAACCAGACGCGTCGGTTGTCGGCGTGGAAGCGCATGGGGCCGCAGTTTTCCTGCCAGCTGCACCGGTAGAGCACATCGCCGAGCTCGCCATCGACGACCTCGATGGTCTCGGTACCGCCGTCGCTGTCCTGGCGCACGGCCAGCTCGACGTCGCCGTCGAGGTCGGCGACCCAGCCGGCGACGTTGGCGTTGTTGGTCACGCGCAGCGCACGCTCACCGGTCTCGATGTCGACGGCGTAGACGTCGTGCAATGCCGGGTCGCGGTCGTTGAGTCCGACGATGATCGTGCCCGGCGACGACTTCGGCAGCGCGATGATCTGAGCGCGCACGTCCTCGGCCGGCGTCAGGTCGCGGGCCGGTGGCACGCCGGTGCCCTCCTCGGCCTCGGCGTCCGCGTCGACGGCCCAGACGTGGAAGTTCTCGTTGCCGCCCTTGTCCTGGACGTAGAGCACGTACTCCGAGTCGTGGCTCCAGAAATAGCCCGACACCGGCCGCTCGTCGGCCGTCAGCGGGCGCGCCTCGTCGAACGGCGCGTCCAGCGGCTTGATCCAGATATTCATGACGTCTCGGTAAGGCCGCCTGAACGTCATCCACTTCCCGTCCGGCGAGACCTGGCTGCCGGCGATCTCGGGATCGCCGAAGAAGATCTCGCGGTCGAGCAGCGGCGGGAGTTCTGCGGCGGAATTCTCGGTGTCCGCCAGCGCCGTGCCGGTCATCGCGACCAGGGCACAGGCCAGCAGCAGTCGTCCAATCGAGTCTCGCATGATGGGTGCTTCCTTCGTGAGGGGATACGCATTCCAGCCTAGCCCCTGTGCGCGGCATCGCGCTATAGTGCAGAAGTCACTTCAGGAGGTTCGCGATGACATTCGCGGTTCCTGGCGGGGCGCGCGGAATCCTGTTGTGCGCTGCCGTCCTCGCCGTGTCCGGGTGCACCGACCATTCCGGCATCCCGGAGGAGCGGGCCTCGGCCCGCCCGCCGGAAGCGGTCGAGCGCGCGGAGGATGTCGAGCGCCAGGTCCGGGAGGCCGCCGAGGCGCAGAAGCGGCGTATCGAGGAGGCCGGCGGCGGCTGACCGGGGACGTCCGCGGTGTCGTATCGCCGGCCGATTTCCCGTATTCTGGAACGAAGTGGGGTGGCGCTTCGGAACGAGGCCGCCACCCGCTCGCGAACCCGCATTCAATCACCCCTTCGCTTCCCCGAGGAGAACCCGATGAAGATTTCCCGACTCGTTCCGGCACTGGCCGGCCTGACCATGGCGACCGCTGCCGTGGCCGAGGATCCGAACATCGAGCCCGGCATGTGGGAGACCACGAGCACGGTCACGATCCAGTCCGACCAGTTCCCGATTCCGCCGCAGACGAACACCACGTCCAACTGCGTGTCGGCCGATGACATCCAGGAAGGCCAGGCCTTCATGGAAGACAACGAGGAATGCCAGTTCACGGACAAGGACATCCGCGCCGACGGCATGACCTACACGATGACCTGCGCCACGCCGGACGGCGGCGCCGTGACCATGAACGCCGAGATGTCGTTCGACGGCGACACGATGAGCGGCGTCGTCGACGGCGACATGGAAACGCCGATGGGCGTGATGAAGATGCACGTGGAAATGGACGGCCGCCGCACCGGCGACTGCTGACCGGTTCCTGCACCGGCGCGGCCGGCCCCCGGCCGCGCCGGTCCCCCGCTTCACTCCAGCGCCGAACGATCGGCGCCAAGCCGCTCCAGCCACTCGTCGTCGGGCTCCGGCCCCGCGCAGGCCGGGATCACGAGGGTCGTGAACTCCCGGTATTCGGCTTCCGGCAGTGCCGCCAGCGGCATGCGGTCGGCGCGGAAGCGCTGCACCGGCAGCTGGGCGGCCTCGTAGAGGATCGTCTCGGTGTCGGGCGCATAGGTCTCGGCCAGCTTGGCGACGAGTACGCGCAGGCGATCCGGGTCGGCCGAAAATTCCTTCAGGGCCAGGTCTCCGGCCAGGGCCACCTGCCAGAGCACCAGCAGCATGGTCGGGTCGGGCCGCCGCTCGTGGACGAGGAACTGCGTGGCCTCCATCGAGATCACGCCGCGCTCCCCCGGATCCAGGCCGAGGTCGGCGTACAGGCAGGCCTCGGCCGAGATTCCGGGCTCCATGCGGGCCGGCAGGCCGAGCGCACGCACCGCCCGGATCGCGCCATGGGGCACGTCGGCGAAAACGCCGGGATGACCGTAGAAGACGGCACAGGTCCGCTCCCCGGCACGCACGGCCTCGACGAGGACGCGCTCCATGTCGCGGTAGGTCTCGCGCCGGTCGCGGCCGGCCGCGTAGAAGCGGGCGAGGTTCTCGCAATCGGGTCGCAGCGACCGCAGCCAGTCCAGCGCGAACGGATCGAGCATCGCGAAGACGCGATCGGCGGCGCGGATTTCCGACAGCGCCCGTTCCGCGACGTGACGCCCGAGCTGGATGCCGGCGCCGACGATGACGAGGGCACCGGCGCGGGCCGGACCGGACTCGACCGTCATGCGCCGTCGTTCCACATCTCGTCGGCGTCCACGGTCTGGTTGCGGCCGGCCCGCTTGGCCCGATAGAGCGCATCGTCGGCGCGGCTGCGCAACGCTTCCAGCCGGGTCCTGCCGCGCGCCTCGGCGATGCCGAAGCTCAGGGTGATGGCGATGGACTCGCCGCCGAACGAGACGGGTTGCAGTCGACGGCGGATCTGCTCGACGCGCTGGCGCGCCTGCAGCCGGTTGCTGCCCGGCAGGAAGATCGCGAATTCCTCGCCGCCGACGCGCCCGACCACGTCGGGCGGGGGAAACAGTTCGGCCAGCATCGTGCCGAGGGCGGCCAGCACGGCATCGCCGGCCTGGTGACCGTAGCGGTCGTTGACCTGCTTGAACAGATCCACGTCGGCCGCGATCAGCGCGCTGACCTTGCCGCGTTCGCGCGCCCGCGCCAGGGCCTCCGCGGCCACGATGTGGAAGCGGCTGTGGTTGTAGAGACCGGTCAGGCCGTCGCGCTTGGCCAGGCGGCGATAGCGGCGCCGCTCGTGCTGCATCCGCAACAGCAGCACGCCGAGCAGGATCGCCACGAGTGCGATCATCGCGGCACCGATCCAGCGCGTCCGCTGTCGACGCTGCTCGGCCTCGCGCTCGAGCGCGAAGACGCGGTTCTGCTGGCGCAGCAGTTCGAGTTCCTGGTCGCGGACCTCGGATTCGAATTCGACCTGGTGGTAGGCGATCTGGCGCGCCAGGCGCTGGTCGAACAATCGCTGCTGTACGACCTCGGCGGCCTCGAGGTGCTCCAGTGCATCGGCGTGCCGGCCCTGCTCTTCGCGGACATCGGCCAGCGTCGTGTGGACCACGTAGAGATCGGCATCGCCGACGCCCGCGTGCTCGAGCACCGAGGTCAGGACCTCGGCGCCCTCCTCGCCGCGCCCGGCACGGACGAGCGCCCGACCCAGGTCGACGCGGGCGTCGTCCACCCCCACGGCATAACCGGCAGCGCGCGTCTGGTCGACGGCGCGTTCCAGCCAGCCGATCGCCGACCCGACTTCACCGTTCTCGAGCAATGCGTTGCCCATTACCGCGCTTCCGACCGCACGCAACACCGGTGCTTCGGCGGCCTGGCAGGTCTCGAGCAGTTCGCGGGCGGTCTCGAGCGCGAGGGCCTTGCGACCGGCCTCGAGCTGGACGCCGGCCAGCACGTGCAGCGTCCAGCAGTCGAGCCGGGGCGACCCGCTCTCCCTGGCCAGTTCGCGCGCCCGGGCCGCGTAGTCCATGGCCATGGCGACCTGGCCGGCCGAGGCGTGCAGGCGAGCCGCGAAGCCCAGCGTACCGGCCTTGTCCTCGGCACGCGTCGCCTCGGGCAGCAGCTCGATGGCGTTCGACAGCAGCGCGAAGGCCCGCGAATGGTTCTCCAGCACCTGGTGGATATTGGCGGCGCGCTCGAGTGCCTTGAGCCGGATATCGATGCCGATCGGGCGCTTGAGGATCTCGTCGAGCAGTTCCAGCGCCTCTTGCCAGCGCTCGTCGAGCGCCAGGTTCCGTGAGCGGATCAGGTCGGCGCGCGTTCGCTGCGCCAGCGTCGCGCCGTCCAGTTCGGGCTCGAGCTCATCGAGCATGGCCTGCGAGACCGGCCAGGGCCGCGTCTCGTTGACGCGTTCGATGACATCGAGCCGCGCGTCCAGGTCCGCAGGCTGCGCGACCGCGACTCCTGCGAGCGTCGCGAGGGCGGCGCCCAGGAAGCGCGCGGCGATACGTCCGACCGGCACGGGCCGCCGGCCTACTTGTAGGCCTTGATCGTCGAGTTCGTCAGATGCAGGTCGGCGAGGCCCGTCAATGCCTTCAACGCATCGACGTCACCGCGCTTGACGGCTTCGGTTGCATGTGCGGGGATGCCGTACTCGTCGAGAACGGCGTCCGGGTCTTCCTCGAAACGGGCGGCGAGTTCGGCGTCGCGGCCGAGGTCGAGCAGCAATCCTTTGAGTTGTTCCACGTTCGGCTCCTTCCAATGGGGCAAGTCCGAAGGATGCAGGGGCCGCGCGCGAGATTCAAGAAACTCGGGTGAATCCGTCGAGCGCATCACGGCGCGGCACGGTCCGGATCACTCCACCGTGGAGCAGGCAGAACGCTTGCTGTCATCGCCGAGCCGTCGCTCCAGCGCCGCATGCAGCAGCACGTGCGGCACGGTCAGGGCGGCCAGCCCCCAGAACACCGCGCGAGCCAGCGCATCCTGCATCGGAACGGCGTCGGGCTGCAGCGCCGGCAGCGCCAGCCAGCCGAAGAATCCGAGCGCCACGGCCCCGGCCGATGCCGGAAGCAGCCGGGCGATCCATTGTCCGGCCGACCAGGACCGCCAGGGGCCGGGAATCCGGCGGGCCAGGTCCAGGAGGTGACCGGCGCTGTGGAGCAGGCAGAAGTAGAACGCGAACGCGATCAGCGGAGGCGCGGCCACCATCAGTGCCGACAGCAGGACGATGCCCACGACCAGCGCACGGGCATCGGCGCTGCGCTCCAGGGCGACGCGAGCGACGAGCAGACCGGCGCCGACGCACCAGACCGCCGTCAGCGGAGGTGCGAGGCCACGCAGCAATGCAGCCGCGCTTGCGGGTTCGGCGCCGACGAGCCACGCGAAGATCGTGCCCACGGCTTCGGGATGGGCCAGCGAGGGACCGAGAACGGGGATGGCGCCGAGTACGCTCAACGAAAGCGGTTCTGGATCGAGCCGGAACGAACGCGCGTCCTGCTCACCGAAGTGCAGGATCGAGATCAGCAGGAAGCCGACCAGCGTGGCCACGGGAGCCAACGCCCAGCAGGCGAGCACGGCGATCGTGATTCCGAGGTAGGCACCAAGGAAAGCGGCTCGCCGCCAGCGACGCGAGATCGACGAAAACACCGCATCGCCTGCCCAGGGGTCCGCTCCGCCGTGGAGCACACCGAGCAGGGCGATGGGCGCGGCCACGAGCAGCAACTGGTCGGCGACGGGTATGGCCCGCAGCCACGGCGCGGCCGCGAGCAGGGGAACGATCGCGGCCAGGACGACGCGCAGCTGCAGTCCACGCACGTCTGCGACAGCCAGCGGCGAAGCCGGGGCCGCCCCGGCCCGGCCGATCGCGGGTTCGCGAAGCACCGTCAGGAGCAGGACGCCCCGCCCGGACCACGGCCGGCCGGCATCGCCGACCGGCCGCGGAAGGGCGGAATCGTCAGGCCGAACCCTGCCCGGCGTCGGTCTTGCGCACCGCGATCGTGTAGATCAGCAGGCCGAAGACCGCCTTGGCGACGATGTCGGCGATCGAGTAGCCGACCTGCAGGGCCGTTTCCGCTCCGGCGCCGGTCAGACCCAGCATCGGGAACAGGAAGACGACGGGATAGAACAGCCAGGCGACGACCGTCAGGTAGCGCGCCGCGCTGACGAGTCCCCGCGCCTCTGCAGGCTGGCGGGCGATCGCGTCGCCGAGCCCGATGAACAGCTGGTAGAGGATGATCAGGAAGGGGATCATCGACAGGCACCACCACAGCCAGCGCGTGCCGTCTTCGCTGCTGATCTCTCCCGGATACCCGAGAACGATCATGAGTGCGGCCAGCCCGCCGAGCAACCAGCCCTTGCTGACCGTCTCGGATTTCGACAGGCGCATGACGAGCAGGAGTTCGACAAGCAGCAGGGGTACGGTCAACAGCCAGTCGACGTAGCGATAGGCATCGTTGAACGGCTGGCCCGAGGCCACGTAGGCGCCGTCTGCCAGGTCGAAGGCGCCCTTCCAGTCGAACAGGATCTGGACGTAGTGGTACAGCGCGATGAACGTGACCAGCCCGGTGATCGTGATCGCGGTCCTGAATTCCGGGGCCACGCGCGATCGCTGCAGGAAGAAGAAGATCGTCGCCGCGGCGAAGGTAGCCACCGTCAGCGAGAAGACGTTGAAGACCAGGTTGTACTGGCCGAAGCTCAGGGTCGGCAGTTGCTCCATCGTTGTTCCCTCGTTGTTGTCGGTACCGCGTCCGGGCGCTTCCCGGACTGCGAGGGCAGGCTACGGGACGCGGATCAACGACGATTCGATGGATGTGAAGGCACTGATCACATGCCTTCCGTCGCCCCGCGGGGTCAGGCCTCGCGTGGGTCGTGCAGCGAGCGCTCGATGCGAACGGCAGCGTGTCGGGGGCGGACGGAAACGCCTCGCGCCTCGACGTGCGCGCGCGTCAGCGCCGCGCCGAACAGCAGGATCAGCGAGGAATAGTTGACCCACAGCAGCAGGAGCACGAGCGAACCCGCCGCGCCGTAGGTCGAGGCCGTGGCCGTCGAGGCCAGGTACAGGGCAATCAGCGAACGCCCTGCCGTGAACAGCAGCGCGGTGACCAAAGCACCGGGAAGCACGTCCTTCCAGCGCAGCACCACATCGGGCAGGATGCGGAACATCGCGGCGAAGAGCATGGTGACGACGGCGAGTGAAAGGCCGAGTTCGACGGCCACCATGCTCCACGGAGGCACCGGCAGCCATTGCTCGGCAAACCGGATCACGGCCCGGAGCGCGACACTGAGCATCAACGAGACGAGCAGGACGAAGCCGATCGCCAGCACGATGGTCAGCGACAGCAGGCGTGCCTTGAGGAAGCGCCAGAGGCCGCTGCGCTTCGGGCGCGGCGCGACGTCCCAGATCCGGTTCAGCGACTGCTGCATCTGCGCGAACACGGTCGTCGCGCCGATCAGGATGGCCGTCAGGCCGGCGAGCATCGGGAGCCAGCCCGACTGGTCGAGCTGGGAATTGGCGACGGCGGTCTCGACGACGTCGGCGGCCTGGGGGCCGATGACTTCGCGAAGCTCTCCGAGCAGGCGACCCTCTGCCGCCTGCGGGCCGAGCACGAGACCGACGACCGCGACGGCCAGGATCATCACCGGCGCGATCGAGAAGACGGTGAAGAACGCGAGCGCCGCGGCGTAGATGAAGGCGTGGCTCCGGACCCAGTTCCCCGCCGCGGAGGCCAGGATGCCGCCCCAGTAGCGAGCCGGCTCTCGAATGCGCTCGGGAAGCTCCATGCCTCGATTCTAGTGGGCCGCGCGCAAGACGTCGTGGATTCCGCTCGGCCGCGCCGGCGCCGGCGTCTGCGGCATCGCATCGGATAGACTGGCGCGACACCCGCAACAGGACCGTGACGCATGCCGATCCGCTGCCTGACCTTCGCCCTGGCCCTGGTGGCCTCCGTGGCTTCCGCTACCGGGATGAACCCCGCTTCCGAATCCGCCGAGCCGTCGCGCGCGCCCATCGCGATCGCGCTGCATGGCGGGGCCGGGACGATCCGGCGCGAAGACCTGACGGCCGAGCGCGAGGCGGCGATCCGCGGCGCGCTCGAGGAGGCCGCGCGCGCCGGACACGCCGTGCTCGGCGAAGGCGGACCGGCGATCGAGGCGGTGACCGCGGCCATCGTGATCCTCGAGGACGCGCCCGAGTTCAACGCCGGTCGCGGAGCGGTGCTGACCGCCGAGGGCCGCGTCGAGATGGATGCCTCGATCATGACCGGCCACGATTTGCAGGCCGGGGCGGTCGCGAGCGTGCGCGGAATTCGTCATCCCATCCTGGCCGCGCGCGCCGTGCTCGAGCATTCGCCCCACGTCATGCTCGTCGGCCGCGGTGCCGAACGATTCGCCGAATCGCGCGGGCTGCAGTTCATGCCCGAGGAATGGTTCGTGACCGAATTCCGCACCGAACAGTTGCGCCGGATCCGCGAGGACGCCGAGGCGTCGCTGGCTCCCGAGGATCGGTGGTACTCCACGGTCGGCGTGGTGGCGCTCGATCGCGACGGCAATCTCGCCGCCGGTACGTCCACCGGAGGCACGTCCAACAAGCAGTGGGGGCGCGTCGGCGATTCGCCGATCATCGGCGCCGGCACCTATGCCGACAACCGCGCCTGCGCGGTCTCGGCGACGGGAGACGGCGAGTACTTCATCCGCTGGGCCGTGGCCCATGAGATCTGCGCCCGCGTCCGGCTCGGCGACGAGGAACTCGATGCAGCGGCCGATGCCGTGGTTCACGACGTGCTCGTAGAGGCCGGCGCCGGGGGCGGCGTCATCGCGATGGATCCCGGTGGCCGGATCGCCATGCCGTTCAACACGCCGGGCATGTACCGCGCATCGATCGGCACCGACGGCGAACTGGACATCCGGATCTACGCCGATCCGGACGACTGAGGGCGGCGCGTGCTGACCGACTCGGCGACGTTCTCCTGTCCGTGGTGCGGGGAGCCCAACGACGTCGGACTCGAGCCCGGCGACGCGGGTGCCGTGCTGGTCCAGGACTGCGGCGTCTGCTGTCGACCCATCGAGCTCCGGATGCCCGACCGGCCGGGCGAGGCGCCGGCGGTCCGGCGCGAAGGGGAGTGAGCCGGGAGTTCAGGCGGCCCGGCTGGATTTTCCTTGCGCACCCAGGCCGAGGTTGCGGCAGATCGCCGTCGTGGCCTGCGCGCGATTGAGCGTGTAGAAATGGATGCCGGGAGCACCGGCATCGAGCAGCCTCCGGCACAGCCCGGTGATCACTTCTTCGCCGAAATCACGAATGGCACGACCTTCGCCGGCCTCCTCCCAGGCGTGGATGCGCTTGGCGATCCACTTCGGGATGTCCGCACCGCACATGCTCGAGAAGCGGGCCAGCCGGGAATAGTTCGTGATCGGCATGATGCCCGGCGTGATCGGCACGTCGATGCCGAGCCGCGCGCAGTCATCCATGAACCGCTCCCAGGCCGCGAAGTTGAAGAAATACTGCGTGATCGCGGCGTCGGCACCGGCGTCGACCTTTTCCTTGAAGTGAACGAGGTCGGTCTCCGGGGTCTTCGACTCCGGATGGTGCTCGGGGTAGCAGGCGACCTCGATGTGGAACTTCGAGCCGTAGTGTTCGCGGATGAAGCGGACGAGGTCGACGGCGTGGTCGAAGACGCCGGTGCCGCCGCCCGAGGGACGATCGCCGCGCAGCACGACGAGGCGGTCCACCCCGGCTTCGAGATAATCATCGAGGAGTTCCCGGATGCCGTCGGTGTCCTCGGACATGCAGGAAATGTGCGGCGCGGCCGGAACGTTCGTCTCGCGCTGGATGTTGAGCACGGTCTGGCGCGTTCGGGCCCGCGTCGAACCTCCCGCGCCGAAGGTCACCGACATGTACTCGGGCTTCAGACGGGCGAGGCGATCCCGGGTACGGGCGAAGACCTCGACCTGATCGTCGTTCTTCGGCGGGAAGAACTCGAAACTCAACTGGCGGTCGTCGTAATCGGACATCGGCGGCAATGGACTCGGGGAAGGATGGGCTTGCTGGGGTCGCGATTCGCCGGGGCGGGCCCCGGCGTCCGGGGCCCGCGCGGTCCGGCGATGGTCACGACCATCGGCGAAGCGATCGCCGGGACGTTCAGTAGCGGTAGTGCTCGGGCTTGTACGGGCCCTCCACGTCGTGGCCGATGTAGTCGGCCTGCTCCGGCGTCATCGTGGTCAGGCGGGCACCGACGCGCTCGAGGTGCAGCCGCGCGACCTTTTCATCGAGGTGCTTGGGCAGCACGTAGACCTCGTTCTCGTACCGCTCGGGATACTTGAACAACTCGATCTGGGCCAGCGTCTGGTTCGTGAACGAGTTCGACATCACGAAGCTCGGGTGACCCGTGGCGCAGCCGAGGTTGACGAGGCGACCTTCGGCCAGCAGCGTGATCTTCTTGCCGTCCGGAAACGTGATGTGGTCGACCTGGGGCTTGATGTTGTCCCATTCGTACTGGCGCAGGCTCGCGACATCGATCTCGTTGTCGAAGTGCCCGATGTTGCAGACGATGGCCTCGTTCTTCATGCGCTTCATGTGATCGTGGTTGATCACGTTGAAGTTGCCGGTGGCCGACACGAAGATGTCGGCGGCCTCGACGACACCCTCGTCCTCGAGATTGACGACACGGTAGCCTTCCATGGCTGCCTGCAGTGCGCAGATCGGATCGATCTCGGTTACCCAGACCGTCGCCGAAAGGGCGCGCAGCGACTGCGCCGAGCCCTTGCCGACGTCGCCGTAGCCGCAGACGATGGCGATCTTGCCGGCGATCATGACGTCGGTCGCACGCTTGATGGCATCGACGAGCGACTCGCGGCAACCGTAGAGGTTGTCGAATTTGCTCTTCGTCACCGAATCGTTGACATTGATGGCCGGGCACTTCAGCGTGCCTTCCTTCTGCATGCGATACAGGCGCGCGACGCCCGTGGTGGTTTCCTCGGTCACGCCCTGGATGTTGTTCAGCGCCTCGGTGTACCAGCCCGGGTTCGTATCCAGCCGCTTGCGGATCGCCGCGAACAGCGCCTTCTCCTCCTCGCTGCCCGGGTTGTCGAGAACCGAGGGGTCCTCTTCGGCCTTGGCACCGAGGTTCAGCAGCAGCGTGGCGTCACCGCCGTCGTCGAGGATCATGTTGGCCGTCGAGCCGTCGGGCCACTGGAAGATGCGGTGCGTGAACTCCCAGTACTCGTCGAGTCTCTCGCCCTTGAACGCGAAGAAGGGTATGCCGGCATCGACCATTGCGGGGGCCGCGTGATCCTGCGTCGAGTAGATGTTGCACGATGCCCAGCGCACCTCGGCGCCGAGCTCGACCAGCGTCTCCATGAGCACCGCGGTCTGGATCGTCATGTGCAGGCTGCCGGCGATCTTCGCACCCTTCAGCGGCTTGTCGGCCGAATATTCCTCGCGCGTCTGGACGAGGCCGGGCATCTCGGTCTCGGCGATCTCGATCTCCTTGCGGCCGTAGGCGGCCTGGCCGAGGTCGGCGATGACGTAGTCGTTGTCGGTGGACGCGATGTCGGAATCGAACAGCACGCTCTTGCTGTTGGTCGTCGGATTGGCACTCATTTCTGAACCTCTCGTGGCTTGAATTCTGTAGAACGGTTTCGACCCGGCCGCGGCGCGGCCGGACCGGGATTCATTCGATGGCGACGGGCCGGGTCAGAGCCCGGCGGCCTCACGCAGCGCGTCGGCGCGGTCGGTCTTCTCCCAGCTGAACGTCGTGAAGTGATCGTCGACGAGCTTGCCGTCGCGGCGAACCTTCGCCGAGGTCTCCTCGGGATGCCGGCCGAAGTGGCCGTGCGTCGCGGTCTGGCGATACATGGGATGCAGCAGGTCCAGCATCTTCAGGATGCCGAACGGCCGCAGGTCGAAATGCTCGCGCACCAGCGCTTCGATCTTCTCCTCGGGAATCTTCGCCGTGCCGAAGGTCGTCACCGAGATCGACGTGGGCTCGGCCACGCCGATGGCGTAGCTGACCTGGATCTCGCACTTGTCGGCAAGGCCTGCAGCGACGATGTTCTTGGCGACGTAGCGGCCGGCGTAGGTGGCCGATCGATCGACCTTGGATGGATCCTTGCCGCTGAATGCACCGCCGCCGTGACGGGCCATGCCGCCGTAGGTATCGACGATGATCTTGCGGCCGGTCAGGCCGGCGTCCCCGACCGGGCCGCCGATGACGAACTTGCCCGTCGGGTTGATATGGAACTTCGTCTTGTCGTGCAGCCACTCTTCGGGCAGCACCGGTTTGATGATGTGCTCGCGCACGCCCTCTCGGATCTCGTCGAGTTCGACGCCCTCGTCGTGCTGCGTCGAGAGCACGACCGCATCGATGGCCACGGGCTTGCCGTCCCGGTAGCGCAGCGAGACCTGGCTCTTCGCGTCGGGGCGCAGCCACGGCAGGGGATTGTCGGAGTGCTTCCGCAGTCGGGTCTGGCGCTCGACGAGGCGATGCGCGTAGAAGATCGGCGCGGGCATGAGCTCCGGCGTCTCGTTGGCGGCGTAGCCGAACATCAGCCCCTGGTCGCCGGCACCCTGGCTCTCGGGGGTCTCCCGGTCGACACCCTGGGCGATGTCGGGCGACTGCTTGCCGATCATGTTGATGACCGAGCAGGTCTGTCCGTCGAATCCGACTTCCGAGGAGTTGTAGCCGACCTCGGTGATCACTTTCCGGATCAGATCCTCGAGATCCACCCACGCCGTCGTCGAGATCTCGCCGCCGACGATGACGGCACCGGTCTTCAGGAACGTTTCGCAGGCCACGCGAGCGTACGGATCCTCGGCCAGGATCGCGTCGAGCACGGCGTCGGAGACCTGGTCGGCCAGCTTGTCCGGATGGCCCTCGGACACGGATTCGGAAGTAAACAGGTACTCGCTCATTCGCTATGTATCTCTTGATGCGGATAGAAAGATATTCATTCTATCGCATCGCGCCGCGCATTGCATCCCGACCCTGCGGCGGCGGACCCGGCCGGCCGGGCTATCATCGGGTCCGTCCCCCGCCCGGAGAACGCCGCGCGTGCTGGAACTGCTTGCCGACCCCGGCTTCGTCGCCGCCGCACTGCACGCGGTCATGGCGCCGATCGCCGTGCTGCACGCCATGCTGTTCAAGCGGGATCCGCGTGCCGCGCTGGGCTGGATCGCCGTGGCCGCGATGGTGCCCGTCGCCGGACCCCTGCTCTACGCCCTGATCGGCATCAACCGGATCCGGCGGCGCGCCCGCGAGGTCCGCTGGCCGCGGCTTTCGATCGGGCACGAGCGCGGACGGGCGCTGTCGGAGGGCGGGTCGCTGCCGGGCGAACTTCCGGCCGACCTCGCCGAATTCGC
>JAWVZQ010000020.1:0-20393 GCA_033722095.1 Wenzhouxiangellaceae bacterium | reverse complement strand
TCTTCCCCGGAAAGCAGGTCAACGCCAACGGCTGGTGCAGCGCCTGGGTCGCCGCCCAGGGTTGATCTCCACCCGCCTTCGGGAACGCCCCGGCACCTGGCCGGGGCGTCCGTTCATCTCAGCCTGGCGAGCAGAGCGATCGACAATGCCGCAAGCAGGAAAGGCGGCAACATGGTCACGAGCACCGGCGGCAGGTCCGTGACCAGCCCGAAGAACCCGGCCATGCCCGTCAGCAGCTGATAGCCGAGCCCCACGCCGATCGCGGCCGTCACCTTGACTCCGACCGCGCGATTCTTCATGGGACGCAGCGACAGCGCCGCGGCCACGAGCACCATGGCGATGCACGCCAGCGGCAAGGCGATCCGCCGCCACAGCACGAGCTCGAACTCGCTGGCATCCTGGCCTCGACGCTTGAGCCCGTGCACGTAGGTCCAGAGGTCGGAAAGCGGCAGGCTGGCCGGCGGCCGGCGGAACAGTTGCAGCTGACGCTCGGTCAGGAACGAGGGCCAGCGAAGCTGCTCCAGCGACCGGATCCGCTCCGTCGAATCCGCCCCCCCCTCGAGCGTCTTGATCGTGACGTTCTCGAGCAGCCAGGTCTCGGGTCCGGCGACGGCGGACTCGGCGCGGATCTGGCGGATCAGCGTTTCGTCCTCGCCGAATTCGTAGATGGTGATGTCGCCCGGGAACTGCCCGGTCTCGAAGCGTCCCACGTTCATGACGCGGGATTCCGAGCGCACCCACAGCCCGTGCCAGGGATGCCAGAGGCTGGTCTCCCCGACCCCGCCCGCGGCCACGCGTTCGGGCGCCCGATAGAGCACCGGTGCGAGCGTCTGCAGGGCGACCAGTGCGGCCATGGCGACGAGCAGACCGGGCAGCAGCGCGATCCGCGCGATGCGCCCGATCGACACGCCGGACGCCCGCATGACCGTCATTTCCCGTTGTGCCTGCATCGCGGTCAGGACCGTCGCCGTAGCCAGCACGGCAATGACCGGCAGCAGGTCGATGAGATTGACCGGGACCTGCAGCGCGGCCGCCCAGGCCGTTTCCAGTCCGGACCGCGAGGCATCGGCATCGCCGAGGAGCTCGAGAACGGTCGTGACCCAGACCAGGCCGCCGATCGCGACGACCATGCCGAGGTAGCCTCGAGCCAGTCGCCCCAGCAGGTATGTCGACAGCAGGTTCATAGCGGCGCCCCCGGACCGCGCCAGGCCGTGACGAAGCGCAGCGCCAGCAGCGGCAGCAGCACCAGCGGCACCCAGAACAGTCCGGGCCATACGGGGATGGCGCCGGAATCCACGCGATTGGCCAGCGTCCCGACGACCCCGAAGTACAGCGCCACGATGAGGCTGGCGGTCACGAGTTTCGCCGTCTGCCCGCGCCGGGGATTGATGCGCGCGATGGCCAGCGCGACGAGTGCGAGCAGCACCGCCGACAGCGGCCCGAGGGTGCGCCATTGCAGTTCGCCCCACTCGAGTTGTCCGCCGGCAAGCACGAGTTCGCCGAAGCCCATCGCGCGGCGCTTGCGCGCGCGCTCGACGGGAGCCGGCGGATCGAAGCGCACCGTCAGTGTTTCGGAGCGGCTGACGAGGTCGGCGTCCTCGCCGTGGACGAGCCGGTAGGAGCGCACGTCGCCGGAGAACACGAGCGAAACGGAGCCGTCGGGCTCCGTGCGCTGGGACAGGCGGCGTGCACGCAGCAGGTTGTTCGAGACCGGAAGGCGCTGGTGCACCAGGACGTCGTGAAGGACGTCGCCGGTTTCCCGCTCGGCGAAGATCATCCACTGTTCGTCGCCGACCTCGAAGCGTCCCGGCTCGACGCGCGACAGGTCGACGCGCGCGATGAGCTGGCCCTCGAGTTCGTAGAGACGATCGTAGGCCCAGGGCCGGAACCCGTGCGAGAGCGCCGTGACCGCGACCAGGCCCAGCAGCGCGATCGTCAGCACCGACCGTACGACGGTCCGGCGCCCGACGCCCGCCGCGGACAGCGCCGTGACTTCGTAGCCGGACTGCAGCCTGCCCAGCCCCAGCACGCAGCCAAGCAGGATGGAAGCCGGGATCAGTACGTCGAGATACAGGCCGAGCTTCAGCATGGCCAGTTGGGCGACGGCCGCGAGCGACAGCCTCTGGACCACGGCGTCGGCCAGGTAGCGACTGAAGTAGAACGCCAGCACGATCACGAGGATGACGAGAAACACGCCCAGCACGGGACGCATCAGCTGGCCGGTGACGTAGTTCTCGAGCCTTCTCACGAGGATTCCGCGTTCCGGCGCCGCATCCGGTCGCGCACCAGTTCGAGGTCGGCCGGCGAATCGACATCGACGGCGGCTTCGGGCCATTCGAGGACGACAGCGCGCACCTCGACGCCGATGCGCCTCGACAGGGCCCGCATGGCGGCATCCAGGTCCAGGCGCCCCAGGAGGTAGCGGAACAGCACGCCGGGCCCGAGCCGGCGCAGGATGCGCCAGGGACGCTTGCGGTCGGCTTCGAATCCGCGCCACACGGCCGCCACGTCGGCCGCGGCCCGGTCCGAAAGGTAGAAGAGATTCGTGCCGCAGACCTGCAGGTCGCGAAACCGGTACCGGGTTCGCTTCGAGCCCGGAAACGCCTGCTGGACGAGCGCGTGGGAGACCACGCCGACGACGGCGTCCGCGCCCGTCGCGGCGGCCCGGTCCGCGAATTCCTCCAGCCAGCCGGCCCGGAGCAGCGGATGGTCTCCGGTCACGACCAGGACGGGCCGGCGCCCTTCGAGCGCTTCCAGGGCTCGCTGCACGCTTGCCGCCGGCCCGTCGGCCGGCGCCACGCGGCGGACGGAGGGCCTCTGTGCGAGCAGTTCCGCGAAGCCGGGACGGTCGGGCGCCGCGACGGCCACGGTACCGACGACCGGGCAATCGCACACGGCGTCCAGAACGTGGGCGAGCAGAGGGCGGCCTTCGACGGGCACGAGCACCTTGCCGGGCACGCCGTGCCCGACCGACAGCGGATCACCCGGTCCGCGGTCGCCGGCCAGGACGATGGCCTCGAGTCGCCGCTCGCTCATGCCGACCCGACCGGGCCGGCGGGCCTCTGGACGATCCTGAATCGCTGTGCGACTTCCATGCCGATCGATTCGAGCATGGACCGCATGCCGTCGTTGGTCTCGAGAATCCACGACTGCTCGGCCAGTTTCACGCCGTCGGCCACGAGGTGCGGTCGCGTCGCGTCGATGAGTGCGTAGCCCAGCGCGGCGCCCACGGGGGTGCGGTGATGCTCGCGGGCCACGCCCATGAGCAGCGTGCGGACCCGGCTGAATCGACGTCGCCAGATCCGCCAGAGCAGCCGTACGGCCCCCGTCGGCCAGAGTCGGCCGTCGAGGTCGGCGATCATCTCGTTGAGGTCGGGCAGCGTGACGATGAAGCCGGCCGCACGCCCATCGACCTCGGCCAGTTGCACGTAGCCGGGCCGGACCAGCAGCTTCATGTCCGAGACGGCGTGGCGGAATTCCTCGCTCGTCATGGGCAGGAAGCCCCAGTTGCCGGCCCAGGCCTCGTTGAACAGCACGCGCATGGTCTCGGCATGCGCGTCGAGTTCCGATCGCGCCAAGGCCCGAACGCGGATGCGGTCCCCGAGCCGGTCGAGCAGGCGTTGCACGCGCGCCGGCAGATCGAACTCCGGACTGCCCCGATAGGCAAGCAGATCCATGGCCGGCGCGAAACCGGCGCGCTCGAGATGCGCCGATTTCCAGGGCGGAGACCAGTCCATCATCATCATCGGAGCGTGCTCGAAGCCGTCGACGAGCATCCCGCACTGCTGGTTGATCGACAGGTCGAACGGGCCTCGCATGGTGGCCATGCCCTGCTCGGCGAGCCAGCGTCCGGCCGCGTCGAGCAGGGCATCGAAGACGGCCGCGTCATCGATGCCATCGAGCTGCCCGAAGTGTCCGATGCCCGCCATGCCGTGATCGGCTGCCAGCGCATCGATCTGGGCGGAGATCCGTCCGACCGGGCGTCCGTCCCGCCAGGCCAGCCACGCCGTCGCGCGGGCGTGGCGGAAGTACGGGTGGCGCGGGGCCCAGAGCTGACGCTGGTGCAGTGCGAGGGGCTCGACGCGCGCGGCGCCGCCGGGCGAAACGAGCGAAGGAACGCCGTGGAACGCCTTCCAGTCCGCGCGGCTACGGACGGCGCGGATCTCGAGGGCCGCCTCCGTCGTTGATGAATCTTGGCCGGACATGGATTATCCTTGGAATGTGGTACGAACCCGACAGTTGTTGTAAAAACGTCGCAGACGGCGCGGACCACCCGGGACGAACGGGGACGGGGACCATTCAGTCGGAGTATGACACTCCGGTTTCCTTCGATGCGCCCGGGCCTTATAATGGCCGTTTGATCAATAACAAAGCTCGCGGGCAGATTCTACGCGAGATCAGAAAACGACAAGGGAACTCCGGTTTGAGCCTTCAGCCTACCCCCACCGACAATTCTCTGCCGCTGAAGACTTCCGGCTACAGGAGCCTGGTCGAGGCGCTGGACTATGCCGCCCAGGGTTCCACGGGCTGCAATTTCTACGACGGCCGCGGCCGTCTGACCGAGACCATGCCGTATTCGGTGCTGCGCGAGCGCGCGATCGACACGGCCCATCGCCTGGCCGGCCTCGGGCTCGAGCGCGGAAGTCGCATCGCGCTGGTGGCCGACACCCAGCCCGGCTTTCTCGTCATGTTCTTCGCGTGCCAGTACGCGGGACTCGTCCCGGTACCCCTTCCGGCCGCGGGGCACCACCGCGGCAAAGAAGCCGACCTCGAAAACCAGCGTGCCCGGCTGCGCGACAGCCCCGCCGAAGCGGCCTACGCCTCGGAATCCTTCGCCGGCTTCCTCGGGCAGGCGGTCGAGGGCCTGGACCTCGAAGTCAGCGGCGACATCGCGCGATTCGACGCCCTGCCCGCCGCCGCCGAACTGCCGGCGCCGCCGTCCCCGGACGACCTGGCCTACCTGCAGTACACCTCGGGCAGCACGCGCTTCCCGCGCGGGACCATGATCACGCAACGCGCGGTGCTGACGAACCTCGCGGGCATCCTGCAGTACGGCGTACAGATCCGGCGCGGCGACCGATACATGTCGTGGCTGCCGTTCTACCACGACATGGGGCTCGTCGGCCTGATCCTCGGCCCCGTGATTTCGCAGCTCTCCGTCGACTATCTCGGGACACGCGACTTCGCGATGCGCCCGCGCCTTTGGCTGGAACTGATGTCGCGCAACCGCGCGACGATTTCCTACTCCCCGCCGTTCGGCTTCGCGCTCGTCGCGCGCCGACTGCGCGAGTCCGATCTCGACGGCTACGACCTGTCGGCCTGGCGTGTCGCCGGGGTCGGCGCGGAAATGATCCGCTCCTCCTGGCTGCACCGTTTCGCGTCGATGCTCGCGCCGTCGAACTTCAGCGAGACGGCATTCCTGCCCTGCTACGGCATGGCCGAATGCTCGCTGGCCGTCAGCTTCGCGCCGCTCTCGCAAGGCCTGGAAGTCGACCGGCTCGATGCCGACGTCCTCTCGCACGAGCGGCGGGCCGAACCCTGCGACGAAGGCACCGAGAGCCGCGTGACCGAATTCGTCAATTGCGGGCGTCCGCTGCCCGACTTCGAAGTCGAGATTCGCGGCCCCGACGGCGAAGTGCTGCCCGAACGTCACTGCGGCACGATCTTCCTGCGCGGTCCGAGCGTCATGTCGGGCTACGCCAACAACGAAGAGGCCACGCGCGCCGCGCTGACCGACGACGGCTGGTTGAATACCGGCGACGTCGGCTATCGAGCCGGCGATTCGCTCTACCTGACCGGCCGGGCCAAGGATCTGCTCATCATCAACGGTCGCAACATCTGGCCGCAGGACCTCGAGTACCTGGCCGAACAGCAGCCCGAAGTGCGTGCGGAGGACGCCTCGGCGTTCGCGATCCCGGCCGAAGACGGCAGCGACGTCGCCGTGCTCGTCGTCCAGTGCCGCGAGCAGGATCCGTTCCGGCAGGCACGCCTCGTCGAGCGCCTGAAGCAGCGCATCCAGTCCGAGTTCGGCATCGCCTGCCTCATCGAACTGGTTCCTCTGCACACGCTGCCGCGAACCTCTTCGGGCAAGCTCTCGCGCAGCGGAACACGGCTGGACTTCCTGAAGCGCAACGAGCTGGAAGACACCCAGGTGCTGCCGCGTGAACTCGTCGACCGCACGCCGCACACCAAGGCGCTGAACTCCTCCGACTGATCCCATGCCGGTCATCGCGATGACCGGCGCGACCGGCTTCGTCGGCCGCCGGGCCGCCCTCCGCCTCGCCGAGCGGCTCCCGGACCACCGGTTCCGGCTGCTCGTGCGGGACCTTCGCCGTGCACCTCGGGGCGACGATGGCCGTATGGAAGCGATCGTCGGGGACCTGTCCGAACCCCGCGCGTTGCGCGAACTCGTCGAAGGCGCCGATGCCGTGCTGCACATCGCCGGGGCGATCGCCGGAAACGATGCGTCGGACTTCGACGAAGTCAATGTCACGGGAACGCGCCGCCTCGTGCAGGCGATTGCATCCCGGGCTCCGGACAGCCACCTGCTGCACGTCTCCTCGCTGGCCGCCCGGGAACCCGGGCTGTCCTGGTACGCCGCCTCGAAGCGTGCCGGTGAGGAGATCGTGCTCTCGCGCCTCGAACGCCGCACCGTGCTGCGGCCCCCGGCCGTGTACGGGCCCCACGATCCCGCGCTGGCCGGATTCTGGCGTTGGCTTGCGCGCGGCTGGCTCCTGCAGGCCGGTCCCGACCGGGCCCGCTTTTCACTCGTTCACGTCGACGATCTCGTCGATGCCATGCAGGCCGTCCTCGAGACAGGGCCTGTCGACGCCCCGCTCGAGATCGCCGGCCCCGAACCCGACGGCGGCTGGTCCTGGGAGGAAGTCGCCGGGACCGCCGCGCGCGTGCGCGGCGCTCCGGTCCGCCGCGTACGCATCCCGGCCTTCGTGCTCGCCGCGGCCGCGCGGGCCGGATTGTGGACCGGCCGCATCTTCGGCCTTCCCCGCGTGCTGACGCCGGGCAAGGTGCGCGAATTGCTGCACGTCGACTGGACCTGCGATACCCTTGCGCTCAGCTCGGTCACCGGCTGGCGGCCGCGCATCGCACTGGAAGACGCGCTGGCCGACCTGCCCGGATGGACCCGATGAACGCCCACGATGCCGATCACATCCACGACGCGATCCGCCGTGCGCAGCAGCGCGCTTTGCCCGAACTCGGCGACGTCGACTTCGATGCGGCGCTGACCGGCGACGTGGGCCTGGATTCGGTGCAGGTCATGGATCTGGTCATGGAGATCGAGGACGAACTCGACATCTCCATTCCCGTCGAGACGCTGGCAGAGACACGGACGCTCGGCGAACTCGCCGAACGGGTTCGCCCCCTGGTCGACGACCGATGAGCCTGTTCGACAAGTTCGCCCGGCTCGCCGAAGCGCGATCGGGTCTCGACGTCGCCGGCGGCATCCCCCCGGTCGCCACGCCCATCGACGACGTATTTTCCGCGTCGGAAGGTGAAATCGGCGGGCGTCGCGTCATCCTGGCCGGCACCAACAACTATCTCGGGCTGACGATGGATCCCGACGTGGTCGAGGCGACCGCCGAGGCCGTTCGACGCTACGGAACGGGAACGACCGGCTCGCGCATGGCCAACGGCAGTTACGGCCTGCACCGGCAACTGGAACAGGCGCTCGCCGACGCCTGGGGCTGGCCCTCGGCGATCGTGTACTCGACCGGCTACCAGGCCAATCTCGGCACGATCTCGACCCTGGCCGGCAAGGACGATTTCCTGCTGCTCGACAGCGATTCGCACGCCAGCATCTACGATGGCGCCCGTCTCGGCCAGGCCCAGACCGTCATCTTCCGCCACAACGATCCCGAGAACCTGGACCGCCGGCTGACCCGGCTCGGCGACGATGCACGCCGTGCCGTCGTCGTGGTCGAGGGTCTCTACTCGATGCTCGGCGACCAGCCGCCGCTGGCCGAGTTCATCGAGGTCAAGCGCCGTCACGGCGCCTGGCTGCTGCTCGACGAAGCGCACTCTTTCGGCGTCTTCGGAGAGCGCGGTCTCGGGCTCGCCGAGCATCTCGACCTGCTCGACGGCATCGACTTCGTCGTCGGCACCTTCTCCAAGAGCCTCGGAAGCATCGGCGGCTTCTGCGTCAGCCCGCACCGCGAGCTCGAACTCGTGAGGCTCGCCGCACGTCCGTTCATCTTCACGGCCTCGCCCTCGCCCGCCGTCATGGCCGGTACGCGCGTCGCCCTCGAGAAGGTCCTGTCCGGACGTGCGCTGCGCGATTCGCTGTGGCGCAACATCCACGCCCTGCACGAGGCCCTGGAAGACATGGGCTACGAACTCGGCAGCGCCGACCCGGGTCCCGTGGCGGCCATCGTTCTGCCCGACCGTGCTTCGGCGCTGGCCCACTGGCGCGGCCTCATCGAGGCCGGCGTCTACGCCAACCTCATGATTCCGCCGGCCACGCCCAAGGGACTGAACCTGCTTCGAATCAGTCTCAGCGCGGCCCACACCCCGGAACAGGTCGATGCGATGATCCGGGCATTCCGTAGCCTGCGCGAAGCGGCCTGATCCGGCGCGCGCGATCGCACCGACCCGGTGCCGCCGCGGACTCGGTATGCTTGAGGGCGCTTCGACCATGACCGGTACCCGATGACCGTACGCCTTTCGCTCAGGAGCTCGTTTCCTTCGCTGCATCGTTCAACACCGATCACCGCGACCGCCGCCTTCCTGATCGCGGCGCTGCTGGCCGCACCGGCCTTCGCCTCCGACGACGCCCTGACGCTGAACCGGATCATGGCCGACCCCGACTGGATCGGCCCGCCCGTGGAAGCCGCCTGGTGGCAGCTCGACGGGGACGCCTACGTCGCACGCATCAAGCGACGCGGCTCCGAGCAGCGTGACCTGCTGCTCGTCGATGCCCGGACCGGGGAGGCGCAGCGGCTCGAGCCTGCAGACCACGCCGGCCTGGACGGGCCGGACCCGACCTTCGACCGCGAGCGCCGCCGGGCGCTGACCGTGCGCGACGGCAATCTGTTCCTGCGCCACCTCGACAACGGCGTGCTCCGCCAGCTCACGGGAGACGGCGGCCCGCTGACCGATCCGTCGTTCTCGAGCGATGGCCGACGCGTCGTCTTCCGCCGGAACCGGGACTGGTGGTCGCTGGACCTCGAGACGGGCGTGACCCGGCCGGCCGCCGATCTGCGCATGGAAGACGCGCCACACGAACCCGGCGACGATGCGCTCGTTCAGGACCAGCTGCGCTACTTCCGGATCCTTTCCGAGGAACTGGAGGACGAGCGCGAACGGCACCGGGAGCGCATCGAGGCCGGGCGTGAAGATCCGACGCGCGGCCCGGCGCCCTGGTACCTCGGCGACGACGAGGAAATCGCGGACTCCTGGCTATCGCCCGACGAGCGCTGGATGCTTCTGGCGGTCCGCACCGCCGGTTCGCAGGAAGGTCGCAACGACCACATGCCGAAGTTCGTCACGCGCTCCGGCTACGTCGAGGTCGAGGACGTCCGCACACTGGTGGGCCGCGAGCCGCCCGCACCGCAGCGGCTCTGGCTGCTGGACCTGGAACGGCGCGAGAAGCACGAACTCGACCTGGCGGCCCTCGAAGGCCGTCACGACGATCCGCTTGCCGATCTCAAGCGCGAGCAGGACATCGAGCCGCACGACGAGGACGATCCCCGGCCGGTCCGCATCGCCGACGTCGAGTGGCATCCCGGGGGCCAGGCTGCCGCCGTGATGATCCACTCCATCGACAACAAGGACCGCTGGCTGGTATCCGTCGAGCCCGGGGACCCGGACGTGCGCCTCCGGCACCGGCTGACCGACCCGGCCTGGATCAACTGGGCCTTCAACGAATTCGGCTGGGTGCCCGGCAGCAGGACCCTGTGGCTGCTTTCCGAGGAGACCGGCTACAGCCATCTCTACCTCGTTCCGCGAAAGGGTGAGGCACGCGCCGTGACGGGAGGGGACTTCGAAGTCTTCGATGTCACGTTCACGGGTCCGAAGACGGCCCTGGCGCTGGCCAATCGAGGCCACCCGACGCGCTACGACCTGTTCCGCATCGATACCGCCGACGGCCGAATGGAACCGCTGACCTCGGACGGGGGCATCGAGTCCTACGCCTGGCTGCCCGGCGACGACCGGATCCTGCTGCGCGAATCCTCGCCCTACCTGCCGCCGCAGGCGGCGATCCGCGACCCGTCCGCGCGCCGTCTCGTCGCGCGCACCGATACGCGCACCGACGAATACCGGGCGATCGACTGGCAGCAGCCCGAATTCGTCGGCGTGGAATCCACGCACGGCGCCGAGGGACCGATCTGGTCGAAGTTCTACCCCGCTCGCGGCGACGATGCCGTGGGCCCGGACGGACGTCGACCGGCCGTGCTGTTCGTTCACGGCGCGGGATACACGCAGAACACGCATCTCAAGTTCCCGTACTACTTCCGCGAGCAGATGTTCCACAACCTGCTCACCCAGCGCGGCTACCACGTGCTGGACATGGACTACCGCGCCTCGCGCGGCTACGGCCGCGACTGGCGGACCGCGATCTACCGGCACATGGGCGAGCCCGAACTGCAGGATCTCGTCGACGGCGTGCGCTGGCTCGTCGAGGAGCACGGAGTGGACCCGGCGCGCGTGGGCGTGTACGGCGGTTCCTACGGCGGCTTCATGACCTTCATGGCGCTGTTCAAGGAGCCGGAGATCTTCGCCGCCGGAGCGTCGCTGCGCCCCGTGACCGACTGGACCCATTACAACCACGGCTACACGTCGAACATCCTGAACACGCCGCAGGTGGATCCCGAAGCCTATCGGCGGAGTTCCCCGATCGAGTTCGTCGAGGGGCTGGACGATCCGCTGCTGATCAGCCACGGCATGCTCGACGACAATGTCTTCTACAAGGACTCGATCCGCCTCGTACAGCGCCTCATCGAAATGGAGAAGACGGACTGGGAACTGGCCTCGTACCCGCTCGAGCCGCACGGCTACGTTCATGCGTCGAGCTGGCTGGACCAGTACCGGAGAATCCTCGGACTGTTCGAGAACACGATCGGAACGGGCGCGGTCGCCGAATGAACGGCGACACCCCGTCCACCGCAATCCTGAATCAAGACCCACGGAGGAAACGAATCAAGCCATGAATGTCCTGATCACCGGCAACTCCAGCGGCCTCGGACGAGGCCTGACCGAAGCACTGCTCGACCGCGACGCGATCGTCTGGGGCATGAGCCGCAGCGGCTGCCCGGTCTCCAGCGACGGGCTGCGTGACCGAAAATTCGACCTCGGCAATCTGTCCACGCTCCCGGAAGCGCTGGAACGGCTGCTGTCGGACTGTCAGCGCCTGGATCTCATCATCCTCAACGCCGGCCAGCTCGGGCGCATCCAGCCGATCTCGGAGACGGCCACGGCCGACCTCGAGCACCTCATGCGCGTCAATGTCTGGGCCAACAAGGTCATCCTCGACTGGCTGCACGAGCGCATGATCCCCGTCGACCAGGTCGTCGCCATCTCCTCGGGTGCCGGTCACAACCTCAACTACGGCTGGGGCGGCTATGCCCTGTCGAAGTCGCTGCTCGACGATCTCGTGAAGCTCTACGCACAGGAAATGACCGATACGCACTTCACCTCGCTGGCCCCGGGGCTCGTGGACACCCCCATGCAGGACGAGCTCGAGGAAGTCGATGCCGAGGAGTATCCGTCGGTCCAGAAGCTCAGGGACGCACGAGGAACCGAAGACATGCCGAAGCCGCGCGATGCGGCCGAGCGCATCCTCGACCTGCTCGATGAGCTGAAGGAACGCGAGAGCGGATCGTTCGTCGACGTCCGCGACCTGGACTGAAGGCCCGAGCGCGCCGAAGTCCGAACGAAGAACGGGGCGGCCGGCGACCGGCCGCCCCTAGAAGCGGGAACGCGCCCGATCAGAAGCTCAGGCGCAGGTTCACCCGGTAGATCTCGGCATCGAACTCGTAGGTCTCCGCCGACAGCACGAGACCGAGCCGGTCGGTGAGCCCGAATGCCACGTCGGCGCCGAGGATGCCCTCGAACTCGTCGAACGCGTCGGTCTGCACACCGCCGAACACTCGCCCGTCGATACGGTCACCGAACGCCGCGCGGACGCCGACGTCGGTACGCAGCCCGTCGGTGCTGGCACCCAGCAGTTCCAGTTCGGCATAGGACGCCTCGACGAACAGGTCGCTCGTCGCGGTCACGGCCGTGCGGAATCCGAGCCCGAGCTTGATGAGGTCGATGTCCTCGTCGCCGAAGATGGTGTCCACTTCCCAGCGATCCCAGGCGCCGTGCAGGTAGAAATGCTCGGCGAGCTGCGCGGCGCCGCGGACGTTGAATCCGGTCTCGCCGTCACCGTCGACATCGATGTGCGACAAACCGCCCTCGAGATAGCTCCAGGACAGGCCCGGGTCATCCTGCGCGATGGCGCTGCCCGCCGCCGAAAGGACCAGGCCCGCGAGCCCGGCCCGGAAAATCGTCTTGCCGTTCATCCGAAAAACTCCCTTGATGAGGCACGCCCGGGACGATCCCGGCCGTGAAGCGTGCCCAGCGGCACGCTCGATCAAGAGTGTGAGCCGCGATTCCTGAACCGCCGATGAACTGCTCGATGGAGATCCTCGCTCCACCGGTCGTCCGCTCGAATGTCGCGATCGGAATCCGTTTCACGTACCCTATCGGCAGGGACAGAAAAAGAAACCGACGGAGAGGCTTCACCATGATGGACTTCAAGATCGGCGAGACCGTCTCGCTGCTGATGCGCACGCTGCCGTTCCTGATCTTCCGGTTCCTGATCTACTTCGGGATCACGGTGGCCTGGGTACTGATCACGGGTGTCGGCGCCGGGCTCGGCTACGGCATCGGAACCATCGGCGGGGAACCCGAAGCCGGGGGCCTCTGGGGCGGCATCGCGGGCTTCTCGGTGGCTGCGGCCATCATGTACTTCATCCGCGAATACCTGCTCTACCTCGTCAAGGCCGGCCACATCGCCGTCCTCGTCGAACTCATGGAAGGTCGCAAGCTGCCCGACGGAAAGGGCCAGATCGACTACGCCCAGGGCATCGTGCGCGAACGCTTCGCCGAGTCGTCGGTGCTGTTCGGCGTCGACCAGCTCATCAAGGGCATCCTCAAGGCCTTCAACCGGGTCTTCTTCTCGATCGCCAACTTCCTGCCCATCCCCGGGGTACAGGGCGTGGCGAAGTTCCTGAACACGATCATCAATCTTTCGCTGACCTACCTGGACGAAGTCATCCTCGCCTACAACATCCGGGTCAAGACCGACAATCCCTGGGAAGGCAGCCGCACCGCCCTCGTGCTCTACGCGCAGAACTACAAGACCTTCCTGAAGAACGCCTTCTGGCTGGCCTTCGTGGTCTGGGGACTGACCTTCCTGGTCTTCCTGCTGATCCTCGCGCCCGTCGCCGGGCTCGTGTCGCTGTTCCCGGGCGCGGCCGGCCCGCTCGCGCTGATCCTGGCACTGGTCTTCGCCTGGGGGGTCAAGCAGGCCGTCATCGAACCGTTCGGCATGACGGCGCTGATGCAGGTGTTCTTCAAGGTCACCGAGGGCCAGGAGCCGAACCCGGAATGGGAAGGAAAGCTGGACAAGGTCAGCAAGAAGTTCTCGAAGCTCAAGGACAAGGCTTCCGAGTGGGGCCGTTCCCCCGCTACCCCGGAGAACCCGCCGCCCGACGCGGCCGGTTCCTGATCTTCCGGGCGCACCCGGCAGCCGCCACGGCTGCCGGCCTCCTTGCAGATCCCCGGACGATGCCGCGCAGCGCGCGAGATCGTCCGGGGGTCCTTCTGTCTCAGTGCAGCACGCCGCGACCGGTCATGCGCCGCGCGTAGACGAGCAGGAACACCTGGATGATGAAGATCACGGCGCTGAACACCGCACCCGCGGAGCCCATGATGGCCAGCCCGTCGCTGAGCATCAGCGTGTAGACCGAACTGACGATCAGGCCCGCCAGCGAGATCGCGTACAGCGCGACGGCCCAGCGGCTCGCGGCCAGCAGCGCGACCGAGCCGAAGAACGCGCCCCATACGCCAAGCGCCCAGAAGAACGTCACCCAGGCAGGGAATCCGTAGAAGTACTCGAGCTGCTCCTCGGTGAATTCGCTCATGTAGAACTCCAGCTGCAGCTGCGTGGCGAGGTAATCGAATGCGCCCATCGCCGTCCACAGCAGCGCCACGATGCCGATGATCCACAGGTGTAGCGGCCGCCGGCCCGCAGTTGCGATCGTGTCGTTCATGACCATGCTCTCCTTTCCCTCCGTGGAGGGTCGAGCATGTCACAGGATTCTTCGGCCGGCAACGCCCGGCCCCGGACGCTGCGCGGCTAGAATGACGCGCGGCGCACCCGTTCCGCATCCCGATCGATGGTCGAAATCCGCAGTTCCAGCCCCCCCGTGACTCGCTCGCATCTGCCTGCGGCCGCCCGCCTGGCCGGCATCGTGATGCTGCTCGCGTCGGCCGGCTGCGCGAGCCTCGCCCCGGTCCCGGAGACCGGTACGAGTCCCGTCCAGGCCCGGGAAGCCGGTTCAAGGCCTTCCGAAGGGCGTTCCGAAACGCTGTCCCCCGCCTGGTTCGCCCGTTTCGAACCCGTCAACGCCCGCGAGATGGTCGAGCAGGTTCCGGGCTTCGAGATCCGCAACGGCAGCCGGGGCCGCGGCTTCGGCGGGCGCCCCGGCAATGTCCTCGTCAACGGACGTCGCCCCGCGTCGAAGAGCCAGTCGCTTCAGGGATTGCTCGAGCGCATTCCCGCCCAGAGCGTGCGACGCATCGAGATCCTGCGCGGTGGAGCGACGACCTCGACGAGCGCCGCGCGCTCGATGCAGGTCAACGTTGTCCTGGCCGACGCCCTGCCGCCGAGCTGGACCTGGTCGGCCCGCGTCGAGCAGGACACCGACAGCGGCGGCCCGACGCCGGGCGGAAGGCTCGCCGTCGTCGGTCGCAGGGGCGACACGGAATGGGGCCTCGGCTTCGAGGCCGCCAGGGACTTCGTCGGTAACGAGGCCGTGGAAACCGTCACCCGACCCGTCGCCGGCCCCGTCGAGATCCGTGACGAGCGCGAGCGCTGGGAAAGCACACGGACAGGACTGAACTTCGACTACGCGACGCGTATTGCCCCCGTGCGGCTGCAGCTCAACGGGTCGCTGAAGCGGTTCGACAGCAGCTTTTCCGAGCATTCGCGACGTGGCGCGCCCGGCGCGGAAGCCTCCGGACTCGTCGTCATGCAATCGGCCGAAGCCGGCCTCGATCACGAACTCGGTGCCCGCCTGTCGTGGCCGACCCGGCGCACGCTGCGCGTCGAACTGGTCGGCCTGGATCGCCGCGAAGCGCGCGATGCGCTCACCGACCTCTCGCGGCTGTCGCTGCCGGACCGGGAAGGCGCCGTCGAACTTGCCTCCGATACCGAGATCGTGCGCTCGGAACGCATCGGCCGCGTCGAAGTCGACTGGCGGCGCGGCGCGAATCACCTTCTCGAACTCGACGCGGAGTCTGCCCGGAACCGGCTCGAGCAGGACCTCGTGCTTCGCGAGCGCGGACCCCTGGGCCGCCTCGAGCCCGTGGCCGTCGAAGGCGGCGACACGTCCATCGAGGAGCAACGCGCCGAACTCGCGCTTCGCAGCACCTGGACCTTCGGCATGACCTCGCTGGAAACCTCGCTGGCGGCCGAGACCTCCGAACTCCGCCAGGCCGGCGGCCGGAGCCGCTCCTTTTCGTTCCTGAAGCCCGAGCTCGCCGTGCAGCGCACCGCAGAAGACGCGACGAGCCGCCTGCGCCTGGCCCGCCACGTGGGCCAACTGGATTTCCGCGACTTCGCGAGCTCGGCCGACTTCGACGACGGAAACGTCGACCTCGGCAATCCGGGCCTGGAACCGCCGACCACCTGGATTGCGGAACTCTCGCATCGCGAACGCCTCGGCCCACGCGCCACGGCGCGACTTCGCGCCTTCCACCACTGGATCCAGGACCTCGAGGATCGTCTGCCCATCGGACCCGCTTCGGAAGTCCCCGGGAACATCGGCGACGGCCGGCGCTGGGGCATCGTGCTCGAGACGACACTGCCACTCGAGTCGGTCGGGATCGCCGACAGTCGCGTCGAACTCGACGCCCGCTGGGAACGGTCGCGCGTGACCGATCCCGTCACGGGGCTGCCGCGTACGTTCTCGGGCGCTCGCAACTACGCACTGGCCTCACGCTTTCGCCAGGACCTGCGCGAAGCGGGATGGGCCTGGGGATTCCACACCGACTATCGCGACGCCGCACGCTCGTTCGGCGCCGGCGAACTCACCGTCCATGCCGAAGGACTCGACATCCAGGCCTTCCTCGAGACGACGAGGTTCCTCGGCGTCAAGATGCAGCTCATCGTCCAGAACCTCGCCGACCGCCCGTTCGACCGCGAGCGGCAGGTGTTCGAACAGGGACGCGAAGCCGGCGATGCCGGAACCGTCGAGCGCCGCGAGCTGCGCCGCGGACGTTCGGTCCTGCTGTCCGTCAGCGGCGCGTTCTGAACGCGTCGCCGCCGGCGGCCACCACGCGGTCCCTGCCTTCCCGCTTCGCTCGGATCAGGCATCGGTCGGCACGCTCGACGAGCTCGCCGGCCGACTCGTCCCGCCGGCGCTGGGCGACGCCGATGCTCACCGACGGCGTCGCCACCGGCGCATCCGCTCCGGGAAGTTCCAGCGGACTGCGCCGCATCTCGCCGCGCAGCCGATCCAGCAGGTCTTGGGCAGCGGCTTCGTCGAGGCCCGGAAGCACGGCCGTGAATTCCTCGCCGCCGTAGCGAGCGAGGAACGCCCCTGCCGGCAGACCGGCCGCCAGCCGCGCCGCGATCTCGCGCAAGGCCGCGTCGCCGGCCGGATGTCCGTGCAGATCGTTGAAGGGCTTGAATCGGTCCACGTCGATCATGGCGACGGTCAGCGGGCGTCCGGCCAGACGGCATTCGCGAATCTCGCGCTCGAGTCGCGAGTCCAGGTAGGCCCTGTTCCGGGCGCCCGTCATGCGATCGACACTGGACATCAGCAACAACTTTCCGGTCTGGCGCACGCAGGCCAGCGCGACGAGCGTGGCGACCGCCAGCAGGATCAGGCGCGAGACCTGGTCGCCCGCCGAGATCCTCCCGTACTGGAGGGCCGCTTCGGGATCGGTGGGCGCGGCCATGGCCAGGACGACGATCGCGGCGTACTGGAACAGGGCCAGGCCGCCGGCGAACACGCAGACCCTCGGATCACCGCGCAGGGCCGTCGCGGCGATCGCGACGAGGTAGATCTCGAAGACGACGCGGCTGTTGACGGCCAGTTCCGGCCTGCCCTGCCAGAGGAACAGGCCAAGCACGATGCTGATCGACGACACATCGAAGGCGGCAGTGAGGAAGCGCAGACCCACGATCCGTCCGTGGCGACGGACCAGGGCGAGCAGCAGGAACGAGAAGCCCAGCGAAAGCGTCGCGAAGACACCCCCGACCAGGACCTCGTGGGCGTCTGCGCCGGCCCACCACGCCAGCGGCGGGAACAGCGCGATGAGCGCCACCACCACCAGCCGGATGCGCGCCACGAGCAGTTCGCCGACGGCGCCGACCTCTAGCATGAGATCGTCGCGGCCACCCAGCCAGGAAGGCATCCATGTTGCGTGGGCGAACCGCTGCGCTGGACGGTCGGACCGCACCCCCTTTCCCACCCGGCCTATTCGCCGGCGAGTTCGCGGATGCTCGTCGGCAGCGGCACCGACTCCCCCGACGACTTGTCGATCCAGACCAGCGTGACCGTGGCGTCGGCGAAGCGCTCGGGGTCCCCGCCGCCGCCGGGCACGGACCGGATCTCGCTGGCCAGCTTGATGCTGGATCGGCCCGGCGAGTCCGGCTTCAGCGTGACCTCGAGACGCTGCGGCCAGTGCACGGGCCGGCGGTAGTTGATGTTCACGTTGGCCACGACCGGACCGGCCTCGCTGCCCTGCCAGTGGCAGGGAACGGAGTCCATCCAGCGGCTGCGGCACTCCTCGAGATAGGCGAGGTAGACGGCGTTGTTGACGTGGCCGAAGGAGTCGACATCCCCCCAGCGGACGTCCAGCTCGATGCGGAATTCCGACATGTGCGCTCCATCCTCCATGGCAGTTCGCGGCGCGGTCGCGCCGCCTACATTCTACGCCCGGAGCGAAGCCGCCGGTCTCAGGCGGACTTGCGGTCCTTGCGGCGCATGCCCGGCATCTCGGCCAGGTAGCGTCCGGTCCAGGAGTTGCGGCGCCGGGCGACCTGCTCGGGCGTACCCGTGGCGATGATCTCGCCGCCGCGCACACCGCCCTCGGGGCCGAGATCCACGATCCAGTCCGCGGTCTTGATGACGTCGAGGTTGTGCTCGATGACGACCACGGTGGTGCCCTCGTCGCGCAGCCGGTGCAACACTTCGAGCAGATGCTTGATGTCGTGGAAGTGCAGGCCCGTGGTCGGCTCGTCGAGGATGTAGAGCGTGTTGCCCGTGTCGCGTTTCGACAGTTCTCGAGCGAGCTTGATGCGCTGCGCCTCGCCACCCGACAGCGTGGTGGCCGACTGTCCCAGCGTGATGTAGGACAGCCCAACGTCCATGAGCGTCTGCAGCTTGCGGGCCACGGCCGGGACGGGCTCGAAGAACTCCAGCGCATCCTCGACGGTCATCTCCAGCACTTCGCTGATGTTGCGGCCCTTGTAGGTCACGCCCAGCGTCTCGCGGTTGTAGCGCTTCCCGTGGCAGACGTCGCAGGGCACGAAGATGTCGGGCAGGAAGTGCATCTCGACGCGGACCATGCCGTCGCCCTGGCAGGCCTCGCATCGTCCGCCCTTGACGTTGAACGAGAAGCGGCCCGGCTTGTAGCCGCGGGAACGGGCCTCCTTGGTGCCGGCGAACAGCTCGCGGATCGGTGTGAACAGTCCCGTGTAGGTCGCGGGATTCGAGCGCGGCGTCCGGCCGATCGGGCTCTGGTCGATATCGACGACCTTGTCGAACAGGTCGATGCCTTCGTATCCCGCCAGCGGCGCCGGGTTTTCCGAGGCACCGTTGAGTTCCCGGGCCATGAGCCGGTACAGGGTGTCGTTGATCAGCGTGGACTTGCCCGAGCCGGACACGCCCGTCACGCAGACCATGAGGCCGGCCGGAATCTCGAGGTCGACGGACTTGAGATTGTTGCCCGTCGCCCCGCTGAGCTTCAGCATGCGCTTCCGGTCCGGCCGGGTCCGGCTGTCGGGCACGGCGATGGCCTTGCGGCCCGAGAGGTAGTCCCCGGTCAGCGACGCCTCGCAGGCCTCGATGTCGGCCGGCGAACCGGAAAACACGATCTGCCCTCCGTGGACGCCCGGCCCGGGACCCAGGTCCACCACGTGATCGGCAGAACGGATCGCGTCCTCGTCGTGCTCGACGACGATCACGGTATTGCCGAGGTCGCGCAGTCGCGTGAGCGTTTCGAGCAGGCGCGTGTTGTCGCGCTGGTGCAGGCCGATCGAAGGCTCGTCGAGCACGTACATGACTCCGACGAGTCCCGCTCCGATCTGGCTGGCCAGCCGGATGCGCTGCGCCTCGCCGCCCGAAAGCGTGTCGGCCTGCCGGTCGAGGGTCAGGTAGTCGAGTCCGACGTTGACGAGGAACTGCAGCCGTTCCCGGACCTCCTTCAGGATGCGACCGGCGATCTCGCCGCGCCAGCCCTCGAGCTCCAGCTCATCGAAGAACTCCAGGCAGCGCTCGACCGACCACGACGAGACCTCGGGCAGGGATCGCTCGCCGATGAGCACGTTGCGCGCCGAGGCATTGAGGCGCTGGCCGCCGCAGTCCGGGCAGGGCTGGTTCGAGATGTACCGCGAAAGCTCCTCGCGCACGATGCGCGAGTCGGTTTCCCGGTAGCGCCGCTCGAGATTCGGGATGATGCCCACGAACGGGTGCTTGCGCGTCTGCGTGCCGCCGTCGGAAAAGTAGCGGAACGCGATCTTCTCGTCGCCGCTGCCGTGCAGGATCACGCGCCGCACGTCTTCGGGCAGTTCACCGAACGGCGTCTCGGGATCGAAGTCGAAGTGCCGCGCGAGCGACTGGATCATCTGGAAGTAGTAGGCGTTGCGCCGATCCCAGCCGCGCACGGCGCCGCCGGCCAGGCTGAGCTCGGCGTTGCCGACGACGCGATCGGGATCGAAGAACTCGCGGTGACCGAGCCCGTCGCAGCTCGGGCAGGCCCCGTGCGGATTGTTGAACGAGAACATCCGCGGCTCGAGCTCGGGCAGGCTGTAGTCGCAGACCGGGCAGGCGAAGCGCGCCGAGAACAGGATCTCGGCGATGTCGGAATCCTCCTCCATGGGCGCGGCCACGGCGATGCCGTCGGCCAGCGCCAGCGCCGTTTCCATGCTCTCGGCG
>JAWVZQ010000019.1:0-20635 GCA_033722095.1 Wenzhouxiangellaceae bacterium | reverse complement strand
TCGAGAATCTGCAGGATGCCCTCGATGTCCGTCTTGCGGGCGCCGTGGACCTCGACGGCCACCCTCCGGTTGATCCAGATGTCCCGGATCAGGCCCTCGATGCCGTCGATGGCGCGCAGCCTGTCGATGTAGGGCGATATGTCGACACGGCGATCGATCCGCCCGATGATGCCGTCGGAACCCAGCCCCTGGACAACCTCCCTGCGCAGGTCGTCGTCGAGGACGTCGTTGACGGCAGCACGGAAGCTCAGGTGGAAGCTTCCCCACTCGCCTTCGAGGCTCATTACGTGAGAAAGCTGGGAATGAAACGTCCCGATCCGCTCGGCCAGGTCCCGGTTGCGGATCAGTCCCACTTCCCCGGTCGACTTCAGTTCGCTCCAGGCGGCATCGTCGTAGAAGGGATGCGGCAGGAACCAGAGATAGTTGAGCGCATAGAGCCACTCGACCTGCTGCGCTTCTTCCAGTTCACCGTCGAGGCTCTGCAGCAGGAGTTCGGCGAAGCGAACCTGTCGCTCGCTCCAGGCGATGTTGCGCTCGGCCTCGGCGGCGTTGAACTCGAGCTCGGTCTCCAGGCGTTCGAGGTAGTAGGCTTCGCGCTCGCGCTCCTGGCGCTCCTCGTGCCAGCCGTCGATCTGCAGTGCGATCAGGATGCCGACGACCAGCAGCAGGATTTCTCCGGCCGCATAACGCGCGAAGCGGAACGGTCCCGCGGAGGACACGCCCTCCCTCCTGAATCGCTGGATGCTGAAAACCATCGCGCCCCTCCATTGCGAGCCGAGATGTGAACCGCGCCAGGGGCGGCCTGCCCGCAACCGGACAGGAGTTGCTTTTCCGATTCGAATATAACTCAGCGCGATCGGCCGATCATCCGCGACCGCCACCATCCCGGATACGTGAGCACGAGGCGTAGCCCGAGGGCTACGTCCCCTGGGATGGGAACGAGAACATCTCCGGGCGTTCGATCCCGGGCACGCCCGAAAGGCCATTCGCGGTCTATGACCGTTCACCCAAGGGACGCGGCCCGTGGGCTACGACGTCGGCGCCAGCGGATGGGGAATGGCAATGGTTTCGTAGCCCGGGGTTGCATCCTCGGGTGAGCGAGCCGCAGGGCGAGCGAATGGCATTTTCGGCTTCGCCGCGGATTCACGGTCCAGAGTTGCGGGACTCCGTAACCCTAATCCCAAGGAACGTAGCCCTTGGGCTACTCGTGTCTTCTCGAAGGATGATCCGATTTTCTCTTCGCGCCTTCGCGTCTTCGCGCCCATCCTCTGGGGCTTTTCGGAACTCGGCACAGGCGCTTGCCGACCGGCGTCAGTGCGCCGCGTCCCAGTCCGCGCCGTGGCCGGCCTCGACGAGCAGGTCGACGTCGAGGTCGGCGGCGGCCGACATGCGCTCGACGACGCCGTCGCGCACCGAATCCAGCGCGCCTTCCTCGACCTCGAGCACGAGTTCGTCGTGGACCTGCATGACGAGCTTCGCCGGAACGTCCTCGTCGCGGATCCAGGCGTCGACGTCGATCATCGCGCGCTTGATGATGTCGGCCGCCGTGCCCTGCAGGGGTGCGTTGATGGCCGCGCGCTCGGCAGCCTGCTGGCGCTGGCGGTTGCGCGAGCGGATCTCGGGCAACCACAGCCTCCTTCCGGCGATCGTCTCGACGTAGCCCTGCTTCTTCGCCAGCTTGCGCGTGCGGTCCATGAACTCGCGCACGCCGGCGAAACGCTCGAAGTAGCGGTCGATGTACTCGGCGGCCTCCTCGCGGCCGGTCTCGAGCTGACGGGCCAGGCCCCAGGCGCTCATGCCGTACATGAGCCCGAAGTTGATGGCCTTGGCCGCGCGGCGCTGGCCGTCGCTGACTTCCTTCCGGGAGACGCCGAAGACCTCCGCGGCCGTGGCGCGATGGATGTCCTCGCCGGCCGCGAAGGCCCTGCGCAGACCGTCGTCGCCGGAGATGTGGGCCATGATCCGGAGTTCGATCTGCGAGTAGTCGGCGGCCAGCACGCAGTGGCCGTCGGGCGCGATGAAGGCCTTGCGGATGCGCCGGCCCTCCTCGGTGCGAATCGGGATGTTCTGCAGGTTCGGGTCGGCCGACGAGAGCCGTCCCGTGGCAGTGTTGGCCTGGTGATAATGCGTGTGCACGCGGCCGCTGTCGTCGCGGATCTTCTCGGGCAGGCGGTCGGTGTAGGTGCTCTTGAGCTTCGAGAGTCCCCGGTGCTCGAGGATCAGCCGCGGCAGCTCGTGCTCGGCCGCGAGTTCCTGCAGCACGTCCTCGGCCGTCGAAGGCTGGCCCTTCGGCGTCTTGCGCACGACGGGAATCTCGAGCCGCTCGAAGAGGATTTCCTGCAGCTGCTTCGGCGAGCCCAGGTTGAACTCGCCCCCGGCCGCGCTCCAGGCCTGCTCCTCGATCTCCGCCATGCGCTCGGCCAGCTCCGCGCTCTGGGCCGCGAGCCGCTCGCGGTCGATCATGACGCCGGTCCGTTCCATGCGCGCGAGAACCGGAACGAGCGGGATCTCCAGCGATTCGTAGATGCCCCGCACGCCGCCCTCGGCCTCGACCTTCGGCCACAGTTCGCGATGCAGCGCGAGGCAGACCTCGGCGTCCTCGCCGGCGTAGGCCGCGGCCTCGGCGACGGGCACCTCGTCGAAGGTCAGCTGCTTCTTGCCCTTGCCCGCGACCTGCTCGTAGGGAATGGTCGTGCGCCCGAGGTAGCGCCCGGCCAGCGAGTCGAGGTCGTGGCGCGTGGCCGTGGCGTTGTGGCAGTACGACTCCAGCATCGAGTCGTGGCGCAGGCCCGCGAGCCGGATACCCGCACGGTGCAGCACGTTGAGGTCGTATTTCGCGTGCTGGGCCAGCTTCGGCACGGACTCGTCCTCGAGGACGCCGCGCAGCGCTTCGACGGCCTCGTCGCGGTCGAACTCGGTGTCCTGGTCGCGGTGGCCGACGGGCACGTACCAGGCGTGACCGGTCCGGGTCGCGAAAGAGAATCCGACGAGATCGGCGTCGAGCGGTTCGAGGCTCGTCGTCTCGGTATCGAAGGCGACGAGCTCGGCGCGCTTCAGGGACTCGACGAGGTCGGACAGCGCTTCGCGCGTCGTGACCGTCTCGACCTCGATCTCCGCGGACTCGGCCGTGGCGGGCTCGCCGTCGCCGGCCTCGTCGAGCTGGCGCAGCCAGGTCGTGAAGCCGAAGCGCGTGAGAAGTTCGCGCAGTTTCTCGGCATCCGGCGCGGCGGGCTCCAGGTCGTCGAGGTCGACGCCGAGGTCGACGTCGCGCTTCAGTTCCACGAGCTCGCGCGACAGCGGCAGCATCTCGAGCGCGGCGCGCAGGTTCTCGCCGATCTTGCCGCCGACCTCGTCGGCATTCGCGATGACGCCCTCGAGGTCGCCGTACTTTTCGAGCCACTTCGCCGCGGTCTTCGGGCCGCACTTCTCGACGCCGGGAATGTTGTCCGACGCGTCGCCGGTCAGCGCCAGGAAGTCGCCGACCTTCTCGGGCGGCACCCCGAACTTTTCCTCGACGGCCGGCGGGTCGTAGCGCTTGTCCTGCATGCTGTCGATGAGCACGACCCGTTCGTCGACGAGCTGCGCCAGGTCCTTGTCGCCCGAGGAGATGACGACCTCGCGGCCCGCGCGGCGGGCCTCCTCGGCCAGCGTCGCGATGACGTCGTCGGCCTCGACGCCGGTCACCACGAGGCGCTTGACGCCGAGCGCGTCGATGAGCGCGTGCAGCGGCTCGATCTGCTGGCGCAGTTCGTCGGGCATGGGCGGGCGCTGGGCCTTGTAGTCGGGGTAGGCCTCGTGGCGGAACGTCTTGCCGGGCGCATCGAAGACCACGGCCAGCCGGTCGGGAGCGTGCTCCTCGCGCAGCCGGCGGACCATGTTGGCCACGCCGAAGATCGCGCCCGTCGGCGCGCCCTGGGCACTGGTCAGGCTCGGCAGCGCGTGGAAGGCGCGATAGAGGTACGACGAGCCGTCGACGAGACAGACGGGCGGGGTTTCGGACTTCGCCATGGCGGACGGTTTCGGTTCTCCAGCGCACGATGATACGCGCCGCCGCGTGGGAACCGGTCCGTTCTCGCCGGGGTCTGATAGCATGGCGACGAGATTCGTTGGAGACCGCCATGCGACGACCGAACCGCCCTGTCCAGGCCCTGCTGCCGGCCCTGTTCGCGGCCGCTGCGATCGTGCCCGCCGGCACCGCGGCGGCACAGTCCGAGGCGCCCCCGCCTCCGCCGATCCGCGAACCGCTGCCGCCGAAGGTCAGCGAGCCCGAGGACGAGTTCCAGCCCGAGGTCGTCATCCGCCAGGAGGAGGGCCGGACGGTCGAGGAATACCGGCGCGGCAACCGTGTCTACATGGTCCGCATCACGCCGTCGGTCGGGCCGCCCTACTACCTCATCGACACCACGGGCGACGGCCTCATGGACCTGCGCCACGACCGCTTCGCGCCCGTCAAGCCCGTCTACTGGAAATTGTTCGAGTGGTGACCGGCCGACCCGGCGGGTAACCGCCGTGCGCGCGGACGGTTCAGCCGCGCCGCATCGCCTCGTGCACGGGTCCCGTTTCGGGGCGGAACCCCGTGAACCGCTCGAAGGCCAGCGCGGCCTGCTCGACGAGCATGCCGATACCGTCGTGGCAGGCGACGCCCCGCTCCGCGCACCAGTCCGCGAACGGGCCGTGCGCATCGCCGTAATTGAGGTCGTAGGCCACGGCGCCGCCGGCCAGCCAGGCCGGGTCCAGCGGCGGCACCTTTCCGTCGTGGCCCAGGCTCGTGGCCTGCAGGATCACCTCGAAGCCGGAATCCCCGATGCCCTCGAAACCGCTGCCGCGAAGCGCCACGTCGTCGGCCTGAATCCGCGCGGCGAGTTCCTCGGCGCGCTGCGCGGTGCGGTTGACGACGTGCAATGCCGCCGGGCCTCGGGCGGCGACGGCCGGCAGGACGCCGGCCGCGGCGCCGCCGGCGCCGACGACGAGCACGCGCCGTCCGGACACGTCGATGCCGAGCCGGTCCAGGTCGGCCACGAGACCCGCGCCGTCGGTGTTGTCGGCCGTCCAGGCGTCTCCGTCGCGCACGAGCGTGTTCGCCGCCCCGGAAATCGAGACGGCCGCGGAGCGCCGGTCGGCCAGCCGTGCGCCTTCTTCCTTGAGCGGAACCGTGAGATTGCAGCCGCGCCCGCCGGCGGCGGCGAAGTCGGCCAGGGCCTCGGCCAGGGCGCCGGCTCGGCACTCGATGGCGCGATAGTCGAGGTCGACCGAAGCCTGCCCGGCGAACGCGCGGTGCAGGGCCGGGGAGCGCGAGTGCGCGACCGGGTGGCCGAACACGGCCAGCCGGATCATTTCCCGGCCAGCCAGCGCGCTGCGTCGGGGGCGTGGTAGGTCAGCACGGCGTCGGCGCCGGCGCGCTTCAGCGCGGCGAGGCTCTCGAGCACCACGGCCCGCTCGTCGAGCCAGCCGCGCTCGGCGGCGGCCTTGACCATCGCGTATTCGCCCGAGACGTTGTACGCGAAGGTCGGGACGCCGAACTCCCGCTTGACCCGGTGGACGATGTCGAGATACGGCAGACCGGGCTTGACCATCACCCAGTCGGCGCCCTCGGCGAGGTCCAGCGCGACCTCGCGCAGCGCCTCGTCGCCGTTGGCCGGGTCCATCTGGTAGGTCTCCTTGCCGGCCCCGCCGAGGTTGGCCGCCGAGCCCACGGCGTCGCGGAACGGTCCGTAGAACGACGAGGCGTACTTCGCCGCGTAGCTGAGGATCAGCGTGTCGTGGTGGCCGGCGGCCTCGAGCGCCGTGCGGATCGCGCCGATGCGTCCGTCCATCATGTCCGACGGTGCGACGACGTCGGCGCCGGCCGCTGCGTGGGCACCTGCCTGGAGGACGAGCGCCGCGACCGTGGCGTCGTTGAGAATCCGGCCCTCGTCGTCGACGACCCCGTCCTGGCCGTGGCTCGTGTAGGGGTCCAGCGCCACGTCGGTGATCACGCCGAGCTCGGGAAACCGCTGCTTGATCGCCGCGACGGCGCGCGGCACGAGTCCTTCCTCGTCCCAGGCCGCCTCGGCGCCGGGCGTCTTCAGCGAGGCGTCGATGACGGGAAACAGCGCGACGGCCGGAATGCCGAGTTCCAGCGCGGCCTCGCAGGTCGCGAACAGTTCGTCGCGGCCCAGCCGCTCGACGCCGGGCATGGCGTCCACGGCCTCGGTGCCGCGCTCGCGGTCGAGCACGAACAGCGGCTGGATCAGGTCTGCCGGCGACAGCACCGATTCGCGCACGAGGCGGCGCGAGAATTCGGCCTTGCGGGCGCGGCGCATGCGTAGGGCGGGATAGGACATCGCTCGGTCTCGTTCTCGGAGTGGTTCTCGGAATCCCTGGTCGGGGGATCGGGCCCGCCACGGCGCGGGTCCGCCCTGCTCATGGTAAGGGATGGCTCAGCCGGCCGGCGGTTCGTCGCCGCCCATCCAGGCGTCGAAGACCGACTCCAGTTCCTCGAGCCCGAGTCCCGTCGTGGCCGAAAAGGCCTGTACGGTGGCCTGGCCCCCGAAGGCCTGGTCGACGGCGCGCACCGTCTCGACGCGCTTTCCATGACCGAGCTTGTCGGCCTTGGTGAGCACGACGTGCAGCGGCAGGTCGCGGGCCAGCGCGAACTCGGCGAGCTGGCGGTCGGAGTCCTTGAGCGGATGGCGGATGTCCATGACGACGACGAGGCCGGCCAGTGCAGCGCGGCGCTCGAGGTAGTTGGTGATCAGCCCCTGCCAGTGGCGCTTCAGGTCCTTGCCGACCGAGGCGAAACCGTAGCCCGGCAGGTCGACGAGATGCAGGTCCTCGGCGAGGCGGAAGAACACGAGCTGCCGCGTGCGGCCCGGCGTGCGGCTCGTGCGCGCCAGCGACTTGCGGCCGCACAGCCGGTTCAGCAGGCTGGACTTGCCCGCATTCGAGCGCCCGGCGATGGCCACCTCTCGACCGCGGTCGGGCGGCAGCTGCGACCGCTCGTGGACGCTGGTCAGGTACTCTGCATTGCGGAGATCGCGTCGAATCGCGTGCATGGACTGGTGCCTCGGGGCGGATCGCGCGATAATAACGGATTGTCCAGAACCGACCCGACTCACGGAGATCCACCGCAATGTTCCGAATCGCAGCCACCCTGCTGGCACTGACGGCGGCGCTGGCCGCCCACGCCCAGACGACCGTGTCCGGAGATCCGGAAGCCGGTCGCGAGAAGGCCTCCGTCTGCGCGGCCTGTCACGGCATGGACGGCAACAGCCAGATCGCGCAGTGGCCGAAGATCGCCGAGCAGCACGCCGAGTACATCGCCCGCCAGACGATCCTCGTGCGCGAGCAGAAGCGCGAGGTCGCCCAGATGTACCCCATCGTCATGAACCTCAGCGACCAGGACATCGCCGACATCGCGGCCTGGTACGCGAGCCAGACCGTCGAGCCCGGCGTGGCCGACGAGTCTCTAGTCGAGGCCGGCCGCTCGCTCTATCACGGAGGCAACCCGGACAGCGGCGTCCCGGCCTGCATGGGCTGCCACGGTCCGGCCGGCAACGGCATCCCGGGCGCCCACTACCCGATGCTGCGCGGCCAGCATCCCGAGTACACGGCCGACCGGCTGCGCCGCTACCGCGAGGGCGTGGACTACGGTGCCGACGAGCCGTACTCGAAGATCATGAACGGCGTTGCGGCGAACCTGACCGACGACGAGATCGAGGCCGTCAGCTCCTACATCGCCGGCCTGCACCGCGCCGAGTCGGACTGAGCATCCCGGAACTGTCCGCGGCCCGGGCGGTCTGATCCGTTCCCGGGCCGAGGCGGCCCGCTTCGAAAGCAACCCGAGAGAAGGAATTCCCGATGAATCTTCCGCGCATCGCCACGCTGTTCTTCGCCATGCTGCTGCTCGTCGCCGGTGCCCCGGCGCTGGCGCAATACCAGGAAGGCGTGCACTTCGAACGCATCGACCGTCCCGACGCCGCTTCTGCCGGCGACGAGATCGAGGTCGTCGAGGTGTTCAGCTACATGTGTCCGCACTGCCGCAACTTCCAGCCCTACGTCGCGGCCTGGGAGGCCGACCTGGGCGAGGACGTCGAGTTCCGTCGCGTGCCGGTCGTGTTCAACCGGTCCTGGGAGCCGTTCGCCCGCGCCTACTACACGGCCTCGGTGCTCGACATGCTCGGTGATTCCCACGAGGCGCTGTTCGCGGCGCTGCACGACGAGCGCCGCCCGATCCGCACGCTCTCGGACCTGGCCGATTTCCACGCCCAGTTCGGGATCGACGCCGACAAGTTCGAGTCGACGGCCAAGTCGTTCCCCGTCGAGTCGCGGCTGCGCATGGGCAATGCGAACCTGGGCAAGTGGGGCGTGCGCTCCACGCCGACGCTGATCATCGACAACACCTGGCGCGTCAGCCCGCGCCGCGGCGGCACCTTCGACGAGATGCTGGCCGTGGCCGACTGGCTGCTGGACCGGGCGCGCGCCGAGCGCGGCCCGGCCGAAGACGACACCGCCGAGCCGGAATCCAGCGAGGATCCGGCCGCCGGATCCTGAGGCCCGCGCCGGGCGCCGTCACGGCGCCCGGCCGACCCCTCCATTGACTTCCCGCGACCCGTCGCTGCTGAGGCTGCTGAGCTTCAACATCCAGGCGGGTACGACCACGGCGCGCTACCGCCAGTACGTCACGCGCAGCTGGCGGCAGGTGTTGCCGAACAACCAGCGCGTCGCCAACCTCGACGCCATCTCCGAACTCGTCGCGCCCTATGACGTCGTCGGCCTGCAGGAAGTCGACTGCGGCAGCCTGCGCTCGGGCTTCGTGAACCAGGCCAAGTATCTCGCCACGCACGCGGGATTCCCGTGGTGGACACACCAGGGCAACCGCAAGGTCGGCGTCATCGCGCACGCCGGCAACGGCGTGCTCAGCCGCTTCCGGCCCGACGCCGTCGACGAGCACCGGCTGCCCGGTGCGATCCCCGGCCGCGGTGCGCTGGAGATGAAGTTCGGCGAAGGCGATGACGCACTGCACATCGTGGTCCTGCACCTCGCGCTGGGTCGGCGCGCGCGATTCCAGCAATTGCGCTACGTGGCGCACCTCGTCGAGCGGCACCGACACGTGGTCGTCATGGGCGACCTCAACAGCGCCCCGGACAGCAGGGAGATCGACGAATTCCGGGAGCGCGCCGGTCTCCAGTTTCCCGGCGAGCCGCCGGCGACGTTCCCGAGCTGGCGGCCGCAGCGCAGCATCGACCACATCCTCGTCTCCCCGACGCTCGAGCCCGTCGAGGTCCGGGCCCTGTCCTCGCAGCTCTCGGACCACCTGCCGCTGGCCGTGACGCTGCGCCTGCCCGATGGCCTCTCACTGCAGCGCCATCCGCACCGCCACGAGCAGCAGGAAGGCGCCGAACAGGCGGGCCAGGCCGGCTGAGCCGATGCGCCGCGCCGCCGCCGCCCCCAGCGGTGCCGAAGCGATCCCCGCGAGCCCCACGAGCAACGCCCCGGCGACGTGGACGTGGCCTGCCAGTCCCGGCACGCCGGGCGGAGATTCCGACAGCAATGCGAAACCGGCCACGCCGGCCAGTGCGATCGGCCAGCCGCAGGCCGCGGCGATGGCCACGGCCTGCAGTGCCGTGTAGCCGTTGCGGACCAGCCACGGGACGTTGAAGCTGCCGCCGCCGATGCCGGCCATGGCCGAGACCGCGCCGATCAACGGTGCGGCGACGGGCCACCCGCGCGGGGACGGTGCCCGTGCGGACGACGATGGCGTCCGGCCCAGGAGCATCCTGAGCCCGATCAGCAGCGCCACGACGGCGAACACCCGGGCCAGCGCCACGCCCGGCAGGCGGGCGGCCAGCGCCGCCCCGCCGAGCGCGCCGGCAGCCAGTGCCGGCCCGATCCGCAGCGCCGTGGACCAGTCCAGGTCTCCGGCGCGCGCGTGCGCCGCTGCGCTGCCGGCCGAGGTCAGCAGCATCGATCCCAGCGAGGTGGCCACGGCGACCGGAACGGCCACGTCCGGGCCGTGGCCCTGCCAGGCCAGCAGCGCCGAGACGGCCGGGACGATGACGAGTCCGCCGCCGATGCCGAGCAGGCCGGCAAGGAACCCGGCGGCGGTTCCCGTGGTCAGCAGCACGATGATGTCCAGCGCGCCTTCCTCCATCCTTCCCGATTCGTCGCGGCCCGACGCTAGTATGCAGCGATGATGCAACGCCCCCGCTTCCGATTCCGGCCGCGTGTCCTGGCCAGCCTGCTCGTCGTCTGGTCCGTCGCGCCCGCCGCCGAGACGGTCTGGGACGACGAGCGCGACCGCTTTCGCGAGGCATGGCGGGCGGCGGCGCACGCCGACCTCGCGGCGGTCGACGCGGCCATCGACGACCTCGGTGACTATCCGCTCGTGCCGTGGCTGGAATTCGAAGCGCTGCGCCAGCGCGGCGCCGGCGTCGAGGCCTCGGAGATGACGGACTTCCTCGGCCGGCACGGCGACCTGGCCTTCGCCGACCGGCTCGAGCAATCGTGGCTGCGCGCGCTCGGCCGGGCGGGCAGGCTTTCCACGCTGGCCGAGCACGGCGCCGCGGCCCGCGATGCGGCCACGCGCTGCCTCTACCTGCGCGCTCGCCGCGATTCGGGCCACGATCCCGACCCCGACGCGGTCCGCGACCTCTGGCTGCATCCGAGTTCCAGACCGACCGAATGCGACCCGCTGTTCGCCTGGTGGCGCCGCCAGGGCCAGCCCGACGCCGAGACGGCGTGGCAGCGATTCGGCCTGGCCGTGGAGGCCGGCGAACTGCGGCTGGCGCGCTATCTGCGACGCTACCTGCCCGAAGCCGAGGGCGGCCTGGCCGACGGCTGGATCGAGATCGCGCGGCGGCCCGCCACGGGCCTCTCGGCCGCCCGCGGATGGCCCGACCGGGCGCTCGCGCGCCGCATCGCCGCCTGGGGCGTCCACCGGCTCGCCGGACGCGACTGGCAGCGCGCCGGGGAATGGCTGGAGCGGCTGTCGGCCCGCTTCGATTTCAGCGAGTCCGAAATCGGACCCGTGCAGCGCCGCATCGCGCTGTTCCGCGCGCTCGATCTCGATGCCGGCGCGATTGCCGCCATCGACGCACTGCCTTCGGCGTGGCGCGATCAGCAGATGCTCGAGTGGCGGCTGCGCGCCGCGCTGGCGAACGGGTTCCACGACGAGGTGCTGGCCAGCATCGCCGCCATGCCGGCCGGTGAGCAGCTGTCCTCGCGCTGGCGGTACTGGCGCGGCCGCGCGCTGGCCGAACTGGGACGGCCCGAGGCCGGGCCGGTGCTCGCGACACTGGCGGCCGAGCCCGATTACTACGGCTTCCTGGCCGCGGCGCGGACCGGTCAGCCGCTGACGCTGTGCCCGCGCGAGCTCCACGCCGACGGCGAGATCCAGCGCCGCCTGCTGGCCGACGCGGAATTCGAGCGCGCGCTGGAACTGCATGCGGTCGGCCATCCTTCCGACGCGCGCTGGACCTGGAACCGCCTCGCCTCGAGGCTCGGCGAACCGGAACTGCGCCAGGCCGCGCTGCTTGCCGCGGCCCGCGGCTGGCATGACCGTTCGGTTCTGGCGCTGGCGCGCGCCGGCGCCCGCGATGCCTATCGCTGGCGCTTTCCGCTCGTGGAGAAGGAGCGCGTCGAGCAGGCGGCCTCGCGAGCCGGTGTCGACCCGGCGCTGGTGCTGGGCCTCATGCGCGCCGAATCGGCGATGCAGCCCGACGCGCGCTCGCCGGCCGGCGCGCGGGGTCTGCTGCAACTCATGGACGGCACGGCGCGCCGCGTGGCGCGCAAGCACGGGATTCCCTACTCGGGCGCTGCCGATCTCTACCGTCCCGAGCGCAACATCGCGCTCGGCGCCGCGCACCTCGGCGACCTGGCCGAGGACTTCGATGCGGCCTGGACGCGCGTGGCGGCCGCCTACAACGCCGGTCCGCGACGGGCCGCGGAATGGGATGCCGAGCGCGGACACCTGGACCCCGACATCTGGATCGAGACCCTGCCGTTCTACGAGACGCGCGACTACGTGCCGCGCGTGCTGGCCTTCGCGACCATCTACGAGTGGCAACTCCAGCGCCCGCCGAGCGTGCTGGTACGGCACGTCGTCGACCCGGCGGCTCCCCCGGGACGCTTCGCCTGCCCCGGCGTCGGCTGAGCGGGCCGCCACGCTGTCCGGCTTCTTGGCAGAATAGAGGGACGCTTCCCCACCGGACAATGACGATGAAGATCCTGATCCTGGGCGGCTCCGGGTTCGTCGGCGGCCACCTGGCCCGCCGGCTCGAGCGCGACGGCCACCGGATGACCATCGCCACGCGCCACGCGCCGAACGCGCGCCGGCTGACGATCCTGCCGGGTCTCCGCGTGCGCGCATTCGATCCCTACGACGCGGACCGGCTGGCCGAGGAGCTGGACGGCCACGACGCGGTCGTCAACCTCGTCGGCATCCTCAACGAGAAACTGTTCGGCGGCGGCGGCTTTGAGCGCGCCCACGTCGAACTGCCCGAGAAGGTCGTCGAGGCCTGCCGGCGCGCCGGAGTCGGCCGCCTGCTGCACATGAGTGCGCTGAACGCCGGCAGCGACGCCAGCCGCTACCTGGCCACGCGCGGCGAGGGCGAGCAGCGCGTCCGGGATTCCGGGCTCGACTGGACGATCTTCCGGCCCTCGACGATCTTCGGCCGAGACGACAGCTTCCTGAACCGCTTCGCCTCGCTGCTGCGTTTCTCGCCGGTGCTGCCGCTGGCACGACCCGGTGCGAAGTTCGCGCCGACCTGGGTCAACGACGTCGTCGAGGCCTTCGCGCGCGCGCTCGGTTCCGACGAGGCCGTGGGCGAGACCTACGAGCTCTGCGGCGACGAGACCTGGGAACTGAAGGCCATCGTCGAGTGGATCGCGGAGCAGAAGGATTGGCGGCGCTGGGTGATGGGCCTGCCCGACCCGCTAGGGCGACTGCAGGGCCGGGTGTTCGACTTCGTTCCCGGCCGACCATTCTCGTCCGACAATTTCGGCTCGCTGACCGTCGACAGTACCTGCGGCGAAGACGGATATTCGAAGCTCGCCATCGAGCCCTGGGGGATGTCGGCGAAGGCCGTGGAGTGGATGCGGCCGGACGGCAAGCAGGAGCGCTACCAGCGCTTCCGCGAGCAGGCGCGGCGGCGGTGAGCGAGCGTCCGGCCTGGGCGGAGGATTCCCGCCTCGACGGGCTGGACGTCTACCGGGTCGGCGGCGCGGTCCGCGATCGCCTGCTCGGGCTCGAGGTCGCCGAGAACGACTTCGTGGTCGTCGGCGCATCGCCCGACGACCTGGCCGGTCGCGGGTTCCGGCCCGTGGGCCGCGACTTTCCCGTCTTCCTGCATCCCGATACCGGCGAGGAGTACGCGCTCGCGCGCACCGAGCGGAAGACGGCCGCGGGCTATCGCGGTTTCCGGTTCCACACGGGCTCGGACGTGACGCTCGAGGACGACCTGGAGCGGCGCGACCTGACCGTGAACGCGATCGCCGAGGACCGCCGGGGTCGGCTCGTCGATCCGTTCGGTGGCCGGGACGATCTCGGGGCACGCCGGCTGCGGCACGTCTCGCCGGCCTTCTCCGAGGACCCGGTCCGGCTGCTGCGCCTGGCACGGTTCGCAACGCGCTTCCCGGACTTCTCGATCGCCGAGGAGACGCTGGCGCTGTGCCGCGACATGGTCGACTCGGGCGAGGTCGATCACCTCGTGCCGGAGCGCGTCTGGCAGGAGCTTTCGCGCGCGCTCATGCACGAGCGGCCGTCCCGGTTCATCGAGGTGCTGCGCGAGACCGGTGCGCTGGAGCGCGTGCTGCCGGAGGTCGACGCACTGTTCGGCGTTCCCCAGCGCCCCGAGTACCACCCCGAGGTCGATACCGGACTCCACGTCATGATGGTGCTGGACCAGTCGGCCCGGCTCGGCTGCGACCTTCCCGGGCGCTTCGCATGCCTCGTCCACGACCTCGGAAAGGCGTTGACGCCGAGCGCGGAGTGGCCGTCCCACCGCGGTCACGAGCGAGCCGGGCTGGAACCCGTCGACGAGCTCTGTCGCAGGCTGCGCGTGCCCAATGATTGCGCGGCGCTGGCTCGACTCGTCTGCCGCCTGCACCTGGTCTGCCATCGCGCCCTCGAGTTGCGGCCCGCTCGCGTCGTGCGGCTGCTCGGCGAGACCGATGCGTGGCGCCGCCCCGAGCGCTTCGAGCAATTCCTGGCCGCCTGCGAAGCCGATCATCGCGGCCGCAAGGGCCTCGAGGACCGGTCCTATCCGCAGGCGGAGTTCCTGCGCCGGGCGCGTGCCGCGACGCAGGACGTCGATGCGCGTGCCTTCGTCGAACGGGGATTGGCCGGCCCCGAGGTGGGCCGGGCCGTCGAGGCCGAGCGCGTCGACCGCGTGCGCGCCCTGGGCCGTCCGCGAGACCTGCCGGCAGCGGACTGACCGGCGCGCGGCGCCGGCCGGCACGGTTTCACCGGCCCGGATCCGCGTCGTCGAGCAGGAACCGGAAGCGACACTCGGCGGCCGGCGCGGGCCGCTGGAGCAGGAAACCCTGCAGGCGGTCGCAGCCGATGTCGCGGAGGAATGCCCGCTGACCCGGCCGCTCCACGCCCTCGGCGACGACCTGCATGCCGAGTGAGTGGCCGAGGTCCACGACGGCCTTGATGAGTTCGCGCTGGCGCGGATCGGCTTCGAGGTCTTCGAGGAACCCGCGATCGAGCTTGATGCAGTCCACGGGCAGTTTCCGCAGGCTGGCGAGGCTCGAGTAACCCGAACCGAAGTCGTCGAGCGAGATGCGCACGCCCGCCTCGCGCAGGGCTTCGATCGTCTCCGAGGCGCGCCGCATGTCCTGTATCGCCGTGTTCTCGGTGATCTCGAGTTCGAGGAATTGCGGCTCGACGCCCGATTCCCGGCACTGGCGAAGGATCTCGTCGACGATGTCGGGCTGGCCGAATCGCTGAGCGCTGAGATTCACCGAGACCGTCAGACTCGTCCTGCCGGCGCGGTGCCAGCGGGCCAGTTGCTCCAGGGACATGCGCAGGATGTCGTGCTCCATGCGGGCCAGGACGCCGATGCTGGCGGCCTCGTCGAGGAACGTCTCCGGCAGGCGGATTCCCTGCAAAGGATGACGCCATCTCAGCAGCGCCTCGACGCTCGCCGCCTCTCCGCTGGCGGCGTCGACGATGGGCTGGAAGTGCATCTCGAACTGCTTCTCGTCCGCCGCGCGACGCAGTTCGGTCTCGAAGCGGAGCATGGCCTCGCCCTGGCGGCCGGTTTCCGCATGCAGGAACAGCGTCACGTCGCGCCCGATCTGCCCGGATTGCATCAGGGCGTGCTGCGCACGCTCGATCAGCGTTTCGGCGTCACGCCCGTCCTCGGGATACATGCTCACGCCGGCGCAGAACGTCAGGCACAGTTCCTCGCCGTCGAGCTCGACGGGCCGGGCGAGGACGCCGAGCAGGCTCTCGACCCAGTCGCGGATCATCTCCGGTGTGTCCAGCGTGGGGCGCGCGATGAGGAAATCGCGCTCGCTGAGCCGGCCCAGCATGCAGCGGTTGCCCAGCGAGTGGTGGATGCGCAGGCCGATGCGCCGCATCAGCTGCTCGGCGCGGCGCCAGCCCAGACCACGGTGAACGAGTTCGAAGCGGTTGGCGCCGAGGCAGACCACGGCCACGTGCGCCGCCCCGCGCTGCTGCGTCAACGACTCGAGCTGCTCGACGAGCAGCGCGCGGTTGGGCAGGCCCGTCGTGGGGTCGTGCAGGCGGGCGTGCCGGAGTTGCGAGCGCGCCCGGTGCGAGGCCTGGCGCTGGATCTCCAGCAGCCAGACGATGATGCCCAGCGAATACAGGACCTGGAACAGGAACTCGGGCAGGCCGAGATAGGGCGTCCAGGTCGGCATGGGATGACCGAGGCGCATCCAGGCGTTGATGGCCACGACATGGAACATCTGCAGGCCGTAGAGCGTGAAGCCGATCGAACCCAGCCGGGCGCCGACCATGCCGCCGCGCTCCTGGGCGCGCCAGAGGACGACGCCGGCGAGCACGAAGGCCAGCCCCGTCAGCGCATAGCGCAACTCCACGCGGACCAGCATGCGCAGCCCACGCGCTTCGGGGTCGAACGGCACCACGGCCGCCGAAGCCACGCCGACGAGTGCAGCGGTCGCGACCAGTGCCCAGACCCGGCGGGTCGGTACGGAGCGCTGCTTCAGCGCCTCCCAGGTGCCCAGCATGAGCCAGGCGACGTGCGCGTAGGCCGCGGCCAGCGAGGCCATCGAGAAGAGCAGGCGCAGTGCGGCCCGGGACTCGCCGGTCCAGGCCAGGCCCAACGCCGCCGAGGACAGGCCCTGGTAGACGCCGAGCGCGGCCGCGGCCAGCGCCCAGTGGCGGAGGAAGCCATGGCCGAAGTTCCGGTAGAAGACCAGCAGCAGCATCGCCAGCACGAGGCTCGCGATGCCCTGCGTGGTCTGGATTGCGATCACCAGTCCGGTGGGATGCACCATGCGCCGTTTTCCGTGCCGGAATCAGCCGCGTCCAGCATACATGGCCCCCTCGGCTCACCGGAGCCGGCGGAAGCCGCCGGGCCTAGAGCCGGCCGGACAGGTCGGGGAGCGCGAAGCCGTCGGGTGCCGATGCGTCGCCGCGGCGGAACGCCATGGCCTTGAACTTCTCGCCCATTTCGCCGGGCAGGACCAGGCGCTTGAGTTCGCCGGCGAGCCGGAGCCGCCGGTCGTCCGGCATTCCGCCTTCCAGCCGCTCGGCCACGCCGCTGCCGAGCACGAGCCCGGCCTGGGTCGTGAAGCCATCGAGTTCGAGGCCGGCGGCAAGTCCGGCTTCGGCGAGCGCCGTGAAGTCGACGAAGGCCGAAAGGTCGGTCAGCCCGGGCCAGGCGAACGGGTCGAAGTGCGCGCGGTGCCGGTAGTGGCAGACCAGTGTGCCGCCACTGCGCTCGGGCAGGTAGTACTCGCGGCGCGGGTAGCCGTAGTCGACGAACATCGCGCAGCCGCGTCGAAGCGGCGCGCAGACCGCGTCGACCCAGCCGGGCAGGTCGGGGCAGACCTCGCTCTCGTAGCCGACCGGCAGGTCGTGCGGCAGGTCGCCGAGTACGTGGTCCAGCGCCGCGGCCAGCCGGTCGCCCGCCTTCCACGTCGTCCAGGCGAAGCGCCCGTTCTCGACCGTCACGGCCAGTTCGCGCGGGCCGCGGTCGGTCATCCGGAAACGCGCCACGGGCAGTGCGTCGAGGACTTCATTGGCCAGCACGACGCCGTCGAACGGCCGGCCGGGCGGGGCGTCGATCCACTCGATGCGCTCGCGCAGGCCGCCGGGCAGTTCGGCCAGCGTTTCGTGCTGGACTTCGCGCAGGGCGGCGCTGCGCTCGAGCAGCAGGCAGCGCCCGGGCGGTCGCTCGAGTTGCGCCAACAGGTCCCGGGCCAGTGCCCCGGAGCCCGGCCCGGCCTCGAGCAGCGTCCAGCCCGGGCCCAGGGAGTCGGTCACCGGGTCCAGGGCCCGCGCCAGCGACGCGGCGAACAGCGTCCCCTGCTCGGGCGCCGTGACGAAGTCGCCGGCCGCGCCGAACTTGTGCAGGCCGTTGACGTAGTAGCCGAGTCCGGGCGCGTAGAGTGCGCGCTCCATGAATTCGCTGAACGGCATGGGGCCGCCGGACTCGATGGCCTCCACGAGCGTCGTGCACAATTCCCGGCTCAACTCCGCGAGTTCGCGGGGCGGGTCCGGCAACGACAGGGAAGGGTCGCGCACATGAACGAACCGGGACGGGACAGGGCCGCGATTGTAACGGGCGGTGCGCGGCGCATCGGCCGCTGCATCGTCGAGACGCTGCACGAGCGAGGCCTGTCGGTACTGATCCACTGCAACCGCTCGACGAGCGAGGCGCGGGCGCTCGCCGATACGCTGAACGGGCTTCGTGACGGTTCCGCGGCATTCGTCTCGGCCGATCTGCGCGATCCCGCCGCGGCGCCGCGCATCGTCGGCGCCTGCCTCGAGGCGTTCGGGCGCATCGACGTGCTCGTCAACAATGCCTCTACGTTCTACCCGACACCCGTGGCCGGGTTCTCCGAGGACGACTGGGACGAACTCGTGGATACGAACCAGCGCGCGCCGATGCGGCTCAGCGCCGCGGCCAGCGAGGAAATGGGCGACGGCTCGGCCATCGTCAACCTCGTCGACATCCATGGCCAGGTGCCGCTGGCCGGCCATGCCATCTACGCGCAGGCCAAGGCCGGGCTCATCATGCAGACCCGCGCGCTGGCCAAGGATCTCGCACCGGCCGTGCGCGTCAATGCCGTGGCGCCCGGCCTCATCCTCTGGCCCGAGGGCGAGGGCGCGCCCGACGCCGACGAGAAGAAGGAAACGCTGGAGCGCATCCCGATGCGTCGCGGCGGCGAGCCGGCCGACGTGGCGAGGGCCGTGGCCTGGCTGGCGCTGGACGCCGACTACGTGACCGGCCAGGTGCTGGCCGTCGACGGCGGACGGTCGCTGAACATGTGAGGGGAAGGCGATTCGCGTCGAACCGTCCCAGGTGCGCCCGGGCGCCCCTTTACAGTCCGATGCTTCCCCCGCGGTGTCGAGCCGCTATTTCAGCAGCTTCGTGACGTCGCGGAACGCCGGGTGGCTGGCGTCGCGCATGAGTTCGAACAGCACCATCTCGACGTTGCTGAGCCGTGCGCCGGCCTGTTCCATGCGCCGGAACGCGATGTCGCGATTGAAGACGCTCCGGGACGACACCGCGTCGCAGATCACGTGGACCTCGCGTCCCTCGTCGAGCAGCTTCGCCGCCGTCTGCCACACGCAGACATGCGCCTCGATGCCGCAGAGCAGGACCTGGCCGCGGCCCGAGTCCCGGATGGCCCCGCCCAGCGTGGCGTCGCCCATGCAGCCGAAGCTGGACTTCGCCGAAGGCTGGAGTCCCTCAAGTGGTCCGTGCAGTTCGTCGACGGTGGCACCGAGCTTGTCGGGAAGCTGTTCGGCCCAGACGACCGGTACGTCGAGCCTGCGGCATCCGCGAACGAGAATCTGCTGGGCGCGGATCATCCGCTCGCTTTCGTGCATGAGGCGGGCCAGCCGCCCCTGCACGTCGACCACGACGAGCAGTGCGTCGTCGGCATCGGCCATGGCCACATCGGTCGGGTTCATCGCGACCACCGGGTTCGGGGGAGCGGTCATCGTATCAGCCGGGAAAGGGTCTGAATCGTCGACGCGAACCGTGTAGGTTAAAAGGATGGACCTATCCGATTACCGCGTAGAGGACTTCTACGACGAGCTCGTCGGCCCCTCCGGCCGCCCGCGCGCCGCAGCGCGCGCCGTGTGGAAATACCTGAAGGGGCTCGACGCGGACGAACTCAAGGATCGCAAGGCGGCCTGCGAGGTCGCCGCGCTCGTTGCCGGCATCACGTTCCGCGTCTACTTCGAGGACACGGGCGTCGACCGCGCGATGCCGTTCGACCTGATTCCGCGCGTCATTCCCAAGAAGGAATGGGACGGCGTGGCCGAGGGCCTGCGGCAGCGCGTGCGAGCGCTGAACCTGTTCATCGACGATCTCTACAACGACCAGAAGATCATCGCCGACGGCGTCGTGCCGGCCGACCTCATCGAGGGCTCGGAAAACTTCCGCGAGCAGTGCCGCGGCGTCTCGCCGCCGCTGGGTATCTGGGCCCATGTCTGCGGCTCCGACCTCGTCCGCGACAAGGACGGCACGATCTACGTGCTCGAGGACAACCTGCGCATCCCCTCGGGCGTGTCGTACATGCTCGAGAACCGCCAGGTCATGAAGCGCGTGTTCCCCGAGTTGTTCGAGGACGCGGGCATCCAGCCCGTCGACGAATACCCCTCCCAGCTGTTCGACATGCTGGCCTCGCTTTCGCCGCGGCCCGTCGAGCATCCCGGCGTCGTGGTGCTCACACCGGGCGTCTACAACTCGGCCTATTTCGAGCACGCCTACCTGGCCCAGCAGATGGGCGTCGAACTCGTGGAGGGCCGCGATCTCGTCGTCGACCGCGACGACTGCGTCTACATGCGCACGATCGCGGGCCTGGAGCCCGTCGACGTCATCTATCGCCGCATCGACGACGCGTTCATCGACCCGGAAGCCTTCCGCGAGGACTCGCTGCTCGGCGTGCCCGGCCTCATGCGTGCCTGGCGGGCCGGCAACGTGGCGCTGGCCAACGCGCCGGGCGCCGGCGTGGCCGACGACAAGGTCGTCTATGCCTGGGTGCCCGAGATCATCCGCTACTACCTCGGCGAGGAGCCGAAGCTCGGCAACGTGCCGACCTGGAAGTGCAGCGTCGACGAGGACCGAAAGTACGTGCTCGATCACATCGACGAGCTCGTCGTCAAGCCGGCCAACGAGTCGGGCGGCTACGGCATGCTGATCGGGCCGCGCTCGACGAAGAAGGAGCAGCAGGAGTTCCGCAAGCTCATCAAGGCCGACCCGCGCAACTACATCGCGCAGCCGACGCTGGCGCTGTCGACCTGTCCGACCTTCTTCCCGGGCGGCGTGGGGCCGAGACACGTGGACCTGCGACCGTTCATCCTTTCCGGGCGCGAGATCGATGTCACCACGGGCGGTTTGACGCGCGTGGCGCTCAAGGCCGGCTCGCTGGTCGTCAACTCCTCGCAGGGCGGGGGCAGCAAGGACACCTGGATCGTCGATAC
>JAWVZQ010000018.1:0-20809 GCA_033722095.1 Wenzhouxiangellaceae bacterium | reverse complement strand
TGGCGCGAGCACAGCTTCCCGCCGCAATGTCGCCCACTTCAGGAGGCCGATTTCGAATGCGATTGACGCCGACATGAACCTGTTCGCTGAACTCCGCCGAAGAAACGTGTTCCGGGTGGCCGCGGCCTATGCCGTGGTCGCCTGGCTGGTCGTCCAGGTCGGCGACGTCGCGGCCGACAACCTCGGCTTCCCGGACTGGTTCATGCCGATGCTGTTCGTGCTGCTCGGTCTGGGCTTTCCGGTCGCGATCTTCCTGGCCTGGGCCTTCGAGCTGACGCCCGAGGGCATGAAACGCGAGAAGGACGTCGCGCCCGATGAGTCCATCGCACCGACGACCGGCCGGAAACTCGATCGGCTGATCATCATGGTCTTGGTGCTGGTCCTTGCCGTCCTGCTGGCCGAGCGCTTCTGGCCGGACGGCGACGACTCCACGGAGGCCGAGATCGACCGGTCGATCGCCGTGCTGCCCTTCGACGATTACTCGCCCGGCGGCGACGACGCCTGGTTCGCGAACGGACTGGCCGAGGAAATCCTCAACGCGCTGGCCCAGACGCCCGACCTGCGCGTGGCCTCGCGGACCTCGTCGTTCCGCTATCGCGACTCCGAGCAGCCGGTCACCGAGATCGGCGAGGCGCTGGGCGTGGCCCACGTGCTGGAGGGATCCGTGCGCAGAAGCGCGGAACGGATCCGCGTGACGGCGCAACTGATCCGCAGCGACGACGGGTTCCATGTCTGGTCCGAAACCTACGATCGGGCACCCGACGAAGTCATCTCGATCCAGGAGGACATCGCCGCCGACATCGCCACGGCACTGGAGACCGCGATGGACCCGGAGGCGCTGCGCGAGATGGTCCGCGTCGGCACGCGCTCGGTCGAGGCCTACACGGCCTTCCTGAGGGGCAACGAACTGGTTCGCGAGGCGGGGTCGACGGGCCGGTTCTCGGTGGGGCCGGCGCTCGAGGCGCTCGAGCGCGCGCGCCGCATCGACCCGGGCTTCGCCGAAGCCACCTATCAGCTGGCGCAGCTCTACCGCGAAGCCGCCCAGTCCAGCGCCATGCCGTTCGCAGAAGGCCTCTCCAGCGAGGAGGCCTGGCGCCGGGCACAGGCGGCGATCCAGGAGGCCGTCGACGCGGCCGGGAGTTCGCCTGCCCGGCTGAAATACGAGGCCTTCGCCGCCGACATGCAGATGAATTTCGAGCTCGCCCGGACGCGGCTGTCCGAATATCTCGAACAACGTCCCAACGACCTCCTCGGTTGGCAGGACTACCTGAACCTCGGTCGCAAGCTCCAGAACGTCGCCATGGTCCGCCGCGCGGCCGGAGAGATGCTGCGCATCGCGCCCGACGATCCCTCCGTGGTCTGGGACGTCGGCGCGCAGATGCTGCTGACCGGACCGGCCCTCATCGAGGAAGGCGCCGATCAGCTGGCCCGCGCGCTGGCGCTGGATCCCGGCAGCGAGGAAATCCAGTACCAGGCCCATCGCGGCTTCCTCTGGGCCGGTCGCTTCGAAGCAGCGGAGCACCTCGAGCCCGGCCTTTTGTCGGGCGACCTGGATCCGCGATTCAAGACCGCGGTCCGGATCCGCGCCGCCTGCCGCGTCGGCGACCGGCAGCGGGCCGAAGCCGCGGCCGCGGAGGCCAGCAAGACTTGGACGCGCTGGTACGTGCAGAAGATCCTCGGCAACCAGGCGGCCGCCGAGCGCGTGCTCGCACCGCTCGACGAGACCGCAGCGGGGCGCGACGACCTGGCCAATTTCCTCATCTACCCGTTCTTCGACCCGTCCCCGTATCCGAACCTCAGCGCGCAGCTGGCCCGTGAGGGCATCCGGCGCCCGCCGCCCGCCGAGATTCCGTTCGCCTGCCCGCCGGACGAGACCGCCTCGGTTGCCGTTCTTCCGTTCGTCAACATGAGCGCCGATGCCGAGCAGGAATACTTCTCCGACGGCATGACCGAGGAGATCATCAACGCGCTGGTTCGCCGCACCGACGTCTCGGTGGCCGCGCGAACGTCGGTCTTCGCGTTCAAGAACCACAATCGGAACGTCTCGGAGATCGGCCGGGAGCTCGGCGTCACGCACGTCATCGAGGGCAGCGTGCGGTCGGCGAACGACATGGTGCGGATCACGGCGCAGCTGATCGATGTCGGCAACGGATTCCACGAGTGGTCCGAGACCTTCGATCGCGAGCTGGTCGACGTGTTCGCGGTCCAGGAAGAAATCGCCGAAAGCGTGGCGGCGGCCCTCAGCGAGACGCTGGCCGAGGAACCGGCCGCGCCGGCGGCGCTGACCACCGCCGACCCCGAGGCCTACCGGATGTTCCTCCAGGCCCGCCGCCTGCTGCGCCTTCGCGGGACGGACAACCTCGAGCGCGCCGACGAACTGCTCGGCGCGGTCACCGAGATCGATCCGGGCTTCGCGCCGGCGTGGGCAACCGCCGCCATCGTGGCCGACGTGTCGGACGACCTGGAGCGCGCCTTCGAATACGCCGAGCGGGCGCTGGCTCTCGACCCTGAAAACGTCGATGCACTGACCGCGCTGGCGTCGAGCCATCGCGCGTCGTGGCAGTGGCACGAGGCCGAGCGCGTCTTCGAACGCGCGATGGCGCTGGACCCGGAGTCTTCGGAACTGCTCGAGGATTACGCGGAGTTCCTCGGCATGACCGGCCGCGTCGACGAGATGCTGGAGGTCGCCGAGCGCGGATACCTGATCGATCCCTATCTGGCCCCACTGACCGGCGCGTACGCTGAAGCTCTGCTGATCCACGGCCGGCCGGACGACGCCGACCGGGCCCTGCTCGACTCGCTGACGCGCGGGTCGCCGGGGTGGCTCGAGACCTACCGCGTCGCAGCGGCGCTCGCCATGCAGCGCCCCGACCGGGCCGCGGCCGTGATCGAAGGCATGGAGTTCGACGATACCGGGGGCACCGACGATGCGATGGCGCTGGCGGTCACGGCGCTTCGCTCACCCGGCGATCCGCAGACGCTCGACGCGCTGGAAGCCTATCTGCTCTCGCTCGATTCCGATGCCCTGGTGCGTCAGATGCTCGTGCATCTCGTCCTGCTGCACGCCGGTCGTCCCGAACCCGTGCTTCGCGCCCAGCAGGCCTACCTGGAGCGGAACGTGCAGGGCGAACTCGAGTGGATCTGGGCGCCGATCTTCGACGACCTGCGCGCTCTGCCCGGGTTCCTGGACTTGCTCGAATCGGTCGATCTGCCGGCCTACTGGGACGCCAACGGCTGGCCCGACTACTGCAGCCGGCTCCCGTCCGGCGAGATCGAGTGCCGATGATCTCCCGACGCAAACCCTGGACGACCCCTTGCTTGCAAGCCGCGGTTCGGCCATCTGGGGAGTCGAGATCGGCACCTGGGTGCTGGAGACCGAGCCGTAAATGACCGATGATCGTGGCGGGCCATGTATTCGACCGTCGCCATCCCGCCCACAACTGCGCCGGACGCCCCGTCCGAGGAGCCTGCACCATGATCCGTTTCCTGTCTTGCCTGACCCTGTTGACGCTGTCTCTGACTCTGCGCGCCGAAACCAGCGTCCGTTACGACTGGCTGACCCAGGGAGAGAAGTCGGGCGAGCTGATCGTGAACCGGCACGAAGACCGCGTGCGCACGACGCACTTCGAGTTCAATGACCGGGGACGGGGGCCTGCCCTGGACACGCGATTCGTGACCGACGCCTCGGGAGAGGTGCTCGCCTTCGAGAGCACGGGCAAGGCCTACATGGGTGCGCCGGTCGACGAGTCCTTTTCCTACGGCGACGGGGTCGCCGAGTGGACCAGCACGCTCGAATCGGGACGCGACGAAGGACCGCTGGATGCCTTCTATGTGGCCAACGACGCCAGCCCGGAATACGCGGCCGCTCTCGCCCGTGCGCTGCTCGCCGCCCCGGATCGGGAACTGGACCTGTGGCCGACCGGCTCGGCGGCGATCGAGAAGCTGGCCGATGAAACCGTCGAATACGACGGCGAGAATCGCGTCGTTTCGCTCTACGCGATCTCCGGTCTCGGCTTCGATCCGCAATACCTGTGGCTGGATGCCGACCGCGAACTGTTCGCGCTGGCGATGGGCTGGATGGGCCTGGTGCCCGAAGGTGGGGCCGACGTCCTGTCCGCGCTGGATACCCGTCAACGGGAGGCCGAAGCGGCTTTCCTGGCTGCCCGGGCCGAGGCGCTGACCCACGAACTCCCCGGATCGTTCTGCCTGACCGGCTTCCGGGTCCTGGACGTCGACGCCGGGAGACTCCGCGAAGATTCCGCCGTCCGCGTCGAGGACGGCACCATTGCCGCGGTCGGCCGCAGCGACGCCATCGATTGCGCCGATGCCACGACCATCGAAGGCGGCGGACGGGTGCTGATGCCCGGGCTCTGGGACATGCACGTGCACGTCGGGACCACCGACGGCGCACTGCACATCGCGGCCGGCGTGACCTCGGTGCGCGACCTCGCCAACGATCACGCGCGACTCATGGACACGATCGAGCGCTTCGACCGCGGAACGGCGATCGGGCCGCGCGTCCACCGCGCGGGCTTCATCGACGCAGCCGGGCCGTTCGCGGCCCCGACCGGCAACCTGGCGGAATCCGTGGACGACGCGCTGGGCTTCATCGAGACGCTGCACGGGCAGGGCTACCCGCAGATCAAGATCTATTCGTCGATCGATCCGGAGTGGGTTCCACCGATGGCCGAGGCCATCCATGCCCGCGGCATGAAGCTGTCGGGTCATGTCCCGTCGGGCATGACCACCGAGGCCGCCGTCCGGGCCGGCTTCGACGAAATCCAGCACATCAACATGCTGTTCCTGAATTTCCTGGCCGGTCCCGACGACGACACCCGGACCCCGCTCCGGTTCACGCTCGTGGCCGAAGGCGCCGGCTCGCTGGACCTGGATTCCGACGAGGTCGAGGACTTCATCGGCCTGCTGGTCCGCGAGGACATCGTCGTCGATCCGACGGTGTCGATCTTCGACGACATGTTCCGGCACCGGTCCGGCGAGATCAGCCCGTCCTACGTGATGGTGGCCGACCATTTCCCGCCCAGCGTCCGGCGGTCCATGCTGGCCGGGCGGATGGACATCGACGAGGAAAACGCCGGCCGCTACGCGCAGTCGGCGCGCGCCCTGCTCGACATGATCCGCAGGCTGCACGAGGCCGGCGTACGGCTCGTCGCCGGCACCGATGCGCTGGCCGGCTTCACGCTGCACCGCGAACTCGAACTCTACGCCGAGGCGGGAATCCCGAACGCCGACGTGCTGCGCATCGCGACCGTCGAATCGGCCGCGGTCGTCGGCGTCGCCGACCGGGTCGGGCGAATCGCCCCCGGCTACGTTGCCGACCTCGTCGCCCTGGACGGCAATCCGCTCGAGGACATCGGGGCGGTACGCAACACCGCCATGACGCTGAAGGGCCATCGGCTCTACCGACCCGCAGCCATCCACCGCGCGATGGGAATCGAGCCTTTCGTCGAGGCCGTGCCGATACCGCAGCGATGAACGGCCGCGGCCGAGGGGCCCGGCCTGGCAAGGAGCCCGGGTGCAAGCACCGCTATTGCGTGCTTACGGCATTCGCGTGTATTGTGAAATCCGTCACACCGTAAGGGCGGCCCGCCATCGACGGACTCCGCCACGCCTGCGCCATCTCGACAGGGAGTCCCCGTCATGCCGCACCATCGCCCCAGCAAGCTCGCGCACGTCGTCTACCGCACCCGCCGATTCGAGGAAATGCTCGACTGGTACGGCAAGGTATTCGGCGCCGAGGTCCAGCACCGCAATCCCGCGATGGCGTTCCTGACCTTCGACGACGAACACCATCGGCTCGCGTTCCTCGACCTGGCCACCGTCGATCCCGAAGGCTCCGGACAGGACAAGTCCGACAGGGTGGGGATCGACCACGTCGCCTTCACGCACGCGTCGCTGGAGCACCTGCTGGACAACTATTCCGAATTGAAGGCCGAGGGCATCGAGCCCTACTGGTGCGTGCACCACGGGCTGACGATCTCGATGTACTACGCCGACCCCGACGGCAACCAGATGGAGTTCCAGGTCGACGCCTTCGACTCCACCGACGAACTCAACGACTTCATCCGGGGTCCCGCCATGGAGGCCAATCCCGTCGGCGTCGAGTTCGATCCCGAGCAGTGGGTGTCCGCGCTCGAGAACGGCGCGTCGATCGACGACCTGCGCCATCGGACCGTCCACGAGCCGGTCTCGCCGATCCGCGGTGAAGTCGCGCAGTGGCTCTGAGCCATCCTCCCCAACTCGACCGGAGAGTCCAGACTCCATGAACACCTCCACCCCGCCCGGCGAAGACGACAACCGCATCCGCGAGCTCATGGAAACCTATTTGGAGGGCGCGCGGACCGGCGACAACGCCGTGCTTCGGCCGATCTTCCACGAGTTGGCCACGATCTGCGGCTATGTGGGACCCGACCTGTTCGCCGGTCCGATCGAGATGTTCTACGAATGGCACGACGAGAACGGGCCCGCCGAGTCGGTGCGCGCCGATGCGCCGAGGATCGACGTCGAGGGCACGGCCGCCTCGGTACGCATCGAACTCCACGACTGGACCGGACACCGGTTCACCGACTTCTTCACGCTGGTCCGGGTTGCCGGTGAATGGCAGATCCTGAGCAAGGTCTTCTACCTGCACCCGGATTCATGACCTTCGCGAAGCCCTTCCCGGTCGCTCGAACCCTCGGAGCTGTTTCATGCAGAGACTTCTGATGATTCCGCTGCTGGCAGCGGCGCTGGCCGCATGCTCCTCCGCGCCGAACGAGAGGCAGGGTCATCCAGTCTGGACCCTCGACGACGTGACGCTGTTCCCTCCGGACCGCTCGCTGACCCACGCCGAGGACGGGGTTGCACTGCCCGATGGAACGCTGCTCGTCGGCGACTTCGATCACGGCCTCGTGGCCATCGCACCCGACGGGTCGACCCGGCCGTTCGGGGATTTCCAGGCGGCAGGATTCATATCGAAGCCTGCCCTCGGCTGGAGCAGCCCGAACGGCATCTCGATGGAGCCCGACGGGCGGCACGTGCTGGTCGCCGACATCACCGAGGGCAAGATCTTCCGGGTCGACTCCGAAACGCAGCAGGTGACGCGGATCCTCGATCACCCGTACGGCGTCAACAGCGTGATCCGCGATCCGAGCGGCGCCGTCTGGTTCACGCAGTCGACCGAGAACCCCGGAGGCCCCGAAGCCGAGGCCCGGATGTTCGCGGCCGCCGAACGGCCACTCGGTGACGGCGCCGTGTATCGGATGGCCCCGGAGCAGGTCGGCCGGCCAGATCCCCAGCCTCAGAAGGTCATCGACGGACTCGACTTCGCCAACGGCATCGTTTACGACGCAGGCCGGGACCGACTGTATGTCGCCGAACTTCTTGCCAACCGCATCCTGACCTTCGACCTGGGCCTCGAGTCGGGCCGGCTGAGCAACCGCCGGGTGCTCGCGGAGGTCACGACCCCGGACAACCTGGAGCTCGATGAAGACGGCACGCTGTGGATCGCCTCGCCGATCGGCAACGCCGTGGTCGTCGTCGATCCCGGGACCGGCCGGGTCCGGACCGCCTTCGATCCCACGCCCGAAACCAGCCAAGCGCTGACCACCGAGTGGAACCGGCGCCTCGATGCCGGCGAGTCCACGCTGGACCTGCTCGGACCCGGGATGTTTGAACCGCTGCCTGGGCTGGTGACCGGCATCATCCTGACGCCCGACGGCGGACCGGTCTACGTCTCGGGTCTGGGTAACGCCCTGGTCAAGCTGGAGCGCTGAACATGATCCTGCGCCGCCTCGCCGATGCCCTGCGTCGCCAGGACTGGGCGACGGTGGTGCTCGAGGTCCTGATCGTCGTGCTCGGCGTATTCCTCGGCATCCAGGTGGCGAACTGGAACGAGGAGATGGCAGATCGCCGTCTCGGAGAAGACTATCGACTTCGCCTGATCGCGGACCTGGAGACCGACCTCGCCGCCCTCAAGGGCATGGAAACCTACTACCGGGAAGTGCTGGACAGCGTCCGTGACGCCATACGGCTGCTGGGGCAACCCTCACCCGACGCGAGGTCACTCGTGAAGGCGACCTATCGTGCCTCCGAGATCAACTACGATCCACAGACTCGCGCCACCTGGGATCAGATCGTGTCATCGGGCCACATCGGCCTGATTCCGACGGCAGCGGCGGCGCGACTCGCGGAGTACTTCGCGTTCGACTTCCTCCGCGAAGCGAATGACCAGCTCTACGACTCCGAATACCGGGAACGGGTCCGCCGGATGATTCCGTTGCCCGTCCAGGAAGCGATCCGGGAAGGCTGCAGCGACGTGCGGCTCGAGACCGCGGTCATCGTCGGCTTCACGGAAAACTGCGTGATCGATGTCGACGAAGCCATGCTCGACCGAGTTGCCCAGACCTTGCGGGCCGATCCGGGACTCATCGCATCGCTGAACTGGCATTACTCCCACGCCTACTCGGCGGCAATCAATTCGAGCGGGCTCGCGATCCAGGTGCAGCGAGCGCTGGACGCGCTCGAGCCGGCCGGACGCAGTCCCGACGCCCCGGACCCGCACCGATGATCCTCCGCTCCGTCATGCAGCATGTACGGGACCAGAACTGGTTCGCCGTAGCCCTGGATTTCCTGATCGTCGTGGTCGGGGTGTTCATCGGCATCCAGGTCGCGAACTGGAACGACGCGCGGCAGCGTGACGCGCGGTCCGAGACGGCGCGCGCGCGCCTGGTGGACAACATCCGCGACGAGATCGAGCTGATGCGCCTGCGGACGATCTATTTCGAGGGGGTGTCGGACTTCGGCGAGTACGCCGATACGGTGCTCGATGGCCCGCCGCCGGACACCGATGCCGCACGCTGGCAATTCCTGGTCGCGCTGTTCCAGGCCGGCCAGGCTTGGCCATTCGGGCTCCACGGCCAGGTCTATCGGGAGATGCAGAGCGCCGGACAACTCGACCTGATCGGCGGCCCCGAAATCCGCTCGGCACTATCCAGCTACTACGACGAGAGCGCGCGCGAAATCGGCATAACCTTCGGGACCATTGACCCGTATCGCGCCCTGATCCGACGCAAGATGCCCTGGCCGCTGCAGCAGTACATCTGGACCCGCTGCTACGATTTCGATGCGAGCCAGACGGGCCGCGAGACCATCGAGGAGTACATGCCGGCCTGCCCCCCGCCCGACGATCTCGACCGCGTCCGCCAGGCCGCCACGGATCTGCACGCCAGCGAGGAACTGGAGGAGTATCTGCACGGCCGGCTGTCCGAACTCCACGTCACGCTGGGATTCATTCGGAACGTCACCCGCGACGGCGTCGCGCTGATCGACGAGGTGAATCGAACAGGCCGTGAGGACGACGAAGCTCCGGAGGGCAGCGAATGATCCTCGGACGATTCGCGGCCGCCCTGCGACGGCAGGACTGGTTCATGGTGCTGATCGAATTCGTGATCGTGGCGGCCGGCATCCTGTTTGCACTTCAGGTCGACCAGTGGAGCCAAGACCGCAGCCAGCGGACGCTCGAGCGCGAATACCTGGCCCGATTGGTCGAAGACCTCGAGATCGAGCGCGCCCACATGGCCGCGACGCTGCGATCCAACGACAACCGGATCGACGCCGTACGACGACTCGAGGCGTTCGCCCGGAACCCGGAGCTCGCGGCAGAAACGCCCAGCGTCGTTCCCTGGGCGATCGAGACCGTCAGCTGGCGGGCCTTCCCGAACATCAACGCCTTCGTGTTCCGGGAACTGCAGAGCACGGGCCGGCTGACCCTGATCCGCTCGGTCGGCCTGCGCCGCGCGCTCGCCGAGCACTACGCCGAGATCGAGCACGACGCACGGGTCGGCGAGGATCTCAGTGCGCAACGCCGCTACGAGGCGGCGGTCGCGGGCCTGGCAACCACTGACGAGCTTCTGGCCGTCGAGAACGCGGCGTCGATCGCCGCGATCGAGATCGCGCCCGAACGCGCCCTGGAAATGGTCGAGGCGCTGATCGCCCGGCCGGCTGCGCTTGCCGAGCTGCCGACGCTGGCGCAACATCACGCATTCAACCGGCGGGCGATCGACGACATGCAAGCACGAACCGATGCATTGATCGAGCAGATTCGCCTCCTGCTTGGCCAGGCAGAGTCTGACGGATGATCCTGCGCAGCGTTACGAAACACGTCCGCGACCAGAACTGGTTTGCGGTCGGGCTCGACTTCCTGATCGTCGTGGTCGGGGTGTTCATCGGCATCCAGGTGGCGAACTGGAACGAAGCGCGGCTCATCGAGAATGCCGAACGCACCTATCTGGAGCGCCTGCTTGCCGACACGGAGCAGATGATCCGGGTCGCGGGGTTCGGTAGCGGCAACCGGGATCGGCATGTCGAGGACATCATGCGAAGCCTCGAAGCCCTGCGGACGTGCACGCTCGACGAGACCTCTCGCGAGTCTTTCGACAACGCCCTGATCAATCACCAGGGTCTCGGCCGGATCTTCATTGTCCGTACCACCTACGACGAGATGCTGGCCAGCGAAGCCCTCGCGCGGATCGAGGATACGGCGCTGAAGGACCAGATCGCGTCGACCTTTGCGACGGCCGAGCGAATGCGCGACTACGTGGACTACTTTTCAAGCGACCTCGGCCGCGCCAGCGACATCATCTGGCGAAGCGTATCGTTCCAGTTCGTGCTCCCGGAAAACCAGACCATCGAGGACTTCGAGATCCAAGAAGTGGAATCGCAGACCCAGGTCGTTCGCTATGCCTTCAATGAACTCTGCGCCGACCCCGTGTTCATCAACGCCATGGTCGAGGTGCTGGATTCGAACCTGGACCTCTCCCTGATGGTTCAGAGCTGGGTGGAGCAACTCGAGGCCCTGTCATCCACGCTGCGACAGCGAGTGGAGCCCGCATGATCCTGCGCAGCGTTACGAAACACGTCCGCGACCAGAACTGGTTTGCGGTCGGGCTCGACTTCCTGATCGTCGTGGTCGGCGTGTTCATCGGCATCCAGGTCGCGAACTGGAACGAGGCGCGCCGAGAGCAGAACCTGGAGCGGAGTTATCTCGAGAACCTTCGCGAGGATTTCCGAACCAGCCAGTCGGAACTCGAGACGAAGGCGGAGGCACTGGTCGAAATCATCGAGGCGATGCGAACGCTGCTCGAGCAGGACGCCGAGAGTTCTCGATCGGTCGATGAACTCAACGACCTGTTCAGGCGCATCCAGTGGATGCCGACCTTCAACTGGACTTCGCGGACCTACGACAACCTGATCGGCGCCGGTGAACTGCGGCTGATCGATGATTCCGAAATCGCCAATTCGCTGGCGTTCTTCGATACCCGGGTCCGGTTGATCGAAATGGTGCAGGCGACGCACGAGCAGGAACTGGTCGAGACCTTCCAGCCCTGGATCATCGAGAACATGGACTACGTGGCGGTCCACCACGATCGGCTGGACGGCGAATTCACGCTCCCGGAACCGCGCAACCCCGATCGCATCGTCGAGCTCATCGATGACCGGGAGTTCCGCAACGTGCTCGTGCAGAAATGGATGATCTCGGTCGATCTCCTCGACCAGAACCGGGGACTCCAGGCGCAGGCGAGTCGTCTGCTCGAACTTCTCGGAAACGAACTGGGCCAGGCCGACGAAGCGGCGGCCGAGTGAATCCCCCGGCCCTCGGCTTCGGGGCGTCCGGAATCATTCCGTAGAGCGGTTGGCACGCACCAGGTCGCTGAATTCGCCGGCATCGAGAAAAGCGCCATCGCATTCGCTGCAGATTTCGAACTTCAGGTCCGGTCGGACCGGATCCGCGGCCGGCTTCATTTCCGCGCCGCAGCGGGGGCAGTCGTACTCGTCGAGTTGATCCAGCGACTCCGGGATGGAATCGGCGGTGACTTGATCCGCACGATCGGCGACCCCGTCCGTTGCCGACGCCTTCAAGGTTTCGAGTTCGCCGGCATCGAACCACAGCCCCCGGCAGCGCGAGCAGCGGTCGATCTCGACGCCTTCCACGATGCGGGCATCCATCGGGGCGCGGCATTTCGGGCACGGCATCGCGCCGCTGGAAAAAGTGCCGGCCTCCGCGGTGCCGATCGACACGGTGTGCCGCGCCGGTGCGTGGCGCCCCGTCCCCGGGTCCTCGTCGCCGGCCTGGCGTGGCCGGTACAGCAGCAGGATCGCGATCATGCCGCCGACCAGGATCGCCAGCAGCGTGTAGGACTGCACCCAGCCGACCTGCTCGCCGACCATGCCGTAGATCTTGGAACCGGCCGAGTTGCCGAGGTTGGCCATCGACATGTAGATGGCGAACTGCGTGGCCGACACGCCGCTCGAGCAGATCGCCATGGCCAGCGCCAGGATCGCGACCATCGTGACCGGCAACAGCATGACCCACAGAGACAACATCGTCCGCACGTACAGCGTGTCCTGCCAAAGGTGCTGGGTCTGCGCCAGGACCAGCGCGTGCAGGCCGACCAGGCCGATCACGAACACCAGCATCGATTTCGCGCCGATCCGGTCGATCAACGGCCCGGCCATCAGCGCGAGACCGGCGCCGACCAACCCCATCACCGCCACCAGCCCTGACCACTGCGCCGTGGTGAAGCCGAACAGCTGCACCGCGGCGATCGGCATCAACGCATGCCCGTAGCCGTAGATCAGCCCGTCGAACAGCATCACGACCATGATCAGGATGCTGGTCCGTGTCCAGAGCACCTTGTTGATCCCACGGAAGACATCCGCGAACGAATTGCCCGGAAGGCGATCGGAGGCCGAGCGGCCCGCGCTCCACGGCAGCCGCTTCTCGGCGCGCCGTTCGCGCACCGCGATCATCACGGCGAAGAACAGGATCGAGACCGCGGCGGCAAGGATCGCGGTCACGGCAAGACCGAAGACGCCGAGCAGCACACCGGAGACTGCGGCGGTCGCGGCCCAGCCGACCGACTTGCCGAAGCTCATGAAGGCATTGAGCCGCCCCTGCTCGCGAACCGGCGTCAATTCGATCGCCATGCCGTCGACGGCGACGTCCTGGGTCGCGGCAAAGCAGTTGATCAGGAAGCCGATCAGCATCAGCAGGCCGACCTGCTCGGCCGGGCGGTCGACAAGCACCAGGGCGAGGAACGAAACGGACAGGCCGAGTTGGGCCATCAGGATCCATGGCCGCCTGCGCCCCATCGGCCGGTATTCGAAGCGGTCCATCAATGGCCCGGTCAGCAACTTGAAGGCCCAGGGAAGCACGACGACCGCGAGGTAGGACCCGATCTCGGAGGCGCCGACCCCCTGGCTGGCCAGCCAGGCCGGCAAGGCGATACTCATGAGTCCCTGCGGGATGCCCTGGGCGAAGTACATCGCGGCACCCACGCCGTAGCGCATTTTCGAACTGCGCGAAAGAATCCAGGCCGTGGTCATGAGGTCCCCCTGTCGTGGTGGCCGCCGCGCAGTGCGCACGCCTCTCTGGCAAGGAGTATACGGGTGCCCCCGGGTCCGGATCATCCACGACCGGCCAGCACGCGAACGCCCTTCCTTCGAATGGCGGCTGCCGCTATGCTGGACGCCCGGCCTTCGCTCGATGAAGGCCCGGTCGAAACCGACCCGCCGTGCGATGGCTTGCGCGGCGACACACTCGAGGACACTCGATGATTCTGCGCAGCCTGACCCGCCATGTCCGAGCGCAGAACTGGTTCGCCGTCGGCCTCGACTTCCTGATCGTCGTGGTCGGTATCTTCGTCGGCCTGCAGGTCACCGAATGGAACGAGCGTCGCCAGGTGATCGCGCGCGAGGGCGAATACCTGGTCCGGCTCCGCGAAGACCTGGGCGTCATGCGTGACGAGCTCGACGTCTTGATGGAGCGGGCCGACGGCCGCTCCGCACGCGCGCTGGACGTCTTCCGCGCGCTCGAGCGCTGCGATCGAGAGCTGGCGAGCGACGAGGATTTCGACCTGACCTTCGCCGGGTACCAGAACCAGCGAACGATCGCGATCGTCGACCGTACCTACGACGAGATGGTGGCCTCCGGCGCGCTGGCGGCGATGGCGGATCGCGAGCTCAGCGGCCGGATTGCGGGATTGTTCAGCGCGCTGCAGAACTACAAGGAAGGCGTCCGCGGCGTCCGGGTCTCGCTGCCCGTCGTCGACCGCATCCTCTGGTCAAGCGTGGACCTCTCGTACGACGAAGCCGGACGACCGGAACTCGCCGGCTTCGACTTCGAGCAGGCCTGCCGCGATCGCGAACTGCGGAACGCGGTCTGGGAAATCCACGACCTGTTCTCCGACTACGAGAACTTCAGCGCAATGGCGTCCGAACAACTGGACACCTCGATCGATGCGCTGGCGCGAGACCTTCGCCTAGGTGCCGGGTCGTGAATCCGCGTTTCTAGAGGAACCGGACCTCGCCGGTGGCGATGTCGTGGACCGCGCCGACGACCTTGACCTTGCCTTGCTCGACCAGCTCACGGACCACGTCGCTCTCGCGCAGCAGTTCGTTGACCTGCATCCGGACGTTGGTCTCGACGACGTCGTTGACGAACTCGATGTTCGCCGAGGAGCGATCGGCGCCCACCGGCGTGTTCACGGCGTCGATGGCCGGCTCGATCTCGTCGAGCAGGGCCGTCAGGTTGCCGAGTTCGACGCCGTCGCAGGCACCCTTGACGGCGCCGCAGGCCGTGTGCCCCATCACGACGATGAGCTTGGAACCGGCCGCGGCCGTGGCGAATTCGAAACTGCCGAGCAGGTTGGTGTCGACCACGTTGCCGGCGACGCGCCCGACGAAGATGTCACCGACGCCCTGGTCGAACACGACCTCGGGCGCAGAGCGGGAGTCGAGGCAGGACAGGACGACGGCGAACGGATACTGGCCACTGGCCGTCTCCTTCTGCTGCTCGATCAGGTCACGATCGATGGACTCGCCGGCGACGAATCGCGCATTGCCCTCCTTGAGCAACAGCAGCGCCTGGTCCGGCGTCAGCTCGGCCTGGGCTTCTTCGTCGAAGGTGCGGTAATGGTCGTCCGCCATCGCCAATGGCGCGGCAGCGAACAACAGAGCGGCAAGACCCATTTCGAGTATGCGATTCATGGCGATGGCTCCCTGATTTGAAAGTGTGGAACGAGTATTGGTACTGGATAATGTCAGCCATGTGAAAACTCCGTGCAGGCGGCCGATTCCCATCGTCGGACCCCACCGGTCTCGACGCCCCGGGATCGCAGGTGGGCTACGATCGGGCATCGACTTTCGTCCCGCATCCCCCCGAGGAAGACACCCGACATGAAATCGATTTCCGCGTTGCTCCTCGCAATGATCACCCTCGTCTCGCTGGCGGCACGCGCCGATGAGCGCCGCTTCGAAGCCATGGACGTCTTCGCGCTCGAGTGGGCGGCGGACCCGCAGGTCTCGCCCGACGGTAGGCGCGTGGTCTACGTGCGCACCGCCTACGACAAGCTCGCCGACCGGCCGCACGGCGCGGTATGGCTGCTCGACGTCGAGTCCGGAAAGCATCGTCCGCTGATCACCGACCGGGACGTCTCTGCGCCGCGCTGGTCGCCCGACGGCGACCGCGTCGCCTACCGGGCGCGCAAGGACCGGGGCTCGGAACTCCGCATCCGCTACCTCGACGACGGGGCGGACTTCGCCGTGGCGCAGTTCATCGAGTCGCCGGGCCAGTTCGCCTGGTCGCCCGACGGCAATCAGCTTGCGTTCTCGATGTTCGTCGAGGGCGAGGAACCCGAGTTCGCCGAGGCCCCGGACGCGCCGCCCGGCGCCGACTGGGCCGAGCCCGTGCGCGTCTTCGACGACCTGACCTTCCGCTTCGACGGGCTGGGCTGGCTGCGCGACGGCGCCACGCACGTGTTCACGGTCGGCGCGCAGGGCGGCGAACCGCGCCAGGTCACCGACGGCGAAAACGACTTCTCGAGCCCGGCCTGGCTCGACGCCGACACGCTGCTGGTCGTCGGCAACGACGTGCCCGATGCGGAACTGGATCCCATCGAAAGCGAGATCTACGCCGTCGAACTCGAAGACCTTTCGCGCCGCGCCCTGACCACGCGCGACGGCCCCGACGCAAGTCCCGCCGTCTCACCGGACGGCGAGCGCATCGCCTACACCGGCTTCGACGACCGCGTGCTGGCCTACCAGCAGCCGAACCTCTACGTGATGAACGCCGACGGCTCGGAACCGACCAACCTGACCGGCGACTACGACCATCCCGTCGCGAACCCCATCTTCGCGCCGAACGGCCGCTCGATCTTCGCGCTGGCCGAGGTCGAGGGCCATACCGTGCTCGTCGAGGTCGACCTCGACGGCGAGGTCCGCGAGCGCACCGACGACGTCGGCGGCACGAGCATCGGCCGGCCGTATGCCTCGGGTGCGTTCGGCGTCGGCGGTGGCCGCAATCCGGTGGTCGCCTTCACCTACCAGCGCTGGGACCGCCCGGCCGACATCGCCGTGATCCGCGACCGCGGCGAGGCGGAGGTGCTGACGGACCTCAACGACGATGCGCTGGCGCACTTGGATCTCGCCGAGATCGAAGAGATCCAGGTCGAATCGCGCCACGACGGGCGCACGATCGAGGCCTGGGTCGCGAAGCCGCCGGGCTTCAGCGCCAACGGAAGCTTCCCGATGATCCTCGAGATCCACGGCGGGCCGTTCGCGATGTACGGGCCGAGTTTCTCGGCCGAGATCCAGCGCTTCGCGGCCGAGGGCTACGTGACGGTCTACGCCAACCCGCGCGGCTCGACGGGCTACGGCGGCGACTTCGCCCAGCAGATCGACCTGGCCTACCCGGGCCACGACCACGACGACCTCATGAGTGTCGTGGACGCGCTCGTGGAGCGTGAATACGTCGACGAGGACCGGCTGTTCATCACCGGCGGCTCGGGTGGCGGCGTGCTGACGGCCTGGGCCGTCGGCAAGACCGATCGCTTCGCTGCCGCGGCCAGCATCAAGCCCGTCATCAACTGGGCGACGATGGCCACGGCGGCCGACATCGGGGCCTTCGTGGTGCGCCACTGGTTCCGGTCCACGCCCTGGGAGAATCCCGACCTGTACTTCGATCTGTCCCCGCTGTCGCTGGTCGGCAACGTGACCACGCCGACGCTGGTCATGGTCGGCGAGGAGGACTGGCGCACGCCGACCTGGGAAGCCGAGCAGTTCTACGGGGCGCTCAAGCAGATGAAGGTGCCCACGGCCCTGGTCCGCGTGCCGGGCGCATCGCATTCCATCGCCGCGCGACCGAGCCACCTGATCGCGAAGACCGACAACATCATGGGCTGGTTCGAGCAATACGACCCCGCACGCAGCGAAGAAGCAAGCAACGGGAACGACTGAGCCCGCGGACCGGGCGAGGAGGGAAGCATGGGCGACCTGAGCGACTATCTCGACTACTCGGGTGCCGAGGACCGATGGACCGGCGGCATCCGCCGGATTCCGATCGACACCCCGAAGGGCGAGTTCTCGGTCTGGGTCAAGCGCGTCGGCAACAACCCGCGCATCCGCGTGCTGCTTCTGCACGGAGGACCCGGCGCCACGCACGAACTCTTCGAGTGCTTCGACGGTTACCTGCCTGCCGAGGGCATCGAGTACATCTACTACGACCAGCTCGAGTCCTACTACAGCGACCAGCCGAACGACCCCGACCTCTGGACCGTCGAGCACTTCGTCGACGAGGTCGACCAGGTGCGCGAGGCGCTGGCCCTGGGCCCGGACAACTTCTTCCTGCTCGGCGAGTCCTGGGGCGGCATTCTGGCCGTCGAGTACGCCCTCGCGCACCAGGAACATCTCAAGGGCCTGGTCGTCAAGAACATGGTCTCCGACGTCGGCCACTACAACCGTTACGCGCGCGACGTGCTGGGCCCGCAGATGGGTCCCGAGGTCTACCGCGAGATCCGCGAGATCGAGGCCGCCGAGGACTTCGAGAACCCGCGTTACGAGGCGCTGCTCATGCAGCACCACTACACCGAGCACGTGCTGCGCAAGCCGCTCGACGAGTGGCCGGATTCCGTCCAGCGGGTCCTGCGCCACCTCAACCACGACCTCTACGTGCACATGCAGGGCCACAGCGAGTTCGGCATGACGCCCGGCGCCAGCCTCGGCGACTGGAACCGCTCCGGCGACCTGCACCGCATCGAGGTCCCGACGCTGATCGTCGGCGCCGCGCACGACACCATGGACCCGAAGCACATGGAGTGGATGGCCGGACAGGTGAAGAACGGCCGCTACCTGCACTGTCCCGAAGGAAGCCACCTGTGCCAGTACGACGATCCCGAACACTTCTTCCCCGGCCTCGTGAAGTTCCTGCGCGATGTGGACGCCGGTGACTTCTGACGCGAGGAGCACGCAGTCATGATCCTTCGGCGATTGGGGCGCTCCATTCGCGAGCAGGACTGGTTCGCCGTATCGCTCGAACTGGCCGTCGTGGTCGTGGGAATCTTTCTCGGCCTCCAGGTGACCGACTGGAACGAGACGCGCAAGGCGCGCGCCGGAGAACGCCTGTATCTCGAGCGCCTGCACGCCGAACTGGGCGTCGCGACGGGGGAGCTGGCCCAGCGCTTCGATAACCTGACCGAACGCATGGAACAGTCGAGCGCTGCACTCGTTGCGCTGAACGCGGGCGATCTCGGCGATCTCGCTGCGCAGGAGTTCGGCTACGCCCTGATGGTCGTCCAGCGCAACGAGACCATCGACTCCGGGATCACGACGATCGAGGAACTGATCTCGACCGGCAACCTGGCGCGCATCCGCGATCCCGGCCTGCGCGCCCGCATTGCCGGGAGCTACCTGTCCAACGAATCGCTGCGCCGCTACATCGAGATGATCGCCGAACGCATGGCCGGCGTGCTGCCGGTCCTGCACACCCGGTACCAGCCCCGGATCCGGGGTACGCCGTTCGAAGAGGTGCGTTTCGATTTCGACGCGCTCGCGAGCGATGCCGCCTTCATCAACGCCTATGCCGCGGCACTGATGTACCTCGGCACCAATCGGTGGTGGGTCGCCACGGCCCATGACGACCTCGAGGCGTTGCGCGCCGAGGTCGGCGAGGCGCTGGGACGAGAAACGGTGGCGCCGGTTCGGCTGCTGGACGACTCGCCCTGAGCCGGAAACCCGGCCCCGCTGGCGACCCGCGAGAGCCTGCGCTATGCTCGAATCGCGTTCCGTTGCGCACCTGAAAGGCGACCGGCGCGTCGCCCCTTCCCCGAGGAGAATCCGATGAAGAACGAAACCGATCCCCGCCGCCGACGCGTGCTGACCGGCGCGCTCGGCATCGCCGCGACCGCGGCCAGCGCGCCACTGCTCGGCGCGCCGACGCCGACCCAGACCGAAGGGCCGTTCTTCCCGATCGTCGACCAGGCCGACAAGGATGCCGACCTGACGCGCATCGAAGGCCACAGCGAGACGGCCGACGGCGAGGTCGTGGTAGTAGAGGGCCGCGTGCTCGACAACGACGGCCAGCCGATCGAGAGTGCATTGATCGACGTATGGCAGGCCAATGCGAACGGACGCTACGCGCACGAGGCCGATCCGAATCCGGCCCCGCTGGATCCGCATTTCCAGGGTTGGGGCAGGTTGCTCACCGACGCCGAAGGCCGCTACCGCTTCCGCACGATCAAGCCCGGCGCGTATCCGGCCATGGAGGGCTGGAGCCGGCCGCCGCACATCCACTTCAAGGTCGCGCGTCGCGGCTACCACGAGCTGACCACGCAGATGTACTTCGCCGGCGAGCCGCTCAACGACGTGGACCGGCTGCTGCAGGCGTTGCCGGAGGACCAGCGCAACCGCCTGATCGTCGACTTCGCCCCGCGCGACGACGACGCGCCGCACGGCACCTTCGACATCGTGCTCGCAGCGGTCTGAGCGTCGCGAGGGCGCCGGTCCGGGCCGGCGCCTTCCCGATCGCCCTCTGCATGCGCCTGATCAACGAACTCCGCCGCCGCAACGTGTTCCGCGTCGCGGCCGCCTACCTGGTCGTGGCCTGGCTCGTGCTGCAGGTCGGCGACGTGGCCGCCGACGGCCTGTTCCTGCCCGACTGGTTCATGCCGATGCTGTTCGTCATGCTCGGGCTCGGGCTGCCGATCGCTCTGGTTCTGTCGTGGGCGTTCGAATGGACGCCCGAGGGCATCATGCGCGACGCCGACGTCTCCCGGCCGGCCGGCGTCCTGCCGGCGTCGGCGCGCTCGCTGGACCGGCTCATCGTCGTCGCACTCATCGCGGTCATCGCCGTGCTGGCTGTGGAGCGCATCTGGTTCGCGGGCAAGGAATCGCGACGCGCCGCCGACTTCCGCGACAAGTCGGTTGCCGTGCTGCCGTTCTCGAATTTCAGCGACGACCCGGCGAATGCCTACTTCGCCGACGGCATCGCCGAGGAGATCCTGAACCTGCTCGCCGCCGTGCGAGAACTCGAGGTCGCCTCGCGGACCTCGTCGTTCGCGTTCCGGGACGCCGAGACGCCGCTGCCGCGCATCGCCGACGCCCTCGAAGTGCGCTACCTGCTCGAAGGCAGCGTGCGCCGCGCCGGTGACCGCGTCCGGATCACGGCACAGCTCATCGATGCGGCCACCGACCGCCACCTCTGGTCGCGGACCTTCGACCGCGAACTCGACGACATCTTCGCCGTACAGGACGAGATCGCCGGCGCCGTCGGCGCGGCGCTGCAGGTCGAACTGCTCGGGCGCGGCGGCCGGCTCGTCTCCGCGGAGGTCGTGGACCCGGCCGCCTACGAGCGCTTCCTCGAAGCGCGCTTCCTGATGCGCCAGCGCAATGCCGAGGCGCTGTCGCGCGCCGAGGGCATGCTCGAGAGCGTCGTGGCGGCCGAGCCCGACTTCGCGCGGGCACTGTCTCTGCTTGCCGA
>JAWVZQ010000017.1:0-21071 GCA_033722095.1 Wenzhouxiangellaceae bacterium | reverse complement strand
TCGTATTCGCCGTCCGGCAGCGCTTCGAGCCGTTCCAGTGCCGGGCCGGCGTCGTCGAGCCGGTCGCGGTTGTCACGCGCCGCCTCCAGGACCTCCTCGCGCGAGGCCGGGAACGACAGACCGGCCAGCAGCGACGAGATCGCGCTGGCCGCGTCCGAGGACTTCGCCGCCGCCCGTCCTCCCGAGCGGGATCCTTCCGGGAAGCCTCCCGGCAGCGGCGCGTGGTGCCGCCGGTCGAATTCATCCTGATCCGGCGCCTCGCCGGTGTCCAGCGCTCCACGCGGCAGGTCCAGGTCCACGAACTCTTCGAGCCGCCGATCCTCGACCTCGTCGAGGCCCGATTCCGAGGGATCGACCTCGAATCCCCGGATCAACGCGAGCTGCGCGCCGGCGTGATTCAGCAGACCGGGGTGGACGGCCCCGATCCAGCGCCGGCCGCGGAACAGCCTGCGCAGCCCTTCCGGGTAACCCGGCTCGCTGTCGGGAAAGCCCTCGACGTCAACCTCCGGATTGCGGACGGCGACGATCAGGAATCCCTTCCGCTCGAGGCGGATCTCACGGGTCAGGCCACCCTCTTCGAAGCGATCGAGTTCGAAGACGAGCTGGGCATCGTCGTCGAACTTCGCCAGCGCATAGCGGCCCTCGCCGACCGGCGCGGCGGGCGGCAGGTGCCGCGTGCCCTCGGTTTCCGTCTCGTATTCGCCGCCGCGCAGGATGCTCGCGATCTCTCCGGCGTCGTCCGAAACGGCGCGGACCAGCGCCCAGTGGCGGGCGTCGGGCTCGCTCCGGCTCTCGTCGGCCGGCAACGCATTGGCACCGACGATGAACAGCCGGAATCGGGACTCGCTGGCCAGCAGGAGGTAGAGGCGCTGGACCGAATCGGCGCCGGAATCGACCTTCGGACGATAGAGGACGAACAGGTTTCCCTTTTCGAGGACTTCGACCATGACGCTCCGAGAGTAGCGCTTTCCGCCAGCGCGCGCAGCCGACTGCCCGGTCGGCGCCGTCTTGACGCGCCGGCGTTACGGTCTGTGCCTCTCCCAATCACCGAGGACTCCGCATGAACCAGCCGCACGAACCCGTCTCCTCCCCGCTGTTCAATGCCGTGGCGGACCTCGCCTTCGATTCCGTCATGGTCACGGAGGCCTCGAACGAGCATGCGGCGTCGAAGATCATCTTCGTCAACGACGCCTTCACCGAGCTCACGGGGTACGGCCGCGACGAGGTCATCGGCGAGACGCCGGGCATGCTGCAGGGCCCGGACACCGAGCAGCAGGTGCTCGATCGCCTCGACGAGGATCTCAAGCATGACCGGACCTTTCACGGGCAGACTGTCAACTACCGCAAGGACGGAACGCCGTTCCATATCGAGTGGAAGGTTCGCAAGGTCATCGAGACCGGCGACCGCATCTACTACGTCGCCGTTCAGCGCGAGGCGCCGCGCGACTGACAGGTCCGCCGCATCGGCGATAGCATGGGCGGTTCCCCCTGAAGTCAGGAGCCGCGAACGCCGATGGACATCGACGAAGCGCTGGGTGCCGCCGCCGAAGCGGCGCGCCCCAGGGCGGCCGAAGCGAAGGTCGCCGACTACATTCCGCAACTCGCGCGCCTCGACCCCGATGCGTTCGGGATCGCGCTGGTCCGTCTCGACGGCACCGAGCACGTCGTCGGCGACGTCGACGAGCCGTTTCCGATCCAGAGCATCTCGAAGGTCTTCACGCTGGTGCTGGCCATGCAGCAGGTCGGCGGCGAACGCAAGGTCCGCCGCGAGATCTGGGAGCGCGTCGGTCGAGAGCCGTCGGGCGACCCCTTCAACTCGCTCGTCCAGCTCGAGCGCGAGCGCGGCATCCCGCGCAACCCGATGATCAACGCCGGTGCGCTTGTCGTCGACGACGTCCTGCTCGAGGTCTGCGAAGATCCGATCGCCGCGATCCTCGAGCTCATGCGTCTGCTGGCGGGGGAAGAGATTTCCATCGATCCCGAGATCGCCCGGGCCGAGGCCGACGCCTCCGACCGGAACCGTGCCATGGGCAGTCTCATGGCGGCCTTCGACAACCTCGATCACCCCATCGAGCAGGTCCTCGACGTCTACAACCACCACTGCGCCCTGATGATGAGCGCGCGCCAGGTCGCCCGCGCGGTCCGCTTCCTCGCCAACGACGGCGTCGAGCCGGCCAGCGGAAAGCGCGTCCTTCCCGCCCCGCTGGCACGCCGCGTCATGGCCGTGATGCTGACCTGCGGCACCTACGACGCGGCGGGCGAGTTCGCCTACAACGTCGGCCTGCCCTGCAAGAGCGGCGTGGCCGGGGGCATCATGGCCGCCGTGCCGGATCACTCGGGCATCTGCACCTGGTCCCCGCCCCTCGACGCGTCGGGCAATTCGCTGGCCGGCCGGATCGCACTCGACGAACTGACCGCCAGGATCGACCTGTCGATCTTCTGAGTGCCCGCCGCTCGGCGGGCCGTGCCGGACTCGAATCCCGATGCGAAGATCATGCCGGACGGCCGGCATCGCGCCGCGACGTGTGGCACGGGAGGAAGGTCAGTCCTCGATCGGCGGCGTCGGCAGCACCATGAGCTCGTGCACGTCGACCGATTCCGGCTGCGTCAGCGCGAACAGGATCGTGCGCGCGACGTCGTCGGCGTCGAGCGCGTCGGGCTTGCGATCGTCGAAGAACGGCGTGTCGACCATGCCGGGCTCGATGAGCGTGACGCGCACGCCGCTTCCCCGGAGCTCCTCTCGCAGCCCGTAGCCGATGGCCGAGACGGCCCACTTCGTGGCCGAGTACATCGAGCCCGCCAGCGTGCGGCGGCCCGCCACGGATCCGGTCAGCAGCACGTGGCCGCTTCTCGATCGAATCTCCGACAGCGTCGCGCGCAGCGTGTGCGCCACGCCGAGGATGTTGACGTCGACGAGCTTGCGCCAACTCTCGACGGGCGCTTCCGTGAATCCGCCGGGCTCGCCGCCCGTGCCGGCATTGGCGAGCACGGCGTCGATGCGGCCGAAGTGATCGAGGATCCGGTCCCGGGCCCGGGTGACGTCGTCGTAGTTCACCACGTCGCAGGGCACGGCGATCGCGCGATCACCTTCCGCCTTCTCGTCAAGCTCGTCGGCCAGGGCCTTCAGGCGGTCTTCGGACCTCGCGCAGAGCGCCAACCGGAAGCCTTCCCTCGCGGCCATGCGAGCCGTGGCCGCGCCGATGCCGGTCGATGCGCCCGTGATCATGAGTACGCGCTGTTCGGATTCGGACATAGGGAAGCTCCCGGGTTGCAATCGTGGAGCCACCGTAACCCAGCCTGGAACAGGCGAATGTGGCGGCTCCGGAAAGCAATCGTGAATGCCCCGGGCGAGGCTCGCCCGGCGCTTGCGGAGGTCAGTCTTCGCCGTCCCCGATATCGAAGCTCGTCAGGCCGAGGAATTTCCAGCCGTCGTCGGTACGCGTCAGCGTCTCGACGAGACCCTCGGCCTCGCGGGACCGTTTTCCGTCGTGGTCGGACGTCACCGTGACGACGCCGTAGTGAACGACGGCCGTGTCGCCGACGACGGTGACCTCGAGAGGAAACAGTTCGTACTTCAGCGTGTCGCTGGACTCGTCCCCGAACCGCGACCACGATGCGATCGAGACCGTGTCGCGCGGAGAGGGCCAGCCGGCGCTCCACGAGTGCGCGAGTTCGTGCAGGTATTCACCGGGCCACTTTCCGGTTTCGCCGGCATCGTCTTCCCAGGACGCCGAGACCACGTCCCAGACGCTTTTCTGGGCTTCGCTCCAGTGATCCATGGCGGCCGCCGGCAGGGACAGCAACAGCGCCAGCGGCATCAACAGCCTCATTGCACGAAGGTTCATCGCGATTCTCCTTGTTTTCATTGGACTTCCCAGTGTGCGCGCCGGACGTGAAGCATGCAAGTCGGGCCCACGTTGCGCGCCCGCGCATAATCCGGCACCCTGAGGGTCCGGAGGGAGGACCATGGAGCATCCATGCGGAACGCCGATCGGACCGACCGGCTGACGATCCGACTCGTTGTTGCAGATCGGTGGTGTGCCTGACGTGCCGCAGTTGTTTCCTCGATGGAGCAATTCGGTCGCGCGCCTTGCGTTCGCCACGCTGCTCCTCTGCGTTCCCGCGGTCGTGGCCGGCCTGATGCTTCACGTGCGGTCGGACTGGTTCACTGGGGCCGGCATCGCGCCCGTGCAGCCCGTGCCCTTCAGCCACGCCCACCACTCCGGCAAGCTCGGCATCGACTGCCGCTACTGTCATACCGGCGTTGAGTCCTCGCCGGTCGCGGGCATCCCGCCGACGCGCACCTGCATGACCTGCCATTCGCAACTCTGGACCGAGGCCGAAGCACTCGCCCCGGTGCGCGAAAGCATGGCGAGCGGCCAATCGCTGCGCTGGACCCGCGTCACGGACCTCGCCGACTACGCCTACTTCGATCACGCCGTGCACGTGCACAACGGCGTGGGTTGCGCCAGCTGTCACGGCGCCGTCCAGACCATGCCGCTGACGATGGCGCCGCACGCGTTCCACATGGGTTTCTGCCTCGACTGCCACCGCGACCCCGGGCCGAACCTCAGGCCACCGGCCCGGATCACCGACATGGACTGGTCGCCGGTTGACGGTGCAGCCGACACCCGCGCATTGCTCGCGCATTACGACATCCGCTCCGAGCGGCTCGACGACTGCTCGATCTGCCACCGATGACCGACACGAACGAAGGAAAACGGCGAGGTGAACTGTGGCGCGGCACGACGACGCCGCGCGCGCCGCTGGCCCCGCCCACCGACCGCCGGACGTTCCTGAAACTGGCCGGCTGGTCGGCCCTGGCCGGCGGTGCGGCGGCCTGCACGCCGCGCTCTCCGGAAGAACTCGTGCCCTACGTCGACATGCCCGAACACGTGGTTCCGGGCCGCCCGACCTACTACGCGACGACGCTGCTGCGCGAAGGCTACGGCTACGGAGCCATCGTCGAGACGCGCGAAGGGCGACCGATCAAGATCGACGGCAATCCCGGTCATCCGGCCACGCTCGGCGCCAGCGACGCCGTACTGCAGGCCGAGCTCATGCAGCTCTACGATCCGGACCGGTCGCGAACCCCATTGCACGACGGCACCCCGCGTTCGCTCGACGCGCTGGCCGCCGATCTGGCGACGCTCCGCGAGCGGCTGCTGAAGAGCGGGGGAAGAGGACTCCGGGTTCTCACGCCGCCCGTCACCTCCCCGACCCAGGCCGCGCGTCTGGGCGCATTGCTGGATTCCTTCCCGGAGGCACGCTGGCACCAGTGGCATGCGCTGGCCCGCGACGCGGCGATCACCGGTTCCCGCATCGCATTCGGCCGCGCCGTCGACATCACCACGCGCATGGACCGGGCCGACGTCATCGTCCAGCTCGACGGCGACTTCCTGGCCGAAGGTCCCGCACACCTGGCGCACGCCGCCGATTTCTCCTCCCGGCGCAGGCCGGGTCCCGGCATGCTGCGACTCTGGGTCATGGAAAGCACGCCGGGCCTGGCCGGCGCGGCCGCCGATCACACGCTGGTCGTGCCGCAGCCGCGCGTCGTCCGCCTGGCACTGGCCCTGGCCGCGGAGCTGGGGCTGGCCGTGCCGGCTGCCGAGGGGCTTTCGCCGCGCGAGCGGCGCTGGGTGGCGGCCTGCGCCCGCGACCTGGCGGAGCACCGCGGCCGCGCACTCGTCCTGGCCGGCGACCCGCAACCACCGGCCGTCCACGCGCTGGCGCACTGGCTCAACGCCGCGCTCGACGCGCCGGGCCGGACGCTGGAGTGGCGCGACCCGGCACTGGCCCGACCCGAGCCGGTGATCGAATCGCTGACCGCCCTGGCCGAAGACATGCACCGAGGCGAAGTCGACGCGTTGGTGGTCATCGACGGCGACCCCGCCTACGACGCCCCGGCCGACCTGCGCTTCGCCGAGGGTCTCGAACGCGTTTCGACCGTCATCCATCACGGCCTGTACGTCGATGCGACGGCGCGCCGGGCGGACTGGCACGTGCCGCTGGCCCATGACCTCGAGAGCTGGGGCGACGCGCGGGCCTTCGACGGCAGCGTGTCGCTGCAGCAGCCACTCGTCGAACCGTTGCACGCGTCGCTGCCGCGGCTCGCCCTTCCCGAGATGCTGATGGGCCGCTGGCCGCGCAGCGACAGGGAGGTCGTCGCCGCACACTGGGAGGCGCGCCTCGGCGGCGAATCGGCCGAACCCTGGAAGGCAGCGCTGCGCGCCGGGATCGTCGCCGGCACGGCTTCGTCCTCGGTGGACGTGGTGCCACGGCCGTCCGCGATACGCGATGCGCTGGCCGAAACGCCGGGGAACGCCGATGCGCCGGCACCGGTGCTGCAGTTCCGTGCCGACCCCCATGTCTCCGACGGCAGATACGCGAGCAATGCCTGGCTGCAGGAACTGCCGAGGCCGCTGACCAAGCTGACCTGGGACAACGCGCTGCTGATCTCGCCGGCGATGGCCGAGCGCATGGGCATCGGAGACGAGGAGGTGCTGCGCGTATCGACCGGCCAAGCGACCATCGAAGCGCCCGCCTGGGTGCTCCCGGGCATGCCCGACGAAGCGCTGACGATCTGGCTCGGCCACGGCCGTGCGATCCGCAGCGGTGGCGAAGGCGACTCGCTGGCCGACGGGGTGGGCGTCGACGCCTATCCGCTGCGGACCACCGGAGCGCTGTTCGCTCGAACCGGCATCGACGTCGAGCCCGTGGGTCGACGCTACGCACTGGCAGCGACGCAGCACCATCACCGCATGGAAGGGCGCGAGCCCGTGCGCCGCATGACGCTGGCCGAAGTCCTCGACGGTCGGGACCATGCCCCCCAAGGCGACGAGCACCCCTCGCTGTATCCCGAGCCGGTGCCCGCGCCCTTCGACGTCGATGCGCCGCAATGGGGCATGGCCGTGGACCTCAACGCCTGTACCGGCTGCATGGCCTGCACGGCCGCCTGCCAGGCCGAGAACAACATTCCCGTGGTCGGCAAGCGCCAGGTCCGCGCAGGCCGCGAAATGCACTGGATCCGCGTGGATCGCTACTACGAGGGCGACGCCGACGCGCCGCGCACGCTGTTCCAGCCCGTGCCCTGCCAGCATTGCGAGAACGCGCCCTGCGAGTACGTCTGCCCCACGGGCGCGACGCAGCACGATTCCGAAGGCCTGAACGTGATGGTCTACAACCGCTGCATCGGCACGCGGGACTGCTCGCAGAACTGCCCGTACAAGGTCCGGCGGTTCAATTTCGTCGAGTACAACTACGGCGCGCAGGAAGCCGAACTGCTTTCCGCACTGCGCAACCCCGACGTGACGGTGCGCTCGCGCGGCGTCATGGAAAAGTGCACCTACTGCATCCAGCGCATCAGCCGCGCACGGCGGCAGGCGAAGATCGAGGACCGCCCGATCGCCGACGGCGACGTCGTGACGGCCTGCCAGCAGGCCTGCCCGACCGGGGCCATCGTCTTCGGCGACGTCTCCGACCCCGAGTCGGCCGTGAGCCGGGCGAAGAACCACCCACTCGACTATGCGCTGCTGGCCGAACTCAACACCCGGCCGCGCACGACGTACCGGGCCCGCGTGCGCAATCCGCATCCGGATCTTGAAGAGAACGACTCCAGCGGCGGGGACAAGGCGCATGGCTGAGCCGCAGCGCGATGCGCTCATCGACACCGCGTTCGGCTACGCCTCGCTCGGCGAGCGCATTGCCGCGACCGTACTCTCGGGTTCCCGCACGGGCTGGCTGCTGCTGCTTGCCGGGTTCACGACGCTGAGCCTGCTGTTCCTCTACACCATCATGCTCGTGTTCACGGTCGGCGTCGGCGTGCTGGGCCTCAACATCCCCGTTGCCTGGGGCTTTCCCATCGTCAACGTCGTCTGGTGGCTCGGCATCGGTCACGCCGGCACGCTGATCTCGGCCATCCTCGTGCAGCTGCGCCAGGACTGGCGGAATTCCGTGAACCGCTTCGCCGAGGCGATGACGATCTTCGCCGCCGGAATCGCGGGCCTGTTCCCCGTCCTGCACCTCGGCCGTCCCTGGTTCGCATACTGGCTCGTGCCCTACCCGGCCACGATGGAAATCTGGCCTCAGTGGCGCAGTCCGCTCGTCTGGGACTTCTTCGCGATCGCCACCTACATCACGGTCTCGGTGCTGTTCTGGTACACGGGCCTGGTCCCGGACCTGGCCACGATGCGTGACCGCGCGAAGCCGCGCTGGGCGAAGCGCATCTACGGCGTGCTCTGCCTGGGCTGGCGCGGCGCGCATTCGCACTGGCGCCGGTTCCGGACGGCCTACCTCGTCATGGCCGCGCTGGCCACGCCGCTCGTCGTTTCCGTGCACAGCGTGATCGCGCTGGATTTCGCCACGACCATCGTGCCGGGCTACCACTCCGAGATGTTTCCGCCCTACTTCGTCGCCGGCGCGATCTTCTCCGGATTCGCCATGGTCCTGACGATCACGATTCCTCTGCGCCGCTGGCTGCGGCTCGAGGCCGTGATCACTACTCGGCACCTGGACATCATGGCGAAGACCATGCTCGCGGCGGGACTCGTCGTGGTCTACGCCTACCTCGTCGAGCACTTCGTCATCTGGTACGTCGGCGACGAGTACGAGCGCTACATGGCGCTGAACCGCATCCTGGGTCCGTACGCCTGCGCCTGGTGGGGCACGATGGCCATCAACGCCGGCGTGACCCAGCTGCTGTGGTCGAAGCGCATCCGCACCTCGCCGGCCATCCTGTTCTGCGTGGCCATCGTGCTCAACGTCGGCATGTGGCTGGAGCGCTACCTCATCGTGCTCAGCAGCCCCCACCGGGGCTACCTGCCCGCGGCCTGGGACACGGAGTCCGGGACGATGATCGACTGGCTCATGCTGCTCGGTTCGCTGGGCCTGTTCTTCGCGCTGTTGACGCTGCTGCTGCGCTGGATTCCCGCCGTATCGATCTACGAGGTCAAGGAACTGCTGCACGAGCGCAGGGAGGAAGGATGAGCGAACTGAGCGGATGGCTGGCCGAGTTCGACGAAGTCGATGACCTCGTCGAGGCCGCGCACCGCCTCGTCGACGCCGGCCATGAGCGCGTCGAGGCCTTCACTCCGTTTCCCGTCGAAGCACTCGACAGCGTGCTCCCGCCGCCCCGCGACCGCGTCACCGTGTGGGTCCTTGCCGGTGCCACCGTCGGTGCCCTCGGCGGCTACGCACTGCAGGTCTGGACGGCCGTCTTCGACTATCCCTGGCTCGTCGGCGGCAAGCCCATGCACTCCTGGCCGACCTTCCTTCCCGTCTCGTTCGAACTCGCCGTGCTGCTGGGCTCGCTGGCCGGCTTCCTGGGCATGCTGATCGGCAACGGCCTGCCGCGCCTGCACCACCCGATGTTCGCCGCGAAGGACTTCGACCTCGCCACGCGCGATCGATTCTTCCTCTACCTGCCGGGCCAGAACGAGGCTCGCGAGGCACTGGCCGGGCTCGACCCCGTCCACCTGCACGAAGTGCCCGGTGATGACGATGCGGGCTGAGGCTTCGATGCTCGTCGCGGGGCTGGCGCTGATGGTCCTGGCGTCGGCCGGCTGCCGGCAGCAGATGGACGACCAGCCGAAGATCGAGGCGCTGGAGGCCGCGGGCGCGCTGCCGGGCAATCGGGCCGCACAGCACCCGCCGGCCGGCACCGTGCCGATCGGCGAGCCGGAAGCCGCCCGCGGTCCCGAATGGACCATGGCGGCAATGCAACGCGGCCGCGAGCGCTTCGAGATCTTCTGCACGCCCTGCCACGGCTGGACGGGGCGCGGCGACGGCCCGGTCGTGCGGCGCGGATTCCCGTCTCCGCCGAGCTTCCACTCGGACCGGTTGCGCAATGCACCCGTGGAGCATTTCGCCGAGGTCATCCGCGACGGATACGGCGTCATGTACAGCTACGCCGACCGCGTGGCGCCTGCCGATCGCTGGGCCATCGCGGTGTACGTGCGCGCGCTGCAGACGAGCCAGCACCTGGACGTGTCGGACCACCCCGAGCTGCGCCGGGAACTGGCGCAGGGAGTCGACGATGGCGGTCGCTGAAGGACTGCGCCGCCGACCGCAGGTCGCGACCGCCTCGGCCGGCCTGCTGATGCTCGTGGTCGCCGTGGCGATCGGTCCGGGCTCCGCGCGGACGTTCTGGCCGGCCTGGCTGCTGGCCCATTCGTTCTGGCTGCACCTTGCGCTCGGCGCGCTGCTGGCCTGGCTCGTTCACGCGCTGACGGGCGGCGGCTGGGGCCAGGAAACGCGACGGCACTGGCGCGCAGCGACCGGCGCGCTGCCGCTGCTGGCCCTGTTTGCCGTCCCGCTGGCCTTCGGCCTCGAATCGCTGTTCCCCTGGGCCGGCGAATCTCGCGCCGAAGTCACCTGGCACGGCCATCAGCAGGTCTGGCTGCAGCCCGGGTGGCACCGGCTTCGACTGGCACTGATCCTGATCGCATGGCTCTGCGTGGCGGCCGCCGCAGGTGCCTTCACGCGCGACGATGACCCGCGGCCGGCCCGTCGCGCGGCAACGATCGGGCTGCTCGTGCTGGCGGCCACGATCACGCTGTGGTGCGTCGACTGGCTGCTGGCGCTGCAGATGACGGGTAACACGACCATGATCGGCTTCACGACCATGGCCGGACAGTTCGCCGGCGGGATCGCGCTGGGCATGCTGGCCGAGCGGGTGCGCGTCGGCGCCTCGCCGACGGACGACGATCGTCGACGCCTGCAGGACCTCGGCAACCTGCTGCTGGCCGCGATCTCGTTTCATGCCTACGTCTTCTACATGGACTTCCTCATCGTCTGGCAGGGCAACCTGCCGCACGAGGTGCACTGGTACCTGGCGCGCGCCGACGGCGGCGGGCGGGCCGTGGCGCTGGCCCTGGTCGCCACGCATCTCGTGGTTCCGTTCGTCATCCTGCTCTCCCGCTCGGCAAAACGCTCTCCGCGCGTCGTGGTCTGGGCCGCGATCTCGGTGCTCGTCGGGCGCATGCTGCATGCCGTCTGGGACGTGCTGCCGGCAGTCGAGCGAGGCCGCCTGCTGCCCACGGCAGGCATCGCGTTGCTGCTCGCCGCCGGCATCGGCACGATCCTGCTGGCTGGGTTGCTGGCACGGCGCGGCGAGGAGGGAGGCACATGACCGGAAGGCCCCATGCCGAGCCCGACCGCGTCGCACTCCGACCGCTGCTGATCGCGTCGGGCGCGGTGCTGGCCGTACTCGTCGCCGCACATCTCGTGATCGGGGCCTGGCTGGACCGCGGTCCGTCCCCGGAGTCCCCCACCGGGAACGCGGCCACGGCCTCGGAGGACTTCGCGGCACTGCGAGCCCGGCAGCGCGAACACCTCGAGCGGACCGGCTGGGTGGATCGCCGCAACGGCATCGCGCACATTCCCGTCGAGCGTGCCATGGAACTGCTCGTCGAGGATCGGGTCCTCCGATCCGGCACGGAGAATGCGGGGACCGCGAACCGGAACGACGAGGACCCACGATGAAGCGCGTACTCGCATTCATGCTGATCGTGACCGCGCTCGCGCCGTGCGCTGCAGCCCGGGCCGAGGCGCCCGCCGACCGCGTGGCACGCCAGGTCGCGTTCGAGCCCGAGCCGGGCACCCGTGTGCCGCTCGATACGCTCGTGGCCACGCTCGCGGGTCCGCGCCGCCTCGGGGATCTGTCCGGCGGGCGCCCGATCCTGCTCCACGTGGCCTGGTACGCCTGCCGCAACCTCTGCGGTCTGACGCTGAACGGGCTCGCCGATCGGGTTTCCGATACGCGCCTGCGGCCCGGCGTCGACTTCGACGTGGTCGTGCTCGGACTGGACCCGGAGGAGACGCCCGGCGACGCCCAGCGTCGGGGCCTGGAGCTGGCCGCCCAATATCCCGACGCCGACATCGCGGAAGGCTGGCACTTCGTGACCGCCTCCGGCGAAGCCATCGAGACCGTCACCGGATCGATCGGCTACCGCTACGCGTGGGACGAGCGCGGGCGGCAGTACGCCCACCCGGCCGGGATCGTGGCCGTGGACGCGGCCGGCACGATCACCGACTTCCTGGCCGGCGTCAATTTCGCGACCGACGACATCGACTCCCTTGTCGCGACGACGATCGGGGGCGAGCGGCCGGTTCGGCCGAATCCCGTTCTACTGATCTGTTACGACTACGATCCGGCCACGGGCCAGTACAGTTTCGCGATCATGAAGGCCGTGCGCGCCGGCGGATTGCTGGTGCTGCTCGTGCTCGGCGGCTTCCTGTGGCGTTCGCTGACCCGGGAGCGGCGCGATCATGCTTGAGTCGCTGGCCGACATCCTCGGCGCGGTGACGGACTTCGGCGCTCGCGTCGACGCATTGTTCCTCGTCATGCTCGCGGCCAGCCTGATTCTCGTTGCGGCGCTGGTCGCGCTGGTCGTGGGGTTCTGCGTGCGCTACCGCCGCGGCCGCGGCGATCACGCCGGACCGCGGCTCGACCACCGCCTGGAGTACGGCTGGTCGCTGGCACTGCTCGCCGTGTTCCTCGGATTCTTCGCGTGGGGCGCCTGGGTCTACGTCGACCAGCAGCGGGTGCCGGACGGAACACTGCAGATTCGCGCGGTCGCCAAGCAGTGGATGTGGAAGTTCCACCACCCCGGCGGCCAGCGCGAGATCAATCACCTGCACGTGCCTGCGGGCCGGCCCGTGGAAATCGTCCTGGCTTCCGAGGACGTCATCCACAGCTTTTACGTGCCGGCCTTCCGGCTCAAGCAGGACGCCGTGCCCGGACGCTACACGCGCACCTGGTTCGAGGCCGATGCGCCGGGCGTGCATCGCCTGTTCTGCGCCGAGTACTGCGGCACCCAGCACAGCCGCATGCGCGGCACGGTCACGGTGCTGTCGCCCGATGAGTACGCGCAATGGCTGGCCGAGCGCACGCCCGACGAGGGCCTCGCCGAAGCCGGCGCCAGGCTGTACTCGGCGCTGGGCTGCAGCGGCTGCCACGAACCGGGTTCGCAGGTCCACGCTCCGGGCCTGCGCGACCTCTACGGGCGCCCCGTGGCGCTGGCCTCGGGCGAGACCGTCATCGCCGACGAAGCCTACCTGCGCGACGCCATCCTGCTGCCCGAAAAGCACGTCGTGGCCGGCTTCGATCCCGTCATGCCGTCCTTTTCGACACAGATCGAAGAGGCCGACCTCATGCGGCTGATCGCATGGCTGCGCGCCGAATCCCGAGCCGGAGGCAACGATGGCCGACCGTGACACGCTGCCGCGCCCGAACTACCTGCTCGACGGCGGCACGACGCTGAAGCGCTGGCTGCTGACCACCGACCACAAGCGCGTCGCGTGGCTATACATGGTCAGCATCACGTTCTTCTTCCTGCTCGGCAGCGCCGCGGCCCTGCTCATGCGCCTGGAACTGCTGACCCCCGAGGGCGACCTGCTGACCGCGGAGATGTACAACCGCATGTTCAGCCTGCACGGCATCATCATGGTCTGGTTCTTCCTCGTGCCGGCGATCCCGGCCACGCTGGGCAACTTCCTGATCCCGCTGATGATCGGCGCGAAGGATCTGGCCTTTCCGCGGCTGAACCTGCTGAGCTGGTACATCTATGCCTTCGGCGCGGCGTTCACGGTCTGGGCGACGGTGGCCGGCGGCGTGGACACGGGCTGGACGTTCTACACGCCTCTGTCGTCGATGTTCGCCAACGGCAATGTCTCGGCGGCCATTCTCGGCGTGTTCATCGTCGGCTTCTCGTCGATCCTCACCGGCATCAACTTCATCGTCACCGTGCACCGAATGCGCGCGCCCGGCATGACCTGGTTCCGGCTGCCGCTGTTCGTCTGGGCGAACTACGCGACGGCCATCATCATGGTGCTGGCCACGCCGGTGCTGGCCATCACGCTGCTGCTCGTGTTCGTCGAGCGCGCCTTCGGCATCGGCATCTTCGACCCCGCGCTGGGCGGCGACCCTCTGCTGTTCCAGCACCTGTTCTGGTTCTATTCGCACCCGGCCGTCTACATCATGATCCTGCCCGGCATGGGAGTGGTCTCGGAACTCGTCGCCTGCTTCGCGCGCAAGCGCGTGTTCGGCTACGGCCTCATGGCCGGCTCCATCCTCGCCATCGCGTTCCTCGGCTTTCTCGTCTGGGGCCACCACATGTTCGTCTCGGGCCAGGCCGCCTACGCCGGACTCATGTTCGGGTTGCTGAGCTTCCTCGTCGCCGTGCCATCGGCGATCAAGGTCTTCAACTGGACCGCGACGCTCTTTCGCGGCTCCATCGTTCTCGAGACAGGCATGCTCTACGCGCTGGGCTTCATCGGCCTGTTCACGATCGGCGGGCTGACCGGTCTCATGCTGGCCTCCATGGCCATCGACGTGCACGTCCACGACACCTACTTCGTCGTCGCACACTTCCACTACATCATGGTCGGCGGCATGGTCATGGCCTACCTCGGCGGCCTGCACTTCTGGTGGCCGAAGCTGACCGGGCGCCTCTACAACGAGTTCTGGGGCCGCTTCTCGGCCGTGGCCATCTTCGTCGGCTTCAACCTGACCTTCTTCCCGCAGTTCATCATGGGCTACCAGGGCATGCCGCGCCGCTACCACTCCTACACGCCCGAGTACGAGCCCTGGCACGTGCTGTCCAGCGCAGGGGCCGTGCTGCTGGCGATCGGATACTTCCTGCCGCTGCTGAACCTCGGCTGGTCGATGCTCCGCGGCCGCGCCGCCGGCGACAATCCCTGGGGGGCGACGGGACTCGAGTGGCGCACGACTTCGCCGCCGCCCCCGCACAATTTCCGCAATCCACCCGTGGTGCAGCGCGAAGCCTACGACTACGGCAGCGACGACGCTCCCGTGCCGGACCGGGAGATGCCTCGATGAGCGAGCGACCCGAGGCGCTGAGATTCCAGTTCGAGGATCTCGACCAGCAGCGCGCGGCCGACGAGTTCGGCATGTGGGTCTTCCTGCTGACCGAGGTCCTGTTCTTCGGCGCACTGTTCCTCGTCTACGCCGTGGCGCGCTGGAACCATCCCGAGGCCTTCATCGACGGCAGCCACCTGTTGAACGCCACGCTGGGCACGGTGAACACGGCGATACTGCTGACGAGTTCGCTGGCGATCGCCGTCGCGGACCTGGCCGTGCGCGAGGACGCGCGCCGGCTGGCCCGATGGATGTTGTCCGCGACGCTGCTGCTGGGCCTGGCCTTCCTGGCCGTCAAGGGCTACGAATACCTGCTCGAGTACCGTCACCACCGCGTGCCATTCCTCGACCGGCCGTTCGAGTGGCCCGGCCCCGACGCCCGTGAGGGCCGCCTGTTCTTCAACCTCTACTTCGCGATGACGGGGCTGCACGCGCTGCACCTCGTCGTCGGATGCGGCCTCGTCTGCGCGATGCTCTGGCTCAACGAGCGTTCCCGGCTGCCCGCCCGCCTGACTGCACAGGTCCGCGCCGCGGGCCTGTACTGGCATTTCGTCGACGTGGTCTGGGTATTCCTGTTCCCCCTGCTGTACCTCGTCCGATGAGGGCGCTGCTGCTCACCTTCGCCGCCCTGCTCGCGCTGCTGGCGCTGACCGTCTGGATCGGCTCGCTGGAACTGGGCCGCGTCACGATCGCGCTCTCGCTGGGCGTGGCGTTTCTCAAGGCCGCGCTCATCGTCACGGTATTCATGCACCTGCGCGACGCCGGGACGATGATCCGCATCGCCGCACTCGGCGGCTTCCTGTGGCTGGGCGTGCTGTTCTGGCTGACCTTCGGCGATGTCGCGCGGCGTGACGCCGGCGCGGACGCGCCTCTGGAACCGACGCTGGTCCCGCCGCGGGATGGCAAATCTTCCGGATCCGGAGAATAATCGGGCCTCCGATCCTTCCCGGCACCGCCGTGTTCAATCTCCGACACCTGATGCACGTGGCCCGGCAGGGCCTGGACGACATGGCGCCGGCCCTCGAGGCCGCGTTCAACGCCTCTCGCGACGACGACCGTCTCGACCGCGTGTTCGGGCCGCATCCGCGCGCGACGATCGCCGCGATCATCGTCGGGGGGCTCATTGCGGGCGCCCTGCTCGAGCGGCTTCCCGTCCTCGAGGCGCTTTCCGAACACATCGACCTTGCGGCGGTGCTCATCGGCGCGGCCTGGGCGCTGATGATCCGCCGCTACCTGTTCGGCAGCGGGGAGGCCCGGCGCAGCGACTTCGCCTGGCTGGCCGCGTCGCTGGTCCCCGCCGGTGCCGCGCTCGTGGCCGTGGAATTCCTGTCACTGCTGGCCTTCGACGGCGTGGGGCCGGTGCCGGGCGGACCGACATGGACCGTCGTCGGCAGCGCGCTCGATGCCCTCGCCGATGCCCTGGCCCTCGGCGCAGGGCTGACGATCGCCGTGGCGGCGCTGTGCTTCGCGCGCGACTGGCGCAAGGTCTTCAAGGATCTCGCCCTGCAACTGGTGATCTTCAAGCTCGGCGTGGCGATCATGGTGCTGCTGATCGTCGAGATCGGGATCATCGGCCCGATCCTGGGCGTGATCGTCGAGGGACTGCTCGGCATCGACATCCCCGACTGGCTCGGCGAATTCGTCGACCGCCTGACCTACGCGCTGCTGATGACGACGATCTACCTGGCCGTCATCGGCGCGACCTGGACGGTCTGCCGACGCACCTTCGGCGAACTGCTGCGCACCGGCGACGCCGAGATCCTGCGCGCCGTGCGCGAAATGGGCAAGCCGCCCGAAAAGCGCGCGCCCGAGCCGGAGGCTGCGGCCGACGGCGGCGGTTCGAACGAGATCGGTCCGAAGGGCGGGAATTCCGCCCCGGACTGATCGCTCAATCGGCGCGACACTCGGCCGGCAGGTGGCGGTCGTCGATGCCCGAGGCGCGGCAGCTCCAGTCGGTGATCACCTCTCCCTCGATGCCGGGCACGAGCCGCAGTCTCGGCGCATCGCCGAGCCCGTTCGGAGCGAATGCCAGCACCAGGGCGCCGGTCTCGGCTTCGAAGTGGAGCACGGCGTCGCCGAGGCCATGAAGCGGTACGTCGGCCTGCTCGGCCTCTTCGGACGTCGGCAGACGCCCGTGTTCGGCCACCCATTCCGCGAGCCAGACCCTTGCCGGCGCCGCACCGGCCAGGGCCGCGGCCACCTCGGCCCTGAGTACGTAGTCCTGATAGGCCGGGATGGCCACCGCGGCGAGGATGCCCAGGCCGGCCACGGCAACCATGCCGCCTCCGCCGCGAAGGAGGTCACCCGGATGATCCTCGAAAGCAATGGCCATGCCCAGCGTGGCCTCGGCGTACTCGATCGAGAAACCCACCTTCCCCGACTCCGGCAGTCCCAGAGACCGGGCCGTCGGAAACGTCTCCAGGTCGAGTTCGGCGTCGACCAGGTCGGCGAGCATGCGGAGCACGCCGAGGTAGGCGTAGTAGTTCCGGCGCGGAGCGTGCTCGACCGACGCGGCGAGATACAGCGCGGCAGTGACCGGATCGACGCCGGCACCGGCCAGCCAGTCGACCACCCCGACGTCACCCGGATGGGCGGCACGATCCATGAGCACCTGGGGGACCGCGGCGAACAGGACACGCTCGTCCTCGGCCATCCAGTAGACGTGGCTCTCGGCGCCGGCGATCCGGGACAGCAGGCGGATCGGAGCCTCTTCGAGCGCAACCGGGTTCGCCTCGTCGAAGTCCGCCCCGGGAAGCACCACGTGGTGCACGCGCCGGCCCTCGACCTCGAAGCCTTCCTGTCGGACCTCGAGTTCCCGGTCCAGCGCATCGAACAGGGCGCGCCAGCGCTCGGGACCACCGCCCTCGTGCACGAGCATGCCGCCGTTGGCGTCCTCGACGAGCGTCCAGCGCCCGGCCAGCGTGTCGATGATCATGCTCAGCCGGACGCCGGTGGCCTCGACCATCCGTTCGTCGAATTCGGCCAGGCCCGCGCCGCCCTCGTCCCCTTTCACACTTCCGGCCACGCGTTGCAGCCAGGTCCAGTCGGGCAGCACGGCACCGGCCACGAGTTCGGGCGCACCGCTGGTCTCGAAGGCCGGCGGAGGCGAGGTCGGCAACGCCAGGTCCCAGACCAGCCCTCCGTCCCCCGAAGCCCGCAATGCAAGACGGCCGTGCCCGGAGGTGGAGCCGATACCCAGCGCGAGTTCCGTCGTGTCCAGCACGCCCAGGGCTCGAATCTGCGCGCGGTCGCCCTCGGGGGCATTGAACTCGATGACCGGTGCGAGCCGCTGCATGTCGACCCAGGCGAACAGGCCCCGGCGATCGGCGTCGATGCGTCCTTCGGCCCTGGCGAGCGCCGGCGTGCCGTCGCGCGGCCATTCGGCCGCGGCCCGGATATCGGCCGGATCCGCGTTCATGCCGGTCACCATGTGTACGCGGCCGGTGGCGAGATCCATTTCGAAGAACAGCGGCACCATGCCCAGGACCAGTTGCCCCGGCGCTTCATCGGACGCCTCGGCAACGAGTTGCAGCGCCGGCGTCGTCGCGGCCGTCGCGGCGATGGCCGCGTTGAGATCCTCGAGCGAGGCGAAGTCGAAGCGGCCGGCGATGTGCACGTCGGCCTCCATGGGCATCTCCCCCTCGCCGACCAGCGCGATTTCCAGCGGCGAGCGCAGCGATTCGAGCAGCAGCTCGACGGGCGCCGCCGTCGCGCCCAGCTCCGCGGAGAGGAAGTCGGGAAGCCGGCGCTGCAGCTCGGCAACGGCCCGGCGGTTGGCCTCCGAGCCCAGAGCCGTCGAAAGTGCACCGCCCTTGGGCGCGGTCATGACACCCAGCGGATTCGGGATCCGCAGGTAGGCCCACGTGGTGTCCGGCAGCGTCTCGACGAGCCAGGCCCGGTCGGCCAGAGCGTCGTCCCAGGCCTTGGCGTCCTCGCCCGGCGCCGGAGCGGTGGCGTCGCGGTCGCAGGCTGCGAGAAGTAGCAAGGCCGCGGCGGCCACCCATCTGATTCGCTCGTTCATGTTCCGTCTCCTTGATGGATCCGTCTGGAGTTCTCCCTCGCGTTTCCGGAAACCGGACAGTGATTCGCCCGTAAACGGACTCGCGTTCCCTCAGTCGCCGCCCGGCCCGGCCGGCAAATCGAACAACCGCCGCATCGCTGCGCGGTAGGCTCTTGGCGCGCTGCTCGCGTGATACTGGCCCGATAGCTCGACGACATGAAGATCCAGATCGGCGCGAAGTTCCTCGCCGCGCGTCCCGAGCCACTGCGAAAGCGGCTCGGCAAGGCGTGCGGGTTCGTGCTCGGCGCGGGTGACGATCAGATTTGCCGACCGGGCCGGCTTCTCGGGCGCCGGGGCGTCAAGGAACCAGGGCAGCACCTCGTGGATCGCCGGATTCACGGCGACGTGTCCGTGGAACAGTTCCGGCCGGGTCAGCGCGTTGAACAGCACGAACTGGCCGCCCAGCGACTGGCCGAGGATCACCCGGCGCGCGGGATCGGAGCGGAATCGCGCCTCGACTCGCGGGAAGACTTCCTCGACCAGGAAGCGCTGGTAGGCGGCCGCACCTCCGTAGTAGTCGACGGTCCCCGACGGCACGGTGTAGTCGGTGCCGCGCAGGTTGCCGTTGGAGTAGCCGATCCCGCCGTAGGAAATCCCGACGACGAGGGCCTCGGGCGCCAGGCCGTCGATCTCCATCATCAGCTGCAGCGGCGCGAGCATCGGGAACAGGATGCCGCCGTCGAGCAGGTAGACGGTCGGCAGCGGATCGCCCTCTCGCTCGTATTCGAGCGGCGTGCGCACGTAGACGTGCAGGTCGCGCTCTAGCACCGTCGAGCGGATCGTGAACGCGTCGGCCACGCCGAGACCGGCCAGCTCGTCGAGGCCCGGCGATTCGGCCGCGGCGCGGCTGCCGGCGAGGATTCCGGCGAAGACGAGCAGGATCGAGAGCAGGCAGGCGCCGGGCTTCGGCAACGAAGAGCGATGACGGTCCATGAAGTCTCCGACGGCGCGCGGACAGCGGCCGCAGCGTAGCACGCCGCGACCGTTCGAGCCCCCGGGAACGCCTCGATTCACCCGCCGCGGACCCGGCGGCGCAGACCCGGGACCAGCATCGGCGTCCGTTCCCGGTAGGCCTCGTAATCCGGCCCCAGGTACCGGACCAGTTCGCGTTCCTCGAAGCGGATGCCGATGAGAATGTAGGCCGTCATTCCGGCGGAGAACAGCACGTGACCGACACTCATCACGGGCCCGCCCCAGAGCGCGAGCAGGAAGCCCACGTACATCGGGTGCCGGACCCAGCGGTAGGGACCCGGTTCGACGAAGCGATGCGGCGCGGCCTCCACGCCCCGGAACCCGGCCCAGACCTGGCGCAGTCCGAACAGGTCGAAGTGATCGATGAGGAACGTCGAGACAAGCACGATCCCGAACCCGGCCGCGAACGTCGTCCAGCCGAGCCAGAGGCCGAGCGGGGAATCGGCGGCCCAGACGATCTCGGGAATCGGCCGCCACTGCCAGAACAGCACGATCAGCACGATGCTCGACGCCAGCACGTAGACGCTTCGCTCGAGGGCCTGCGGAACGACCCGCGTCAGCCGGGCCTTGAACCCGGATCGGGCCATGATCGAATGCTGCAGGCCGAACAGCAGGATCAGGCCGAGGTCGATGGCCACCGCCAACGCCATGGGGCCGGTCGAGCGGCCGAGATCGATCGACACCGGCACCACGGCCGGCAGCCACGGCAGGGCATCGGCGAGCGCCGTCGCCTGGAGGTTGCCGAGGAATGCGATCAGGTAGAGAAAGGTCAGGAAGAACACCGTGTAGACGGCGCCCCCGAAGGCGAGGATGAGAACACGTTTCATGACGTCCTCCGTTGCATGAGGCTGGAACTGCCTCGCCGCACGCTCGGTCGCCCACCCTCAGCATCCTCTCCTGGTCCGCGCATCGCAATGCTGTTATTTTATACAGTATGCGAGAAGCCAACCACCAAGCTGGCCGCGGTGCGGGCTCGAACCCCGGGCACCGTTTCTCCCGGAGAGAGCGCGAGCAGTTCCACGACGGATGGGAACGCGAACTGGATGCGCTGCCGAAGCTGCGCACGACGGTCACCGACGAGACCGCGAAATCCATCATCAGCCGCAACGACTCGCCCGACGTGCCGTTCGAGCAGTCGATCAATCCCTATCGCGGCTGCGA
>JAWVZQ010000016.1:0-21136 GCA_033722095.1 Wenzhouxiangellaceae bacterium | reverse complement strand
GGCGAATTCGAGAACGACGAGCACTCCGTGCACATCATCGGCTTCGCCAAGATCGTCGGCGACGTCGCCGACGGCGCCGAGGGCGTGGTCATGTTCTTCGGCGTCGCCTTCCTGATCACGGCGCTGCTGCTGCTGATCTACTCGAAGTCGGTCTGGTTGACCGTGCTGCCGCTGATCTGCTCGACCATCGCCGTGGTCTGGCAGCTCGGCTCGCTGAGCCTCATGGGCTTCGGCATCGACCCGATGAACATCCTCACTCCGTTCCTGGTCTTCGCCATCGGCGTCAGCCACGGCGTGCAGATGATCAGCGGATGGACGGCCGAGAAATTCTTCGGCGGCCGCTCGCCGGCCGGCCTGCACCAGTCCGGGATCCGGCTCGAGGACATCGACGTGGTCTCGAGCCTGGACGCGGCCAAGGCGACCTTCGCGCGCCTGCTGGCACCGGGGACCATCGCGCTGCTTTCCGACACCATCGGCTTCCTGACGATCCTGCTGATCAACATCCAGATCATCCAGGAACTCGCGATCACGGCGTCGGTGGGTGTGGCGATCATCATCTTCACCAACCTCGTGCTGCTGCCGGTGCTGCTGTCCTACGCGCGCATCCGCAATGCCGAGAAGTTCCGCCAGCGCCAGTACGATCGGGCCGAACGCCCGGCGATGATCTGGCGCGCGGTCTCGGCGTTCACGCGCCCGGGGCTGGCTGCCGGAGCCATCGTCGTCGGGGTCGTGCTGTTCGTCGGCGCGTTCATCAAGTCGCAGGACATGCAGATCGGCGACTCGTCGGCCGGCGTGCCCGAACTGCGCCAGGACGCGCGCTACAACCGCGACGCCCGGCTGATCTCCGACAAGTTCTCGCTGGGGACCGACGTCATCTCGATCATCGCCCAGACCGAGGCCGGCGCCTGCGCGCAGTCCTATCCGGTCATGGATGCGATCGACACCTTCGGCTGGGGCATGCGCCAGGTCGACGGCGTGCAGCAGGTCATTTCGCTGCCGATCGCGGCCAAGATCGTCACGGCCGGCTGGAACGAGGGCAACCTTCGCTGGCAGGTGCTGCCGCGCAACGAGGGCGCGTTGACGCTCGCCACGCAGGGCATCGAGACCTCGTCGGGGCTGCTGAACCGGGACTGCAGCGCGATGCCGGTCATGGTCTTCACCGAGGACCACAAGGCCGAGACCATCCAGCGCGTCGTCGACAAGGCCGAGGAACTGAAGCGCGAGATCGTCGTCGAGGACCTCGGCTACGAGCCCACCTCCGACCCCGCCCACGGCCATTTCGCGGCCGGCGAGGCCGATCCCAACGTCGAGTTCCGGCTGGCCACGGGCAACGTGGGCGTCATGGCCGCGACCAACGACGTGGTTCGAGCGGCCCAGACACCCATGCTGCTCTACGTCTACGGCGCGATCATCGCGCTGTGCCTGCTGACCTTCCGTTCCGTCCGCGGCACGCTGTGCATCGTGCTTCCGCTCGTGCTCGTCAGCTACCTGGCGTATTCGCTGATGGCTTTCATGGGCATCGGCCTGAAGGTCAACACGCTGCCCGTCGTCGCGCTCGGCGTCGGCATCGGCGTCGACTACGGCATCTACATCTACAGCCGCCTGGCCAGCTACCTCAAGGAAGGCATGCCGCTCGACGAGGCCTACATGCACACGCTGCGCCTGACCGGCAAGGCCGTGTTCTTCACGGCCGTCACGCTGGCCGTGGGCGTCGGCACCTGGCTGTTCTCGGACCTGAAGTTCCAGGCCGACATGGGCGTGCTGCTGTCGTTCATGTTCATCTTCAACATGATCGGCGCGATGCTGCTGCTGCCGGCCCTGGCCCGCTGGCTGCTCCGGCCGCGCGAGAAGACGGCACGCGCAGAGCCGGCCGTGGCCTGACCGCTTCGGCGTGTTCCGGTGCCGCCCCCGGCGGCGCCGGTGGTCCCGGTCATGAGTGAAACGCCCGACACGCCGCCGAGACCGACGGCGCTGATGTTCAGCGGCGGCAAGGACTCCGTGGCCGCACTGCAGGCGCTGGCCGCCGAGCCGTCGGTCGAGCTCGTCTCCCTCGTCGCGACCATCGATGCCGAATCGCGGCGCGTCCCCATCCACGACACGCGCGCCGAGGTGCTCGCCCTGCAGGCTCGAAGCATCGGCCTGCCGCTAGAAATCATCGAGCTTCCGCCCGTGCCCGACAACCGCACCTACACCGAGGCCGTCGGCGAGGGGCTCGCGCCGCTGGCGGGTCGGGGCATCGTCGACATCGCCTTCGGCGACCTGTTCCTCGAAGACATCCGCACCTGGCGGGAGGCCCAGTTCGAGACGCTGCCGTTCCGGCCCGTATTTCCGCTCTGGGACACCGACCGGGCGCGTCTCGCCGACTCGCTCATCGATGGCGGGCTCGAGGCGCTGATCTGCTGCATCGACAGCGACGCGCTCGATGAATCGCTACTGGGACGGCGTTGGGATCACGAACTGCTCGCCGGACTGCCCGAGACGGTGGATCCGTTCGGGGAGAACGGCGAATTCCATACGCTCGTGGTCGACGGTCCGTCGTTCTCGACCCCGGTGCGCGTCCGGCCCGGAGCGCGGCGGCTCAGCCGGGGCCGGTTCCGCACGCTGGACCTGCGTCCCGGCTGACGCGGTCCATCCAGCCGCAGAGGGCCTCTGCTCCATCGAGAATGCGCGGCGTGGGCCGGACCAGCAGCGCCGGATCGACGAGGTCGAGTCGCCCGCAGGCCACGGCACGCAGCTCGGTGACCTCGCGCCAGTCGGCCAGTTCACCGTCCACGCCGACGACATCGCCGGCCACGATGGCCCACGGATCGACGCGCAGCACGGCCTCGGGGTCGACGACGGCCGCTTCGACGTCGAGGTCGGCGAACGGGTTGCGCGCCCCGCAAAGCGCCAGGACCTCGTTGATGACGTGGCGGCCGCCGAGCGTGAACAGCGGGCGCCGCGAGACCTGGTAGAAGATCGTCCGTGGTTCCGGCTCGTTGCGTTCGAATGCCGCAAGGCGCTGCTCGAACGCCTCGGCGGCACGGGCTGCCTCGGCCTCGGATCCCAGCAGTTCGCCGAGATGCAGGAGCGCCTCGGCGATCTGCGCCAGCGTGCGGGTCTCGATGACGTGGACGTCGATGCCCAGCGCCCGGAGCTGTTCCACCGCGGCCGGCGGTGTGCCGCCGCCCCAGGCCAGGGCGTCCGTGGCCTGCAGTTCGACGATGCGCTCGACGTCGAGCCGGAACGCGTCGCCGATGCGCGGCAGGCGTTGCGCGGCGGCCGGCCAGTCGCTCCATTCCACGGTGCCGACGAGGCGATCGCCGCCGCCGGCCGTGAACGCGAGTTCGGCCAGGTGGGGGGCCAGCGCCACCACGCGCGGCGGCACGGTGACCGCATCGCCGGGCCCGGCTCGTGCCGTGGCGCAGACCGCGAGCAGCAGCGCGCAGAGTGTCGCGACGGCGGGCCGCAGGCTCAATCCCTCCACCGTTCCAGCCGCTGGCGCACGGACTCGAGATCGTGCAGCGGCTCCGAGCAGGTCCGGCCGGTGCAGACGATGGCCGTCGGGCGGTCGCGATCGGCCAGCGGCTCCAGCGCCTCGGGCAGCCCCGCCTCCCCGGGCGGCACGTGCAGGCAGGTCCAGTCCGGTGAGCGGCGCAGCGTCCGGGCCCAGTCCGCGGTCGTGTCCGCATCGCCGCCCAGGCGCACCTGCGGGGCCGGCTCGTCGAGCTCGCGCCGCGCGCGAAGCAAGGTGACGTGCGAGGTCGGAACCTGCAGCATCTCTCCGGCCGCCCGCTCGACGATGCGCCGCGCGCGCTCGGTCCATTCCGCTTCGCCCGCGAGGTGGCCGAGACGGGCCAGTCCCAGCGCCGCCATGCCGGCGCCGGAGGGCAAGGCATCGTCGGTGAGCGCCGGCGGGCGGAAGACCAGCCCCTCGTGGTCCGACGGCGTCAGGTAGAGCGCGTCGCCGGAGGCATCCACGTGGCGGTCCAGGATCGCCCGGGCCTGTTCCACGGCGGTTTCGTACCATTCCCGTTCCCAGCGGCAGCCGAGCAGTTCCAGGGCGGCCAGCAGCACGGCGGCACGGTCGTCGAGCAATGCGTTCTGAGCCGCGCCGCGGCCGGAGCGCCAGACGGCCTGCATCGCCGTGCCGCGTCCGAGACGTTCGCCGACGGCCTCGAGGACGATCGCGGCTTCCTCGATCCACTCGGTGTGGCCGAGCAGCCGGCCGGCCCGGGCCAGCCCGGCCGCGGCCAGTGCGTTCGGGGCGGCCAGCATCTTGTCGTCCCGGAACGGCGCCGGCCTCTCGGCACGCCGGGACAGCAGCCGTCCGCGGATTTCGGCGAGGCGCTCGCGGACCTCGTCGGCCGAACGTCCGTCGCCCGTCAGCTCGTCGATGCCGCGGGCCTGGACCAGGTGCCAGAGCCGCCCTTCGAAGTTCGCCGGTCCATCGAGGCCGAAGCGCGCCGCGGCGAGTTCCGCGTCGGTCTCCTCGAGCGCGGCGCCGATCCGGTCGGGCGTCCAGAGGTAGTAGGCGCCCTCGAGCTCGCGGTCGGGATCGTCCTCGTCGCGGCGCGGATCGTCCTCGGGCGGCACGCTGTCGGCCGAAAGGCTGGCGGCGAAGCCGCCGCCGTCGAGGCGCATCGGGCCGCCGAGGAATTCCGCGCAGCGCGCGGCCACCTCGGCCAGCTCCGCGTCGTTCCAGCGCACGGCCGCCTCGGCATAGACGGGCAGCAGCTGGGCGCTTTCGGCCAGCATCTTCTCGAAGTGGGGAATCTCCCAGGCCGCGTCGGTGCAGTAGCGGAAGAACCCGCCGCCGAGCTGGTCGAACAGTCCGTGGCGCGCCATGGGCCGCAGTGCGTCGACGAGCATCGAGGCGGCCTGGGGATCGTCGCCGGAGCGCTCGAGCAGCCAGGCCATGAGCGGCGCCTGCGGGAATTTCGGCGCGTCGCCGAAGCCGCCGTTGCGCAGGTCGCGGCGCGCGTCGAGCTGCCCCAGCAGGCGGTCCTCGGCCGCCGCGGTGCCGCCGCCCTCGATGCGCCGTTCCGAGACGAGTTCGAAGGCTTCGTGCAGCCGCCGGTTCTGGGCCTTCAGCGTCTCGCGCTTCCCTAGCCAGGCGTCGTGGACGCGCTCGAGCAGTTCGGGGAAGCCGATCAGGCCGTGGCGCGCCTCGGGCGGAAAATAGGTGCCGGCCACGAACGGGGCGAGGTCGGTGGGGTCGAGAAACACCGTCAGCGGCCAGCCGCCGGGCCGGCCGGTCAGGAGCTGGTGGCCGAGCTGGTAGACGTGGTCGAGGTCGGGCCGCTCCTCGCGGTCGACCTTGATGTTGACGAACCAGTCGTTCATGCGCTCGGCGATGCCGGGATCGTCGAAGCTCTCGCGCGCCATGACGTGGCACCAGTGGCAGGCCGAATAGCCGATCGACAGCAGGATGGGGCGGTCGGTCGTGCGCGCGGCCTGCAGGGCCTCGGGCGTCCACGGGTACCAGTCCACGGGCTGGTCGGCGTGCTGCTCGAGATAGGGGCTCAGGGCGTCGGAAAGGCGTCGGGCCATCGGCTTCGGGGGCAATGCGATCGGACCGGCAGGATACCGCAGGCGGTCGGCTACAATGCCGGCTGGCCCGAGCCGCTGCGTGCCGATCCGACCCATGGATTCACGGCCCATCCTCGTCGATTTCGATCCCGTCGCGCTCGACCTGGGCGTGTTCCAGATCCACTGGTACGGGATCAGCTACCTGCTGGCCTTCGCGAGTTGCTGGTGGCTGCTCAGGCGCCGCGCGCGGCAGGATCACTGGCCCATCACGCAGGCCCAGGTCGGCGACTACCTGTTCTGGATGATCGTCGGCGTCGTCATCGGCGGCCGCATGGGCTACGTGCTGTTCTACGGCCTGGACCGGTGGTTCGCCGATCCGCTGTTTCCGCTCTGGTTGCAGCAGGGCGGCATGTCGTTCCACGGCGGACTGGTCGGCGTGCTCGTGGCCATGGCGCTCTATGCGCGCCACCTCGGCGTGCCGTTCCTGAAGCTCGGCGACTTCACGGCCCAGGTCGTGCCGCTGGGCCTGGCCTTCGGGCGCATCGGCAACTTCATCGGCGGTGAACTCTGGGGCCGGCCCGCCGACGTCCCATGGGCGATGGTCTTTCCGGCCGCGCTGGACTCGGCGCCGTCCGATCCCGAGGCCCTGCGCCAGGCCTGGGCGGCCGGCCTCTACGACGAGATGGGCCGACACCCGTCGCAGCTCTACCAGGCCGCGCTCGAGGGCCTGCTGCTGTTCGTCATCGTCTGGATCTTCGCCCGCCGCCCGCGGCCCACGGGCGCCGTCGGCGGGCTGTTCCTGGCCGGTTACGCGGTGTTCCGGTGGATCGCCGAGTTCTTCCGCGAGCCCGACGCGCACCTCGGCTTCGTGGCCTTCGAGTGGCTGACCATGGGCCAGGTGCTGTCGATTCCGATGTTCGTCGCCGGCGTCGCGCTCATGGTCGTCGCCTATCGTACGCCCGTCGATCCCGAACCCGCGTCCACCCGCCACGGAGAGCGCCGATGAAGACCTACCTCGACCTGCTGCGCTGCGTCATGGAACGCGGCGTCGAGAAGAGTGACCGCACCGGCACGGGCACGCGCAGCGTTTTCGGCTACCAGATGCGCTTCGACCTTGCCGACGGCTTCCCGCTCGTGACGACGAAGAAGCTCCACCTGCGCTCGATCATCCACGAGTTGCTCTGGTTCATCCGCGGCGAGACGAACATCGGCTACCTGAACCGCCACGGCGTGACGATCTGGGACGAATGGGCCGACGCCGAGGGCGAGCTCGGTCCGATCTACGGCAAGCAGTGGCGGGCCTGGCCGGCGCCGGGCGGCGAGGAGATCGACCAGCTCGAACGCGTCGTCGAGCGCATCCGCCGCCGGCCCGACTCGCGACGCCACGTGGTCTCGGCCTGGAATCCGGCCGAACTGCCGGACGAAAGGCTCTCGCCGGCCGAGAACGCCCGGTCCGGGCGCATGGCGCTGGCCCCGTGTCACACGATGTTCCAGTTCTGGGTCGGCGGCGGGCGCCTGAGCCTGCAGCTCTACCAGCGCAGTGCGGACTGCTTCCTCGGCGTGCCGTTCAACATCGCCTCCTACGCATTGCTGCTGAAGATGGTTGCCCAGGTCGTCGACCTCGAGCCCGGCGAGTTCATCCACACGCTCGGCGACGCGCACATCTACAGCAATCACGTCGACCAGGTCCGCGAGCAGCTCTCGCGCGACCCGTACCCATTGCCCGAGATGCGGCTCAATCCCGAGCGCCGGCGCCTCGAGGACTTCGAGTACGACGACTTCGAACTCGTCGGGTATCGCTCGCATCCTGCGATCAAGGCGCCGATCGCGGTCTGAGGGCGGGGCGATCAGGGCGCCGGAAGAATTCGCGAAATCCGTCGTCAGGGCACGAGGAGTGGCCCAACGGCTACGTCCGTTGGGGTGAGTCGCGGGTCTCCGCTGGACGGTGGATGGAGTGTCCCGGCGCTGTCTCCCCGGCTCCGGGAGCCATTCTCGCTCACTCGCCGGCGCGGTCGTGCCGGGAATCCGGTGTCCGGAGATGTTCTCGTTCCCACCCCAGGGGGCGTAGCCCCTGGGCTACTCCTCGTGCCTTTTGAGAATTTTTCCTGTTTTCTCTTCGCGCCTTTGCGTCTTCGCGCGAATCTTCTAGAGAAAGCCGCCACGAGGTCAGGAAAAACGACGTCCCGCTACTCGAACAACCGCGCGTATTGGCGGGCCCGGGCCTCGGGGTCGGGGGCGTCGGCGAGGTCGGAAACGACGGCCAGCAGGTCGGCGCCGGCATCGATGAGGGCCGGAGCACGGTCGGGCGTGATGCCGCCGATGGCGACGACGGGGACGTCGAAGGCGCGGGCGCGGCCGAGCAGCTCCGGGGGGCAGGCCACGGCTTCGGGCTTGGTCGACGAGGGGAACAGGCTGCCGAAGGCCACGTAATCGGCGCCCGCGCTCACGGCGCGCCGGGCGCGCTCGAGGTCGGCGTAGCACGACACCCCGATGCGCGCGTCGGGGCCCAGGACTTCGCGCGCCTCGGCGACCGACGCGTCGTCGCGGCCGAGGTGAACGCCGTCGGCCCCGACCGCGCCCGCGAGCGCGGGATCGTCGTTGACGATGCAGGTCGCGCCGTGCTCGCGGCACAACGCCGCGAGCCGTCGCGCCAGATCCGCCGCCGGGGCCGGCTTGTCCCGGACCTGCAGCCAGACGGCGCCGCCGGCGAGCGCGCGCCGCGCCCAGTCCAGCACGGCTTCGGGATCCCGGCCCGCCGGGGTCAGCGCGTAGAGACCGCGCACCGCCACGCGTCGACGCCCGTTCATCTAAACTTGCGCTCCTGCATTTTCAAAATCTTCAATCCCGAGAAGCATCGTGAGCGAATCCGAACCGTACAAGAAGTGGATGTGCGTCGTCTGCGGCTGGATCTACGACGAGGAACAGGGCGATCCCGACAGCGGCATCGCGCCCGGCACGCGCTGGGACGAGATTCCCGAGTCCTGGGTCTGTCCCGACTGCGGCGCCGGCAAGGAAGACTTCGAGATGGTCGAGTTCTGAGATCCTGCTCCGGCGGCGCGGGCCTCGCGCCGTCTCCCGCCCCGGCGGCTGCGGCGTCACGCCGCGCCCGGCGCCAGGATTCCGCTCCGGAATCCGTCCCGTGACAGCACGAACCAGCGAGCCATCGGCTCGGTCTCGCAGCCGGCGAACTTGTCGGTGCCCGGCAGGCTGTTGGCCGCCGACGACGGCGCGCCCAGGCAGGGAACGGGCCGCGATCCCGGGCCGCGCTCGCTGCGGAAGCGCTGGTGGACGTGGCCGAAGGCGACGAACTGCACGCCGGGGGCATCGTCGATGCGCTGCCAGAGTCGGTCTGCAGCCTCCATGCCGACGCGGTCGATCCAGGGTGCGCCCACGGGCAGGGGCTGGTGGTGCACGAAGATGCCCGTGCGCCGCCCGGCCTCGAGCGCGTCGAACGCGGCCAGCCGCTCGTCGTCGAGCTCGCCCTCGGGCCGGCCCGGCCAGGCCGAGTCGAGCAGCAGGAGCTGCCATTCGCCGAGCGTCACGACAGGCCCGGCGTCGAATCCGGCCTCGGCGAAGATCGGCGCCATGACCTCGCGGTCGTCGTGATTGCCGGGCAGCCAGGCCACGGGCAGTCGCCAGGCGCCGGCCCAGTCGGCGATCCGGCGGTAGCTCTCTTCCGAGCCGTCCTCGGACAGGTCGCCGGTCAGGACCAGCCGATCCGGTGCGAAGGCGCGGACGGCCGCGTCGAGCGCCTGCAGGTTGGCGTCGGCGTCGCGTCCGCGGTAGTCGGCGGCTGCGTCGGCGGCCAGGTGGCAGTCCGAAACCTGCAGGAGTCGCACGCCGGTGCTCATCGCTGGCGCCGCCGGGCGATCACGTCGAGCCAGTCACCGGCCTTTTCCGTGAAGGGCGGGCGCTCGATCGCCTCGACGACGATCCGGAACGCGTCCTCGGCCGCGTCGAGGTTTCCGATCTCGGCATGCGCGGTGCCGGCCGCATAGTGCGCGCGGATGCCCGGCAGGCGCTCGAGCACGGGCTCGAGCATGCCCAGCCCGTTCGCCTCGTCGCCGAGCTGGACGCGAGCCCAGGCGCGCCAGAACGCCTCGAGCGGAATGCCGGCGCCGTCGGCCTCGAGCTCGCCCAGCAGTTTCTCGGCGTAGGTCGGATGGTTGTTGTGCAGTTCCAGTTCGAGCTGCTGGCGCTTCGCGGCCGGGTCGTGGCGGATCTGCCTGCGCGCCTGCTGGTTGGCCCGATAGGCCTCGAAGATCTCGCCGCGGTAGAGCAGGCGCCGGCTCTCGGCGACGTGGGCCAGGCCGTCACGGCGCACCGAGAACGCGCGCAGCCCGGCCAGCGGCGGCCCGGACTCGGGCGTCGCCGGCGTGGCTCCCTCCGCGGGATCGACGCCGATGCGCTCCAGCCAGGCGCTGTCGGGCCATTCGGCGGCCAGCCGTGCGGCCAGCCGATCGAGATCCGCCCGGCCCCATTCCGTACCCTGCAGCAGCGCCTCGACGCGCTGCGCGCAGGCCTCCCCGCCGCAGCCGCGGCGGACCAGTTGGCGGTACAGCGCGGCATTCCCGGGCAGGCGGAAGTCGCCGTAGCGCAGTTCCAGCGAGCCGTCTTCGCGCGGCGGCAGTTCGACGCGTTCGCGTCCTGCCCAGTCCGCGCTGGCTGCCGGGCACTGCGTCGCGGCCGCGGCGATCGCGGCCGCCAGTTCCCCGGCCGTCTCGACCCAGGCCAGCAGGCCCTGGGTGACGAAGACCAGGCCGTCGGCCAGGCAGCCGGCATCGGCGTCGGGTTCTCCGGTCAGGCGAACGGAAAGCGGTGCAAGCCGGGGATCCGCTGCCGCGACGGCGTCCAACGCCTCGCGCGTCGGCGCCGAGGCCGCGGGTGGCCAGTCCACGAAGCCCGCATGGACGTCGGTGAATGCAGGGATCAGACGCGACCCGGCGGCCGCGCGATCCTCGTCGGAAAGCGCGACGGGTACATCGCCGCCGCATGCGGCGAGCAGGATACCGGCGATTGCAGCCGACACGGTACGCCCGGCAGATCGCAGGCAGCTTCGGAACGGAACGGGCGGGCTCTGGGGTTGCATGGGCTCGGCGCGGCTCGGCTCGGATGATCGACTATTCTAGGCGGGCATCCTGCAACAGGCGCAACCGATGATCCTCAAGCCCGTCCGACGCTTCCTGGAGCGCCGCCGCTACCCGACGCTGATGCTGATCGGCGCGCTGCTGTTCGTCATCGACCTCGCGATTCCCGATCCGCTGCCCTTCATCGACGAGATCCTGATCCTCATCGCGACGCTTTTGATCGGGAGCCTGAGGGGCAAGCGGTCCTCGGCCGAGGAAGAGGGCGAGGAAGCCAAGCGCGGTCGAGGCCGCAGCCGCGGCTGACCCGGCCGCTCACTCGACGGCGATGAACTCGACCGGATCGCCGATGCGTGCGCCGATGCGCTGCATCTCGCCGGCGTTGACCTCGAGCACGTACTTGGCGGGGGCGCCGCTGGGATAGCCGGGACAGCGCCGCGTCCGGCACGGAGGCGTGTCCAGCGACCAGCCCACGATGCGCCGGTCCGGGCCGAGGTAGACGATGTCGAGCGGAATGCGCGTGTTGCGCATCCAGAACGAGCGCGGGCGCGTGTCGGGAAACAGGAACAGCATCCCGGCATCGACCGGCAGTTCGTCGCGGAACATCAGGCCGCGTGCGCGCTCGGCGTCGGAATCGGCGATCTCCACCTCGTAGCGCTGGCCCGCGACCTCCACGGCCGGCTGGCCGGCCTGGCAGGCCGCGACGAGCAGAATCAGCGGCGCCACCCAGAACCGGATCATCGGACGGGCGTCAATCGTCATGCTCGGCCTCCGGCGCCGGGACGCGCTCGAGCCGGCAGAACACCATGCGCGCCGGGTTGCGGTCGTCGCTCGGGCGCGCGCGCATGCGCGACACCCGCCAGTCCACGTCGCGCCATGCCGGGAATCGCGTATCGCCGTCGGGTGCCAGATCGACCATCGTCAGTTCCATTCGCCGTGCGCGCGGCAGCGCCTCGGCGTAGACCTGGCCGCCCCCGATGACGAACACGGATCCGTCGCCGGCCATCTCGAGCGCCGCGTCGAGCGAGTCGGCGGCTTCGACGCCGTCGGGCAGGTCGGGCCGGCTGCGCGTCAGGACGATGTTCGCACGGCCCGGCAGCGGCTTCCCGATCGACTCCCAGGTCCGGCGGCCCATGATCACGGGCCGTCCCATCGTCGTTTCCTTGAAGTGCCGGAGGTCGGCCGGCAGGTGCCAGGGCATCCCGCCATCGTCGCCGATGACGCGATTGCGCCCCATCGCGGCGACGAGCACGATTTCACGGGAAGCGTCCATGGTCGGAATTATGCCTCCGGGGTTGGGGGAGGTGGGTCGAGAACAGTGCCGATCGGCTCACGCGCTCCGCCGAGGTCTCCTGGAGGATGGACGCGAAGGCGCGACGGCGCGAAGAGAAATCCGGGAAATCTCCTGAAGAGGCACGATGAGTAGCCCAGGGGCTCCGTCCCCTGGGGTGGGAACGAGGACATCTCCGGGCGCTCGATTCCCGTCACGACCGCGCCGGAGGGCGGGTGAATGGCGCGTCGATCCAGGGCGACATCGACCGGGACGCCATACCAATCGTCCGGTGGAGGCCCGCGGCTCATCCCAACGGTCGTAGCCGTTGGGCTACTCCTCGAGTTGTTCATTCCGAGTTTCCCGTCCTTACTTCGCGCTCTTCGCACCTTGGCGCCTTTGCGTCCATCCCCTAAAGGCCGTGGCCACCGCCCCCTCGATGATCGGCTCCACGCCGAGGGGCGCGCCGCCGACGGCCGCCGGTCCCGCCTACCGTTTATCATCGTCGGCTGAATCCGAACCGGCCGATCCGCCCATGTCCCGATCCACGAGCCACGACCTGTTCCAGCGCGCCCGGGCCCGGATCCCGGGCGGCGTGAATTCTCCCGTGCGCGCCTTCGCCGGCGTCGGCGGCGAGCCGGTGTTCTTCGACCGGGCCGAGGGCTGCCACCTGTTCGACGTCGACGGCAGGCGCTACATCGACTACATCGGCTCCTGGGGGCCCATGATCTGCGGTCACGCGCACCCGCACATCATCGAGGCCGTGCAGCGCGCGGCCTCGCAGGGGCTGAGCTTCGGCACGCCGAGCCCGAGCGAGGTGACGATGGCCGAGCGGCTGTGCGAACTCGTGCCCGGGCTGGACCGCGTACGCATGGTCAATTCCGGCACCGAGGCGGCCATGAGCGCGCTCCGGCTGGCCCGGGCCGCGACGGGTCGCGATCGCTTCATCAAGTTCGAGGGCAACTACCACGGCCATGCCGACAGTTTCCTCGTCAAGGCCGGCAGCGGCGCGCAGACGCTCGGCGTCCCGACCTCGCCGGGCGTGCCCGCGGCGCTGGCCGAACTGACGCTGAATGCGCGCTACAACGACCTGGATTCGGTGCGTGAACTGTTCGAGCGCTTTCCCGACGAGATCGCCTGCGTGGCCGTCGAGCCCGTGGCCGGCAACATGAACTGCATCCCGCCGGCCCCCGGATTCCTCGAGGGGCTGCGCGAGCTCTGCGACGAGCACGGCGCGGCGCTGCTGTTCGACGAGGTCATGACGGGTTTCCGCGTGGCGCTCGGCGGCGCACAGGCCCTCTACGGCGTCGAACCGGACCTGAGCTGCTTCGGCAAGGTCATCGGCGCCGGCATGCCCGTCGGCGCCTTCGGCGGCAAGCTCGAATACATGAAGCGGATCGCGCCCGAGGGACCCGTCTACCAGGCCGGGACGCTGTCGGGCAACCCCGTCGCGATGGCCGCGGGTCTGGCCAACCTGGACCTGATCACCGAACCGGGTTTCTACGAGCGCCTGACGGCGCGCACGCTGCGTCTCGTCGAGGGCATCCGCGGTGCGGCCGAGCAGGCCGGCGTCCCGATGGCCACCTCGGCGGTCGGGGGCATGTTCGGGCTGTTCTTCACGGATGCCGAGCGCGTCGAGAACTTCGAGCAGGCCGCGGCCTGCGACCTCGATGCGTTCAAGCGCTTCTTCCACGCCATGCTCGATGCCGGCGTCTACCTCGCGCCGTCGGCGTTCGAGGCCGGATTCGTGTCCAGCGCCCATGACGACGAGGCCGTCGGCGAAACCGTCGAGGCCGCGCGCCGGGCGCTGTCCGGACAGGCGGGCTGACGCCGGCGGGCGCCGGCGCGCCGCGTCAGTCGATGAACAGGTCCGGCGCCAGGTCCGCGTCGGGATCGACGGCGTAGCGGCCGAGGTCGGTGACGCCTTCCTCGGCCAGGACCTCGTCGTCGAGGTAGAACCGGCCCGTCGCTTCGGCGGGGTCGCGGACCAGGATCGCGTGCGCCGCATCGGCCAGGATCTCCGGTTTCCGGCATTGTTCGGGCTTGACCGCGTCGCCGAGCATGCGCAATGCGGCCGTGGCGATGACGGTCCGTGGCCACAGCGCGTTGACGCCGATCTTCTGTTCGCGGAACTCCTCGGCCATGCCGAGCACGCACATGCTCATGCCGTACTTGGCCATCGTGTAGGCCACGTGCGGGGCGAACCAGTGCGGGTTCATGTTCAGCGGCGGCGAGAGGTTCAGAATATGGGCATGGTCCGATTCGACGAGATACGGATGGGCGGCCTGAGAGCAGACGAAGGTGCCGCGCACGTTGACGCCGAACATGAGGTCGAAGCGCTTCATCGGGACGTCGGGCGTGCCGGCCAGGTAGATCGCCGAGGCGTTGTTGACGAGGATATCGATGCCGCCGAAGGTTTCGGCCGCCTGCTTCATCGCGGCGGCCACGGCGGTCTCGTCCCGGATGTCGAGCTTCAGCGGCAGCGCCCGTCCGCCGGCCTCCTCGACGGCTTCGGCGACGGTGTGGATCGTGCCGGGCAGCTTCGGGTGCGGCCGGTCGGTCTTCGCGGCGATGACGATGTTGGCGCCGTCGCGCGCGGCGCGCAGCGCGATGGCTTCGCCGATCCCGCGCGATGCGCCGGTGATGAACAGCGTGCGTCCGGAAAGCGTGGTCATGACTGAGTCCCTCGTGGCGATGCCGGCAGTGTACCGTCGCCGCCGCGAAGGTCGGTGCCGTGGATAGCGCGGCCCTGCAGCAGGCGCTGGACTGGGCCCAGGGACACCCGGGGTGGCTGCTGGCGCTGGGACTGGGCGTGGCCTTTCTCGAAGCCTTCGCCATCCTCGGTATCGTCGTGCCCGGCATCTTCGCGCTGTTCCTGCTGGCCGCCATGGCCGGCTGGAACCCGGGGCTGATGATCGCGCTGGGCGCGGCCATGGCGGCCGGGGCCATGCTCGGCGACGGCACGAGCTACTGGCTGGGGCGTCACTTCGGCGATCGCCTGCGCTCCACGTGGCCGCTGCGCACGCGACCGCACCTCGTGGCGTCGGCCGAGGACTTCCTGCATCGGCACGGCGGCAAGGGCGTGATCATCGCGCGCTTCGTCGGCCCGATCCGCCCGGTCGTCCCGCTCGTCGCCGGCGCGTTGGGGATGACACCGCGCGAGTTCCTGCCGAGGATGCTGGCCGCCTGCCTCGCCTGGGCGCCGTTCATGGTGGTGCCCGGCGCGCTGTTCGGCGAGTCGCTGGAAATGGCCGCCGAGCTCGGCACGCGGCTGGTCCTGCTGCTGCTCGTCCTGCTGGCCGGAGGCTGGCTCGTACTCTCGGCGACGCGCGCGGCCTATGCCTGGACCACGCGGCGCGGCCGGTGGTGGCTGGCACGGCTCGGCCGGTGGCTGGGGCGGCACCCGGTGCTCTCGCGCTGGCTCGGGCCCGTGCTGCGACCGGGGCAGCGCGAGACCGTGGCACTCGTCGCCACGGGCCTGCTGCTCGTCTTCTCGCTCGTCGCCCTGTCGGTGTTGCTGGCCGTGGCCGCCTGGCTGTCCCCGGTCCGGACCTCGATGCCGGCCGCGACGCTGGCCGGCAGCCTGCGCAGCCCCGTCGCCGACCCGTTCTTCGTCGGCATCGCGCTGGCCGGCGCGCCCGTGGTCCTGGCCGTCGGCGCCTCGGCGCTGGCACTGCTGCTCGTCGTCACGCGCCGGTCCGTTGCGCTGGCCCACCTGGCCTCGGCCGTCGGCGGCGGGGCCATCCTGGCCCGCGTCATGGCCGGGGTCATGGATCGACTGCCCGTCGGGCCCGCCGGACAGGGCCTGGTTCCCGATTTCCCCTTGGCCTTCGCGACCGTCGTCCTGGGTTTCACGGGGATGCTGGCGGCCCGCGAAATGCCCACGCGCAGCCGGAAATGGCCCTGGCTGCTGATCTCGGCGGTGCTTGCGCTGTTCGCGTTCGCGCGCTTCTACCTCGGGCTGGCGCATCCCGTCGGCCTGGCCGCGGCACTGGCCCTGGGCATGGGGTGGACGGCGCTGATCGGCATCGCGTGGCGCGCGCGGTCCACGCGGGGCGGCCGGGCCTGGCGCATCGCCGGCGTGTTCGTGCTCGCCGTCGCGGCGGCCACGGCGTGGAACGTCGCCCAGCGTGGTGCGTCGCTGGCGTCGTCGGTGCGCATCGAGCCCGAGCGGACTCGCATGGATTTCGAGGCCTGGCAGGACGCCGGTTGGCGCAGCCTGCCGCGACGCCGCACGGTACTCGGCCCCGATGCGCTGCAGACGTTCTCGGCGCAGTGGGCCGGGCCGCTCCCGGCGCTCGAGCGGGCGCTCGACGAAGCGGGCTGGAGACCGTTGCCCGACCTCGACCGGCAGGGCATCCGCGCCGTCTTCCGGCGACCCGTGCGCCCCGATCGGCTGCCGCACATTCCGCGCGATTTCGCCGGGCGGACACAGGACCTGGCCCGCCGGCTGGCGCTCGAGGACGGGCGTACCGCGGTCCTGCGCGCCTGGGATTCCGGCCTGCGCCTCGAACCCGGAGACCTGCCAGTCTGGCTCATCCAGGCCCGGATGCTTCGGCCGCGTACCTGGCTGGGGACGTTCCACACCTGGAAGGAGACCCCGGATGCCGAAGCCGAAGCCATGGAGGCAGTGCGCCGGGCCACCGACGGCTGGTGCTGGGACCGGCCCGAGCCCGGCGGGCCCTGGCTGGCGTCGCCGTGCCCGGGTCAGCCGGGCGCTTCGCCGGGCTCGGTCTCGTCGAGCAGCCTGCAGAGTGCGTCGAGCCGGGCGTGCGGGTCGCTGACGGCCAGCAGTTCCTGGGCGTGTTCGGCATCGATCGGCAGCACGGAGGCCAGCCCCATCCCGAGTGCGCTGGCGTCGTCGGGATCGGCGTCGAGCGTCCGGGCGAAGGCCCGGTGCTGCAGCAGTTCGCGCAGCATCGACTGAAGCACGGCGTGTTCGGGCCGCACGTCCAGGGACGGTTCGGGCGGAATCCATTCGACGTCGCCGAGCAGCAGGCCGTCGTCGCGCGCCTGCGTGGCGCGGATCCGGAACCGGCGCCGGCCGCGCGCCTCGATGCCGAGCAGCCCGTCGTCGAGGGTCGAGAAGTCCTCGATGACGGCCTCGGTACCGATCGCCGCATGGCGGGCCGGGCGCGTCTCGGTGGCCGGTTCGTAGTGGACGATGCCGAAACCCGTCCCGCTGGCCGAGCATTCGCGGACCATGTTCAGGTAGCGCGTCTCGAAGATGCGCAGCTGGATGCGCGCGTTCGGGAACAGCACGGGCGTGAGCGGAAACAGCGGCAGGCGCGCGGTCTCCGGAGTGCCGGTCTCACCCATCGAGGAAACGCCGCGGCGCATTGCCGAAGCCGCGGTTGCTCATGAACACCACGTGATCGCCGGGGCGGGCCGCCTCGCGCAGGTCGGCCAGCAGGTTGTCGACCTGGCGGCGGAAGCGGCCCTCTGCCTGGATCTTGCCGAGCACCTCGGAGGGATCCCAGTCCAGCGATTCCCGGGAGTGCAGCAGGACGTGGTCGGCGGCGGCCAGTGCCGGTCCCAGCGCATCGAGGTGGTGGCCTGCGCGCATCGTGTTGCTCGCCGGCTCGAGTGCGACGAGGATGCGCGCGTTTCCGACCGAGCGGCGGAAGCCCTCCAGCGTCAGCCGGATCGCCGTGGGGTGGTGAGCGAAGTCGTCGTAGACGTGCACGCCGTTGACCTCGCCGAGGTACTCCATGCGCCGCTTCACGCCGCGGAACCCGGCCAGCGCCGCCAGTGCGCTCTCCGGCTCGACGCCGACCTGCGCGGCCGCGGCCACGGCGGCCAGCGCGTTCATGGCGTTGTGCCGGCCCGTCAGCGGCCATTCCAGCGAGCCGACGCGGCCGCCCTCGTGGCCGAAGTCCAGCTTGCGTCCGGCCGGCTCGGCGAGCTTGACGCGCCAGTCGGCCTGCTCGTCGTCGTCGCCCGAGAACGAGATGGCCTGCGACCAGCAGCCGCGCTCGAGCACGCGGCGCACGTTGGCGTCGCCGCGGTTGTAGACGACGTGGCCGTTGCCGGGAACCGTGCGCAGCAGGTGGTGGAACTGGGTCTCGATGGCGGCCAGGTCGGGATAGATGTCGGCGTGGTCGAACTCGAGGTTGTTGAGCACGGCCACGCTGGGGCTGTAGTGCACGAACTTCGCGCGCTTGTCGAAGAAGGCCGTGTCGTACTCGTCGGCCTCGACGACGAACAGGTCTTCGCCGGTGCGTGCGCTGATGCCGAAATTGGCCGGTACGCCGCCGATCAGGAAGCCGGGCTTCAGGCCCGCGTGTTCGAGGATCCAGGCCAGCATGCTCGCCGTCGTGGTCTTTCCGTGCGTGCCTGCCACGGCCAGGACGCGGCGCCCCGAGAGATAGTTCTCGCCGAGCCAGCGAGGGCCGGAAACGAAGTCCATGCCCTCGTTGAGCACGTGCTCGACGGCCTCGTTGCCGCGGCTCAGCGCGTTGCCGATGACCACGAGGTCGGCGTCGGAATCGACGGCCTCGGCCGAGTAGCCCTCGTGAATCCGGATGCCGAGGTCCTCGAGCTGCGTGCTCATGGGCGGATAGACGCCGGCATCCTGTCCGGACACCTCGTGCCCGTCGGCGCGGGCCAGCGCGGCGATGCCGCCCATGAACGTTCCGCAGATGCCGAGGATGTGGATCTTCATGACGCGGTCCCGAGGGCCTGGAGCAGCACGAGCTGGACGACGAAAAGTACCACAGCCACGGCCAGGCCGACGACGTAGCTGCGCTCGAGCGCGTGGCGCCAGATGTGCGCGTCCACGGCAAGGCTCCAGAACAGCGCCGCGAGCGCGAGCACGGCCATGCCGGCCGGGGGCGGCGACGTCGTGGACAGCCACAGCGGCACGTTGGCCAGGCTGACCACGGCGCCGCAGGCGAACAGCGCCGCGGCCGTCTGCAGGAAGCGCGCGCTTCGCCGGGAGGCGACGAGCAGGCCGGCGATCATCGCCAGCTGCGCGACGAACAGCAGCAGCGCGTCGGCGGCCTGCACACGGGTGCCGGGTGCCGCCAGCGCCAGCGCCGAGACGCCCCACCAGGCCGCGAGCGCGAGCGCCAACGACGTCGAAGAGGCCGGCAGGTCCTGCGGGCCGGCGCGCAGCAGGCAGATCGCCCAGATCCTCTGCCACCAGGCCTTCATCGGGGGAGGTCCGCGGCGACGCGGGTATCATCGCGGGTCATGGGCCGACGCATCGCGATCGAGGAACTGCTCGAAGGGGTCGAGAACGCATCCGTCGTCGACGCGCGGGGGCTGATGTGCCCGGAGCCGGTGTTCCGCGCCCGGATGGCGCTTCGAGATCTTTCCGAAGGCGAAGTGCTGGTCATCGTGGCCGACGACCCGCTGGCCGAACTCGACCTGCGGGTCTTCTGCGAGCGCACGGCCCACGCGCTCGAGGCGCTCGACGTTCGGGAGGGGTTGGTCATCGGCCGGATCCGCAAGGCTGCCGATCGCGCCGGCGCGAGCGGGTAGGCTGCGGCGCGAAAGCCGGTCAGCGGTCGGCCGGGGCGTCCACGGAGTCCAGCGCATTGCGCATGCGGCGGTGGACGTCCTCGACCGAGCCCATGCCGTCGACCTCGCGAAGCTGGCCTCGCCGGGCATAGTGGCCGGCCACGGGCGCGGTCTGCTCGCCGTAGACGCGCAGGCGGTTGCGGATCACTTCCTCGGTGTCGTCGGAGCGGCCTTCCTCGACGGCACGCCTGGAGAGACGCTGCACGACTTCGCCCTCGTCGACGACGACGCTGATCGCCACGTCCACGGGCTGTCCGATGCGCTCCAGGACCGTGTCCAGGGCCTCGGCCTGTGCCAGGTTGCGCGGGTAGCCGTCGAGGATGAAGCCGTTGGCGACGTCGTCGGCGCCGAGCCGCTCCTCGATCAGGCCCAGCATGAGATCGTCGGGGACCAGTTCGCCGGCGTCCATGTATTCGCGCGCCTTGCGGCCCAGTTCGGTCTCGTCCCGGACCGCGTCGCGCAACAGTGCGCCGGTGGAGATGTGCGCCACGTCCAGGCGCTCGCGGAGCATCCCCGCCTGGGTTCCCTTGCCGGAACCGGGCGGGCCGAGAAGAACGATTCGCATCTTGACGTCGGACTCTGGAAAGACAAGCGCGTAAAAGTAACGCGCCGGACAGGGCCTGTCAACTGGCAATCGGGCCGCGCTCTGCGCGCCGCGCGCCGGCGCATTTGCATTATCCTTGACGGTCCTCCGTCACCCGTGCGCGAGCCATGCCAGGCAACAACATCCTCTATGCACAGTCCGGGGGTGTGACCCCCGTCATCAATGCCACGGCCGCCTCGGTCATCGAGACCGCCCGGGCCCGATCCGGCGAGATCGGCAAGGTCTTCGCAGCGCGAGACGGCATCATCGGGGCACTCGAGGAGCGACTCGTCGACACCTCGGTGTTCAGCGACGCCGACCTGCGGGCCCTGGCGCATACACCCGGCGGCGTGTTCGGCTCGTGCCGCTACAAGCTGAAGTCGCTCGACGACAACCGCCGCGAGTACGAGCGCCTCATCGACGTGCTCGACGCCCACGATATCGGCACGTTCTTCTACAACGGCGGCAACGACTCGGCCGACACGGCATTCAAGGTCTCGCAGATGGCCGAAACCTTGGGCTATCCGCTCAACGCCATCGGCATCCCCAAGACCATCGACAACGACCTGGCCGTGACCGACAACTGCCCGGGCTTCGGTTCCGTGGCCAAGTACGTGGCCGTGTCGATCATGGAGGCCAGCCTGGACGTGATGTCGATGTCCTCGAGCTCGACGAAGGTCTTCATCATGGAGGTCATGGGCCGTCACGCGGGATGGATCGCGGCCGCCGGCGGCCTGGCCCGCCGCGACGACGGCGATCCTCCGCAGGTCATCCTGTTCCCCGAGGTGCCGTTCGACCGCGAGAAGTTCTGCGCTGCCGTCGACCGCTCCGTGCGCGAGAACGGCTACTGCTCGGTCGTCGTCTCCGAGGGCGCCCGCGACGCCGAGGGGACGTTCCTGGCCGACGCCGGCACGACCGACGCCTTCGGCCACAAGCAGCTCGGCGGCGTGGCTCCCGTCGTGGGGGGGGGGGGGGGGGGGGGGGGCCGGCCCCCCCCACACACGCGCCGCCGCGGCGCCCACCCGCCCACCGCCCGCCGCGGCGCCCCGGGGTTGGGGGGCGCCCCCCCGGGCCCCGGCCCCCCAAGGGGGGGGGCCGGCCCCCCCCCCCCCCCCCCCCCACCGGGGGACACGAGATGGGGGCCCGGGGCACGCGGTAGGGCGG
>JAWVZQ010000015.1:0-21548 GCA_033722095.1 Wenzhouxiangellaceae bacterium | reverse complement strand
GGTGGCAGCGACGGCGTTCGGTCGAGGAAGCGCGGGCGAGGCTGCAGTGGCCCTGGTTCATCGCAGGCTTCGTGCTGGCCGCGGCCCTGCGATCGGCGTGGCCGGCAGCCGAGCCGGTCTTCGATGCGCTGTCCGGCCTCGCGCGACAGGGCATGGTGCTCGTGCTGTTTCTCATCGGCGCGAGTCTGGACCCGGCGTCGGTCCGGTCCGTCGGCGCACGCGCCCTGGCCCTGGCCGCGGTTCTCTGGCTGCTGGTCTCGGTCGTCTCGCTGTGGCTGGCCTTCAGCCTCGTTCCGGGAGGCTGACGCCGGAGTCGATGCCCAGCGTCGCGCGCAGTTGCGGGCGAAGCGCCGGCGGCAGCAAGTCCTCCAACGTGGCCGTGCCGAGCACGTCGAGGTAGGCCTCGGTCGCGCGGCCGAGCAGGTCGGGCAGGGCGCAGACGCCGGTGATGACGCAGCGGTTGTCGGGGCGCAAGCACTCGACCATGCCGAAGTCGGGCTCCATCTCGGCGACGAGTTCACCGATGTTGATCTCGGCCGCCGGGCGGGACAGTTGCAGCCCGCCCTGATTGCCTCGCGTGGTATCGACATAGCCGGCGTGCGACAGTTGCTGCACCACTTTCATGAGGTGATTGCGCGAGACGGAGTAGGCCTCGGCGATTTCCTGGATGGTGCTGCGCCGGTCGGGGTTCAGGGCGAGGTAGATCATCACGCGAAGGGAGAAATCCGTGTACTGGGTCAGGCGCATCTCAGTGGTCCTCCCTGGGTGTCCGTAGCATCCTGCCGAAGACTGCGGCGAATCCGGTGAAGGCGAGCAGCCACAGGCCGGCGCTCAGCCAGAGCGAGGGCAGCCGGGGCAGGACGTGAAGCGCGCCGAGCGTGCGCGCAATCGCCGCGAGCGTGATGGCCGCGAAGATCACCCAGGCGCCCGGCGGCAGGCGCAGCGGGCGGCCCGTGTGACCCAGCGTGGCGCGGGCCATGACCGCGAGGATCATCGTGGCGATCGCGCCGATGCCTGCGGCATGGACCCACGCGACGTTGGCGATGCGCGCATCGAGCAGCGCCAGGCCACGCAACGCCAGCGTGGCGATCAGCCAGAGGTAGCCGATGTGCAGGACGGCGAGCAGCGGATTGGTCCAGGCCGCAGTCGTCTGCCACAGTGCCCAACGGGCCAGGTGCAGGGCCGCGGCCGCCAGCGCCAGCAGCGCCTGGAGCGTCAGCGGGGTCCCGCGGGCCGCGGCCGCGGCCCCCAGCCCCAGGGCGGGCAGCGCCGGCGCGGCGAGCGCGGCGAACGACTGGACGCGCTCCGCATCCCGACCGGTCCGGGCCAGCCAGTTCGCGCTGAAGCGCGGCGTGATCCGGCCGCCGATGACGGCCACGAGGATCAGCACGAGGTCCAGCGCCAGCAAGCCGTCGCGCAGCACGCCGGTGCCGACATGGAAGGAAGCGTGCACCGCCGCGAGTCCGCCGACCAGCGCCACGACGCCGAGATTGCGATGGTTCCCCGATCGCAGGACGGGTACTGCGATCACGATGGCGAGTACCGGCAGGAAGGCGATGTCGAGGACGAGCAGGGCCGCGCCCGTGCCGGTGCCGGGATCGGCGGCCGGAAACCAGGCGGCGGCACGGCCCGCCGCCCAGAGGCCGAGCAGCCATGCCAGAGCCCTGGGAGCGGCCGGTCTGTGCCCGGTCCAGTGGCCGACGGCGGTCAGCGTGAAGCCGGCCACGGCCGCGGCCACGAATCCGAACAGCATCTCGTGCATGTGCCAGGTCACGGGTTGCGAGCCGGCGAGCCCACCGAGGCCCGAGACGACAACGATCCAGAGCGCCATGAAGACCACGGCATGCATCGCGGCGGCCAGGAAGAATGGACGGAAACCGTCCTGCAGCCAGGCCGGTCCGGCGTCGTTCCTCACGGGGCCGACGCCGGCCGCGTGACGAGCCAGCCCGCGAGGATCAGGAACAGCGCCCCGATCGATGCCAGCGGTAGCGGGCCGGCGCCCACCAGTAGCAGCACGGTCCAGCTCGATGCCATGAGGGCGATGGCCAGCACCCGGGCGGCGACGGGGATATGGCGGTGTCTTCGCCAGTCCTCCGCGATGCGCGCGAGTCGGGGATGGCGGCGAAGCCGACGGCTGAAGGCCGGGTCGCCGCGGTCGGCCAGCCACAGTGCAAGCAGCAGGAACGGTGTGGTCGGCAGGAGCGGCAGCACCACGCCGACGAGCCCGACGGCGACCAGCGATGCAGCGGCGGCCCGGACTCCGGCGACTCGTAGCGGTGTGCCACGCGACATGAACATGCATCAAGTATACATCTTCCGGGCCGCTGGACCCGCGATGTCCCGATCGGGCCGCCCGTCAGCGCGGATCGATTTCCTGCAGGAGAATGCGGTTCGGATCGCCGTCGAACAGCCCGAATGCGGCACGAGCCTGCGGGTCGTCGTCGTGGCCGCCGTCGTCGTCGAGGTCGTCGCGCAGGAACGGCCAGCGGTCGCCGAGCAGCAGCGTGAGATCCACCCATCCGACGGCTCCGGGTGCCGAAAAGGTGAAGCCGGCTTCGCCGGCGGCCAGCGTGACGGGATCGGCTTCCTGGATCGAAGTCGTGCCGCCGCCGACCGATACGGTCGCCGTGCCGTCGGCATCGTCGCCGCCGCTCGAGACCAGGCCGACCTCGTCGGCCAGCGACAGCGCCGTGCAATCGTCGTCGACGTTCGGCTGCCAGGTCGAATCGCGGAATTCCAGTGCCGTGACGGGCAGCACGAGCGGGCCCAGCTCCGAGCCCACGGCATTCTCGATCCGCAGTCTCCCGTAGCGCAGCGAGGTCGCACCGATGAGGCCGTGGTCGTCGACGCCGTCGTCGTCGAGGTCGACGTCGGGGGCGGCCAGCACGACCCCGTCGCCGTCGACGGGGGCGGTGCCGACCCGGAAGTCGTCGAGGGGTTCGCGAGGTGCGTCGCGCTCGACGTGGACCTCGGCCGCGGCTGCGCCGCTTCCGGCCGTCCAGGTTATGGACGCGACGTCGACGACGAGCGGCTCGTTGCCGCCGAGCCCGAGACCGGCCACGCCGAGCTTCGCGAAGTCGCCGGCATAGTTCGTCGTCATCGAGCCGGCCGCGCTGCGCGCGCCGAGCAGCCAGTCGAGGCCGATGCGCTCGCCGAAGTACGTGAACGGCGAGGCGCAGCCGGCGACCTCCACGCGATCGACGAGCGTCGCGCCGTCGAGCGTGAAGTACGCCGGAATGAACCGGCCGAGAGGCGCGCCGGGCGGGCCGACGACGTCGGCCGTGCCCAGGTAGGTCCCGTCGGCCAACCGCGGCAGAGGCTCGACGATGCCGACCTCGGGCCAGGAGAAGCGCCCGCAGGCCGTACCGGCCGCGGCGGCGTTCCCTTCGCAGTCCTCGCCGAACGGCCCGAAGTTGCCACCCAGCGGCGGGCTCGCGCCGCCGGTGGGCGCGAGCAGCGCGGATTCCAGCGCCACGGATTCGGCCGGCGTCTCGCGCCCGAAGTTCGGCGTCGCGTCGCCGGCCGCGTTGTGTGCCGTGACCGTGACCTCGAACGGCGTTCCTGCGCTCGTGAAGACGGGTCCGGCGGCGCCGGCGGCCCCGGGATTGCCGGGGACCTCGAGATCGAAGCCGGCCGGGCGCGTGACGAAGGCGTCGCTGCCGATCATGACGAGCCCGGCTTCCTGGCCCGTGCCCTCGTAGCGAGCGCGCAGCAGCATTTCTCCGGCGTCTGGGTAGGCCAGCGACAGCATTCCCGTCCCGCTGCCATCGAACGCGACGTCGATGCCCGTTCCCGGCGCGGCGCCGGCGATGGCCGTGCCCTCGAGCGCGACCGGCAGCGTTCCGCTGGCCGGATTGGCGTACCCGGACCAGAACCCGATCGTGCGCGTCTCGCCGGCGAAGGCGGGCGCGCAGGACCGGCTCGCGTCGTCGGTGCGCACGGCGGCGATCGAGACCGTCTGGTTCGTCGCCGCGACGTGATCGGGCGCGTCGATGACGAAGCCGGTGTCGAACCACTCCATGAGGCAGGTCTCGGTGCCGCCGGCGAAGCATCGCGTCGGCGAATTCGCCTCGGGATCGGAAACCGCGTCGAGCATGACGGTGCCCGGTGATGGAACCAGCAGCGAGACGATCGTCGAGCCCGTGAAGGTCACGGGATCGACGCTCCAGTTTCCGGCCGGCGAGGTCAGCGTCACGGTGACTTCCTCGGACAGCAGCGACGCGCAGGCCGCGTCGGCGCAGGCCTGGACGGTGATCGATTCGGGCCGGCAGGTCAGGCCGGTCGCCGGATGCAGCAGCCGGATGTGCTCGGGCACGATCGCATCGCAGGGAAACGTCCGGTTGCGCCAGTCATCGATCTCGCTGGCCGTCAGCGCGCCGCGAAAGACGCGGAACTCGTCGATGCGGCCCTGCCAGCGCGCGCCCTTGGCGCCCTGGGCGATGTTCAGCGCCGAGACCGCGTCGATCACGCCGCCCGTGCCCTGGCCGAGTTCGGCCGTGGTCCCGGCGCGGACACCGTCCACGTAGACCTTCAGTTCGCCGCCGGTCTGCCAGGTCATCGCGAGGTGCTGCCAGCGATCGCGGGCCATGAGGCCCGAGTCGGTTTCGATCTGCACGCATTCCTCGTCGTCGGGGCAGGCCGTGGTGCTGATGCTGGCCTTGATGACGTTCGAGCCGCCGCCGAAGAACCCCACGGTGTCGTAGCGCATCCCGAGACGGTTGTCGCGTCCGGGACCGGTGGGCCCCGTGAAGAACACGCCGCGATCGTTGCCCGACAGCGGCGCGGCGTTGTAGACCCAGGCCATGACCGTGACGGCGGGCAGACCCTCCAGCCAAGCGCCGGGCTGGTCCACGCCGTCGTCGATGCCGTCGAATTCGCCGTAGCGACAGGTGCCGGGATTGCCGGGCAGTGCCGGGTCGGTCACGGCCGTCGTCGCGCCGCCCACCGGCGTTGCGTCGCGACCGTTGCCGCTGTCGTCGGAGACCTCTCCGGTCGCGCCCGTCCAGTCGGCCTGTTCCATGCGGTATTCGGCGATCAGTTCGGCAGGCGGCAAGGTGTAGCGGACGACGACGAGCCCGTCGCCGCCGGCGCCGCCGTCGAAGCTGTCGAAGAACGAGGTGGCGCCCCCGCCGCCTCCGCCGGGCTGCTCGCCGGCTTGCCCGGCTCCGTTGTCCGAGGTGCTGCCATCGCCGCCGTCACCACCGCCGGCCGGCGCGGTCGCGCCGGCGCTGCCTCCGGCGTCGTTGCCGGGCTGGCCGGTCCCGGCCGAGGAACCTCCGCCGCCGGCGCTCCGGCCTCGCGCCTGGCCGCCGGTGCCACCGTCGAAGGTCACGTCGCCGATGCTGTTCGCGGCCTGCCCACCGACGCCGCCGGCATTGTCGTTGGTCGGCACGGACTCGCCGCCGGCCGCGCGCAGCAATGCCGGATCGCCGAACCACGAGATTTCCCCGGCTCCGGCGGACGAGCTGCCGGCGCCGACGCGAAGGTCGAAGACCTGTCCGGCCGTGACCGGCAGCGTCGACGAAGCGAGGGCGCCGCCCCCGCCGCCACCGGCGAAGTTGCGGCCGTTGCCGGAGGCCGGGCCGCCGCGCCCGCCCCCGCCCCAGGCCTGGACCGTGATCTCGCTGACGCCGACCGGGACCGTGAAGGTATGGGATCCGGGCTCTTCGTAGCGCTGCGCCACGACCTGGGCGGAGAGGGGGGGCATGGCCAGTGCGGCGAACACGGCACCGAGCGCGACCAGGAATCCTGGCATGCGGGACGATCGGGATCGGGACGTCGGTCTGGTCATCGTTCTCTCAGCGGTCCGTGAACTGGGCGCGGACCGTCCGGCGCACGAGCGTGCCGTCGGCCGCGCTGCCCCGGCTGGCGGTCGCGACCACAGTAAATACACTGTACTCCTCGGCCCCCTCGCGAAGGCCATCGACGCGCTCGCAGGCCAGGGTCGTCGTGAATCCGCCGATGGGCGCGGGGCTTCCGGCCGGGCAGGTGGAGGCGGCGAGCATGCCCGGGACCTCGGCCTCGATGCGGCCCAGCGCCGCGTACCAGGCCTGGCGCTCGAGCAGCGCGCGCGCAGAGGCAGTCTGCTGCGTCACGCTCGTCAGCGAGACGGCCACGGCCAGCAGGCCCACCACGGCCAGCAGGAAGACCGCGACGAACAACGCCGCGCCTCGCTGGCGGGCGGGGGCGACGGGCAGGCGGCGAACGAGGTTCATGGCGCGTTCCCCACCTGAGCCTGGGCGACGAGGAAGACGGCCTCGGCGCCGCGGCGCAGGTCCAGTCGCGCCGTCAGCAGCCCGCGACGCGTCGCGCTGCCCGGATCGAACGAGAAACTGCATGAGGTCACGCGCTCGGCGACGAGTTCGCCTGCACCGCCCGGCGAGGGCGTGCCGGGCTGCAGCCCATAGCCGGAGAAGCGTCGCAGTTCGCCGGCGTTCAGGTCGCAGACGTAGGAGACGACGTCGGCGACGACGAAGAATCGCTGGCTCGGCGAGTGCGTGGCGAACGCCGGGCCGATGCCGCCCGAATCCCAGGAGACGCTGCCGGCCGAGGCCGCCGTGATCGCCGCGAGGTTCTCGCGCGAGTAGGCGTCGAAGCCGGGCTGGCCGGTGTTGAACACCGACAGACAGTCACCGTTCCGGGCCGCGCAGTCGGTGCCCGGACCGCGCGTCGCGACGGCCCCGGCATCGGGCAGCGCACCCATGACGTCGAAGCTGCCCGACGTCCGTGCGGGAACGAAGAGGTCTCCGCCGCCGCCCGGCGCGGGCAGCCGCCGGTAGCGCCCGCCCGTGCGCGTGGTGATGAACTCGACATGGGCGTTTCCGCTGGCCTGGTGGACGCGGATCGAGTTCGGCAGGGCTCCTCGCGCCTCGCGCACGATCTGGTCGAGGGCCGAGTCGGCCGATTCGACGAGGTCGGCGCGCTGGCGCATGGCGACGGCGGCCTCGAACGGCGGCAGGATGAACACGGTGGCGAGCGCCGCGAGCACGCCGACGAGGACCAGCACGATGATCGCCTCGACGAGCGTGAAGCCGCGCTGCACGTTCGGAAGACTAGCGATGGACATGGCCGCTTCCCGCCTCGACGATCAGGACGTCGCCGGTTTCGAAGCCGATCGTCAGTCCGGCCGTGGTTCGCCCGCGCGCATCGAAGACGACGGCACCCCCGGATGCGATCGGGGCGTCGACGGTCAGCACTCCGCCGCGGGCCGGGTCGGGCAGGGGCACTGCCGGGCACGCGCCGCCGCCGGCGCCGGTATAGGCCGCCGTGAACCGATCGGTCGCGGCGTCGGCCCGGATGCGGACCGGGCAGCCGGACTGCCGCGCGACGCGGCGTGCGTGGCGCGCGGCGTCGAGCACCTGGTCGGCCGCGATGCGGTCGCTTGCCGTGCCGATGTCCATGCGCGGGATGGCCAGCGCCGCGAGGATGCCGATGAGCACGAGCACGAGAACGAGTTCCGGGAGCGTGAAGCCCCGATGTCCCCGGGGTGTCGGCCGGCCGGGCATCAGTAGTTGCCTCGTCGGCTTTCCAGCGTCCAGTCCAGCCCGCCGGGACGCACCACGCGCACGCGAATCGTCGCCGTCGTCGCATCGCCGGCGACGTCGACGCTGACGGCATAGGCGCCCAGTCCCGCGACGGGATTGCCGAACTGGTCGCGGGGCGCTTCGCCGGAGATCCGGTCGTAGCACCAGATCGTGTCGTAACGGGCGCGGCTGGCGCCGCCGCAGTCGCCCGGGCCGCTACCGTATTCGCGAAGCAGGATCTCGTCCATGTAGGCCGTGGCGATGGCCCGGCCCTGGGCGACGAATTGCGGATCGGGACTGTCGAGGATGGGGGTGACGAATGCGCGAAGCAGGACCGCGCCGGCGATGCCGATGACGACGAGCGCGGCGATGAGTTCGACCAGCGTGAAGCCGGTCGAGGGCTTCGGGGCGGCCTGTCTCATTCGCCGGGGTTCCGATGAGTCATGGAGGTTCCGGCCGGGCAGGGCCCGGCCGGGAGCGGGTCGGGCGACCAGGGAGCCCGGAACCGCAGAAATCGTCTTACTGTCCGGCGCCGATGCCCTGGAACGAGGCGGTATTGCCTTCCGGGCTGGTCACGGTGCAGGTGGCCGTGGCGCCGTTGCTGCCGAGCGCGGACGAGCCCACCGAGTAGCCGGTCGGAACGCCGCCTTCCAGCGTGCCGCCGACTTCGTTGCAGTCGGTCACGGCGACGCATTCGTCGACGGTCGTGTCGTGGTCGACGGCCGAGCAACCGGCATAGTTGATGGCCATCCCCGAAGCCATGGCTCCGGCGACGCCCTCGACGGCGGCCTGGTCGGCTTCGTCGGACAGATCGATGAAGCGCGGCACGGCAACGGCCGCCAGGATGCCGAGGATGACGATGACGATGACCAGTTCGATGAGCGTGAAGCCGCCCTGTCGAGTCGGTCGCGAGTTGAAGTTGCGCAGGTTCATGTCGTGTCTCCGTTCTCTTGTGAATCTTTGCGTTGAAAAAACCGGGTTCGAAACGTCGCCTGGTCGGTCGGACTCCTTCCGACCGCGCCTGTGGCGAGGGGTTCCGGGCCGCTTGCGGCGGTCTTTTCGGGATGTATTCACCGTATGGGAACGGCCCGCCGGCTTCAAGCATGCACGATCCGTGCCATGACCTCGGGAGGGCGGAATTCCCGCGCATCATTCCGGGACAGGTGATGGCGTGGGAACCGTTCCGTGCCGAGCGCCGTCGCATGGTCGACGCGAAGCGTCAGCTTCTTCCGACCCGCACCGTCACCGTCGGTGCCTGCACCGCGATGAACTCCACGCGCGGGAGGCCGCGCTCCGGCCGTGTGACCAGGATCCGCCAGGCGAGGATCTCGGGGTCGGGCCCGGTCGCGGGGACCGCACCGGGCCAGCGCGGCCGGTACAGCAGGCTGCCGCTGCCGGAATGGAAGGCCCACTCGCCGGCCGGCGGAGCGGCGGCGCCTTCGAGCGTTCCGCCGTAGTTCGGCGGGACGCGGGCCAGGAACTGCATCGGGTCGCTGCCGTCGAGTTCGGGCAGCGTCTCCAGGCCGCCCTCTACGGCGCGCTCGGCAACGGCCAGGCCGAGGCCGGAGCGGATCGAACCGACGACCTGTGCGACATGCGCGGCCTCGGCCTCGGCACGCAGCGGCAGCAGACGGTCGACGACGACGAGGAACAGGATCATCACGAGACAGAGCACGAGCAGGAGCTCGAACAGGGTGAAGCCGAACGTGCGCCGGGCCACCGGCTCAGCCCAGCGCGGCGCGGCCGACGTCCCACATCGGCAGGAAGACGCCGAGCGCCAGCAGCAGCACGAGCACGGCCATGAAGACGAGCAGCACGGGCTCGATGAGCGCGCTGAGGTTGTCGATGTCGTAATCGACTTCTCGCTCGTAGTAGTCGGCCGTCTCCTCGAGCATCGCGTCGACCTCACCGGTCTCCTCGCCGATGGCGATCATCTGCAGCACGAGCGGCGAGAACAGGCCCGTGGCCTCGGCCGTGCGCAGCAGGGATTCCCCGCGCTCGATGCCCGTGCGCATGTCGGCCACGGCCTGTCCGACATACTCGTTCTCGATGGCCTGGGAGACGCGGGTCAGCCCCTGGATCAGCGGGACGCCCGCGCGGTAGGTGATCGCGAAGGCCCGAGCGAAGCGCGCCATGGTCGCGCGGAAGAGGATGTCTCCCACGGCGGGAAACCGGAACTTCATGCGGTCCCACCGGTAGCGGCCCGCCGGGGTTGCCACCCAGAGGCGAAACGCGAGAATCCCTCCGCCGACGAGCAGCAGGAGCAGCCACCACCAGTCCACGAAGAAATTCGACGTGCCGATGATGACCTTCGTGGCCCACGGCAGTTCGGCCCCGAAGCGTTCGAAGAACTGCGCGAAGCGCGGGATCACGAAGATCATGAGGATGGCCACGGCCACGGCCATGGCCGAGACGACGAGCGCCGGGTAGCGCAACGCGCGCTTGATGTTCGAGCGGATCTCCCGGTCGCGCGCGAGGTACTCGCCCATGAGCTGGAACGATTGCTCGAGGTTGCCCGAGGCCTCGCCGACACGGATGATGTTGACGTACATCGACGAGAACACGCCGCTGCCGTGACGCTTCATGGCCTGGCTCAACTCGTTGCCGGCCTCGATGCTGTCCTTGAGGTCGCCGATGACGCGCTTGAGCACCGGATTGCGCGTCGAGGCCGCCACGCCCTTCAACCCCTGCGAGAGGGGTACGCCGGCGCGCGTGAGCGTGTACATCTGCCGGCTGAAGAAGATCAGGTCGCTGTCGTCGGGACGGTCCCGGCCGAGCAGCTGGACCAGGGCCGAGCGTTCGCGCTCGGCGGCCGGTGCGCGGTCGATGCTGACGGGCGTGATGTCGGAGGCGATGAGCTGGTTGGCGACGGCGTCGACGCTGTCGGCCTCGACCTCGCCGGACACGCTCCGGCCACGCGCATTCCTGCCTTTCCAGGCGTAGGCCGTCAAGACTCGTCTCCGTCCTCGGACCGGGTCTTGCGGCGAGGCGTGCTGGCGAACTCCATCAGCGACTCGTCATCGGGCTTCTCCGGTGCGTCGCGGTCCGCATCGCGTTCCGGCGGGGAGTCGGGCTCGTCATCGAGGGCGTTTCCGGTTCGCCGATCGGACGCTCCGGGAGTGGTCGCGGTCGTCGAGTCGTCCTCCTGCGTCCGCTCCGGCTCGGTGGCCGGACGCCGCGGACTGCGGGGCTCGTACTCGAGGACCAGGCCATCGTGCCCGGACGCGTCCGACGTCGGCGGTGCAGCCGGCGCAGGATTCCCGCCGGCCGATTCCCGCCCGCCTTCCGGCAGATGCGGCGAGGCCGAGCGCACGGCATCGACATCGATCTCGGGTAGCTCGCTGTCCTCGACGTCGGTGACGGCATCGAGCCCGCCGGCCAGGCGCAGCACGTCCTCGATCGAGGTGATGCCGGCCACGAGGTGTTCCAGGGCCGAGGCCAGCAACGGTCGATAGGTGCTGCGATTCCGCGCGGCGCGCGCGAAGTCCGGCCCGCCGTCGCGCTTGAGCAGGTCGGCCAGTTCCTCGTCGATCTCGAGCATCTCGTAGACGCCGATGCGTCCGCGGTAGCCCGTGTTCCCGCAGTAGGTGCAGCCGCGACCGCGCCGGAAGCGCGCTCCTTCGAGCGTCTCGTCGTCGAGGAACTTCGAAAGCCACGCGCGCTGGCGGCCCGTGGGCGCGTGCTCCTCGGCACAGCTTTCGCAGACACGCCGGACCAGGCGCTGGGCAATGACCGCACTGACCGATGCGGCCACCATGTAGCCCTGCGCGCCCATGTCCATGAGGCGGACCACGGAGTCGACGGCGTTGTTCGTGTGCAGCGTCGAGAGAACCAGGTGGCCCGTCATGGCCGCGCGCAGTGCGATCTCGGCGGTCTCGCGGTCGCGCATCTCGCCGACCATGACGATATCGGGATCCTGGCGCAGCCCGGTGCGCAGCACGCGCGCGAAGTCCAGCCCGATCTTGCTGTTGACCTGGACCTGGTTGATGCGCGGCAGGCGGTATTCGACGGGATCCTCGACGGTGATGATCTTGCGTCCGGCGGTGTTGACATGATTGAGGCAGGCGTAGAGCGTCGTCGTCTTGCCGCTGCCCGTCGGGCCGGTGACGATGACCATGCCGGAGTAGCGCTGGACCCAGTGCTTGAGCCGCTCGAGCAGTTCCTCGGGCATGCCCAGGGCATCGAAGTCGAGTTGGCCGGAGGCCGGGTCGAGCAGCCGCATGACCACGGATTCGCCGTACTGGATCGGCATCGTCGACAGGCGGACGTCGAGCCTCCGGCGCTTGACGCGGATCGAGAAGCGTCCGTCCTGCGGCAACCGCTTCTCGCTGATGTTGAGGCGGGCCATGAGCTTCAATCGAGTGACGAGTGCCGAGGCGACCTTTCGTCCTTCGATGACCTGCTCCTGCAGCACCCCGTCGACGCGCTGCCGGATGCGGACGACCTTCTCGCCGGGCTCGATGTGGATGTCGGAGGCATTGATCTGCACGGCGTCTTCGAACATCGAGCGCAGCAGGCGGATGACGGGCGCCTCGTCGTCGCCGCTCTCCTCGTCGAGTTCGGCGAGGTCGTAGTCGCCGTCGGCGACATCCTCGGCGACCTCCTCGGCCAGCGTCGTGATCTCTTCGGTACGCCGATACATCGTGTCGATGGCCTGCACGAGCTCGGTCTCGCGGACCAGCGCCACCGATAGCGGCCGATCGAGAATGCGCCGCAGTTCGTCGAACGCGAACAGGTCGGTCGGGTCGGCCATGCCGATCAGGAGTTCGTCGTCGCGCTCGGAGAGCACGAGTGCGCGGTAGCGGCGGGCGTGTTTCTCGGGCAGCTTCTGGACCGTGTCGGGGCGGAACTGGAAGTGCTTGAGGTCCACGCGTGGCACGTCGAGCTGGTGGGCGAGGAAATCCAGGAAGTCGTCCTCGGAGATGTGACCGAGCTGGACGAGCGTGCGCCCGAGCTTGTGGCCGGTCTTCTTCTGCTCGGCCAGCGCCTCCTCGAGCTGCTGCTCGGAGATCTTGCGGTGCTGGACCAGCAGATCGCCGATACGGATCTTCTTTCGGCCTCGACCCTGTTCAGTCATCGTCGTTCTCCGCGGAATGATCGGTCGCCAGGGCGGCCAGGCGGTGCTGCGCGAAGGTGGCGGTTTCGGCGTCGCCGGTACGCCGGGCCTGTCGATAGGAATCCAGTGCCTCGCCCGGGCGCTCCAGTGATTCCAGTGAAAGCGCATGTCCGAGCCAGCCGCGGCCCGAACCGGGGTGGGCGGCCACGACGGCCGCGTAGCGATCGAGTGCCTCGGCGTGGCGTCCCGCCTGGCGCAGCGCCGCGGCCAGCAGCAGCTGTGCGTCGGGGGCCTGCGCGGCCGGCGGAGCGTGGCGCGACAGGGCCTCGATGGCCGAGGCCGGGCGGCCCGACGCCAGGAGCATGCGTCCCAGTGCGGCCGAGAGCTCCGGGTGCGGACCCGCGACCTCCAGCCCTTCGACGAGAACGGCCCGGGCCTCGTGCCGGCTTCCCGAGGCGTCGAGCAGCCGCGCCAGCAGCAGGCGTTCCTCGACGGCCGGGCCCGGCCCGGCGATGGCCGCCTGAAGCAGCGAACGCGCCCGATCCGGCCGGCCGCGGCCCAGCGCGAGGCGAGCGCGATCGACGAGTGAACGCTCTGCCGGCGCGCCGTCGCTGCGGCGGATGAAGACCCTCGGTTCGGTGGATGCCTCGGCTGTCGGTCCGGCCATTTGCGTCTCGTCCTCGCGCGGGGTCGCCGACGCGGGGAGCACTGCGTCCCCGGGCCGCGCCGGGATCGGGTCCGCTTCCACTTCTGCGTCCGACGCCGAGGGGCTCGAGACCGCTTCGGCATCGGTGTTTTCCGGACCGCCGGTGGCGGATTCCACGGCCTGCGGCTCGGACGGCGCGGCCACGGCGCCGGTCGCGAGGGGCGGTGATTCCTCCGCCGGAAGGTTGCGCGATGCGGCATCCGACGGTGGCTCGGCCGTGACGTCGAACGGCGCGGGGCCGGGCACGGGTGCAGCCGTGGCGACGAGGGGATCGGCGGCAGGCGGTGCCGGGTCGGTGCGGTCCGGTTCCAACGCGGGCGTCCCCCCGACCTGCCAGGCCACGGCGGCGGCCAGCAGCATCGCGGTCGCGAGGCCGACCAGCGTCCACGGAATCGCGCGCCGCGGCATGGGCCGCCGTCGTTCGCCCGAGGGCGAAGGGATGTTCTCGGGCAGCGCGTCGCGCCGCTCGAGGTCGCGCAGTACGTCATGGAGCAGGCTCATGCCGCGCCCCCCGTGCCCGCCGCCAGCGGCAGCAGCACCGCCCACGGCGCCAGCAGCGCGAGCCGGCCGCGCCAGCGCGCGAACCATCGCCGCCACCCGGCCCGACCCGGCGTCGCCGCCTCGGTGTCGGCGATCGCGCGGCGCACCTCGGGCAGGCCTGCGTGCGGCAGCCCGCGGCCCCAGGCGGCGAGCAGGGCCTTGTGGCAGAGCACGTTGACGAGCCGAGGCACGCCACCGCTGGCGCGCGCGATGCGGCGTACGGCGGCTCGCTCGAACAGCGGGGCCGTTGCGCCCGCCGCCCGGGTCCGGTGCGCGACGAAAGCCGCCACGCCGTCGGCCGAGAGCGGCCGGAGCCGGCAGCTGAACGTGATGCGCTGGCGAAGCTGGCGCAGGTCGCGTCCGGCCAGTCGGCGGTCGAGCTCGGGCTGGCCGAACAGGACGACCTGCACCAGCTTGCGGCGCTCGGTCTCGAGATTCGTCAGCAGGCGGACGGCTTCCAGCGTCCGGTCGGGCAGGGCCTGGGCTTCGTCGATGAGCACCACGGGTCGAAGACCCTCGGCGGCCAGTTCGGCCAGGTGGCGCTGCAAGGCGTCGAGAACCTGCTGCTGGCTGGCTCGAACGGGCAGCGACAGCCCCAGCTCGCGGGCGACGGCGGCGCGCATCGTGCCCGGCGAGAGCAAAGGATCCGGGAGCCAGGCGGTGCGGAATCGATCATCGAGCGTCGAGAGCAGTGCCCGGCACAGCAACGTCTTGCCGAGCCCGACTTCGCCGACGACCTTGACGAAGCCCTCGCCCTGGTCCAGCGCGACCCGCAGCGTGTCCAGCGCGGCCTCCTGGCTCGGCTCCGGCCAGCGCAGCGCCAGGTCGGGCGTGAGCCCGAATGGAAGCGACACCAGCCCGAAGTGCGACTCGTACATCGCCGCGCCGGTCAGCCTTCGCCGCCGAGGCCGCGCATGCGCTCGAGGCGGTCCGCGGCCTGGCGCCGCCAGACCTCGTCGGAGTCGACGACGATGGGCCGCAGCAGGATCACGAGCTCGGTCTTGCGTGAGACATCGCGGCGGCTGCCGAACAGGTTGCCGAGCAGCGGGATCCGCGACGCGCCCGGCGCCCCGAGCCTGCGCTGCGACGTCTCGTCGCGCATGAGGCCGCCGATGACGACGAGCTGCCCCGAACTGGCGCGGATGATGCTGTCGGACTCGCGGACCGTGGAGAAGGCCAGCGGCAGGCGTTCCTCGCGGCCGCCCGTCGTGAACGTCTTGACCTGGTCGGTGACGCTGCTGACGGTCGGGTGGATGTGGAGGATGACCTCGCCGCCGCGGCTGATCTGCGGCGTGACGTCGAGCGCGATGCCCGAGAAGAACGGCGTGAGCTGGACGGTGCTGGCCGTCGTCGCCGCGGCGCTGCCGGCGGCGGTCTGGCTCTGGACGCCGGTGACGAAGAACTCGTCACTGCCCACCTTGATGACGGCCTTCTGGTTGTTCGTCGTCGCGATCCTCGGGCTGGACAGCACGCGCGTGTCGCCCTGCAGCTCCAGCAACTCGATGAAGGCCGTGAAGTCCGAGGACCCCGCTGCCAGCGTGAACGGTCCGCCGAAGGCCGTGGTGTCCAGGCCCGGCACGGGTGCACCTGGCGAGAGGTCGAACGAGCGCCCGGCCGTGGCCGCCGTCTCGTCGCCGAACAGGTCCTCTCCGGCCACGGGGCCGAAGCCGAAGTCCACGCCGTCGATCTCGACGAGCGCCTGCCAGTTGATGCCGGACCGGAACTCGTCGCGCAGCTCGACCTCGATGATCCGCGCCTCGAGGATGACCTGGCGCCGGACGCTGGATTGCACGGCTTCGAGGAACTCCTCCACGGCGCGCTGCTCGGAGGGCATCGCCGTGACCGAGACCACGCCGGCCTGGGCATTGGCGATGACGCGCCGTCCCTCGCCGCCGCCGACGATGGCACTCAGTGCGGCGGTGATGTCGTCCCAGAAGGAGGCCTCGTTCTCGGTGCGGATGCGCGTCGAGACGCTCTGGTCCTCCTCGTTCTGGCCGCCGAGTCCGAGACCCGCGCCGGCGCCGTAGCCGAGCCCGCCGCCGAGCAGCGCCGGCGGCAGGTCCGTGGACTGGCCGGAGCTGACGCTGGTCTTCGAGAAGCCGCTGCGCGAGAGGCTCAGGTAGTCGATCTCGTGGACGCGGGTCCTGAGCCCCGCGGGACGGACGATGTAGCCCGCGCGCGTGCGCTCGACGTCGATGTCGTGGATCGCCTGCAGCACTTCGAGCACTTCCGGTACCGTGACCTGCCCGAGATCCAGCGTGACGCGGCCGCCGACCTCGGGATGCACGACGAGGTTCCACTCGCTCTCGGCGACCAGGCCCATGAGCACGTCGCGCAGCGGTGCGTCGTCGACCTGGATGTCGAAGCGCTCCTCGGGCAGCGGTTCCGGCGCCGGCGGCGGTTCGGGCACGAGCAGCGCGGCCGTTCGGTCGGGGTCCGGCGCCTGTTCGGCGGCCGTTTCCAGGGTGCTCAGGATCTCGTCGCGCGTGCGCTCCCGCTCGGGCGGAACGGCGCTGCAGCCGGCCAGAACGATCAGCGCGGCCAGCACGGGAATGGGCGTCTTGGATCGCGGGTTCGTGTTCGTCATGGCTCGTGTCTTCCGTTTCGGTTCCAGTGGCGGACGGGCACGTCGACAAGCGTTCCATCGACGTCGAGGCGGACCCGGCCGGGATCGATGCCAACCACTCGGGCGGTCCCGATGCGGTCTCCGGCAGCGACGCGCCGGCCGTTGACGATCGCGACGCGGCGTTCGGGTCCGATCAGGACCATCTCGACACGCCAGATCTCGGGCGTCGCCGCGGACCGGCCGGACCAGCGCGCACGCTCCTCGGGACCCGGCGGTTGCGTGGGGTCGGGGACGTCCCGCGCGGCCAGCGGCACGGCCAGGGCGGCCAGCAGCAGCATCGTCATCGCGGGTCGAAGGCGGTCAGACATCCAGCCAGTCCTCCTCGACGGCGAGCGTGTAGAACACGAGCTCGAGCCGGTTCACGGGCCAGTCGGCCGACGACAGGTTCATGGTCTCCAGGTAGAGCCCGGACGGCAACGACTCGACGCGACCGAGATAGTCGAGCGCTCGAGACCATTCTGCGGCGATGACCACGCGATAGCGATGGATCCAGACCGATTCCGACGCCGATTCCCCGTCGACGGCCAGCGGTTCGGCCGGCAGCTTCTCGAGACGTTCCAGGCGCAGACCCTCGGACGGTGAAAGAAGGCCGCGCAGCAGCTCGAGGGCATCGTCGGGCCGCGCCAGGCCTCCGCCGAGTTCCGAGAGTTCCTCTTCGACCGCCGTGATACGCACCTCGAGACTCTCGAGGCGCTCGCGCAGCTGCGCGTCGGGATCCACTGCGGCGCGCCGGGCCAGTTGCTCGATCGCCGCGTTCAATGCCTGCACGCGGCCGTCGACCTGTTCCAGATCCTGCTGGATCGCGGCACGGCGCTCGGCCTGGGGCCGGATCATCAGCGTGTCGACGACGAGAAAGACGAGTGCGACGACCGCGACGGCCAGAAGGGCCCGTTGGCGCAACGGCATGCCGTCGATGCGTTCGCGCAGCGATTCGACGAATGCGGGGGTGCTCACGGCCGCGCCTCCGGGTCGGTCTCGACGCGAAACCTCACGCCGTCCCCATCGTCGGCGGCCTCGATCGCCAGCGCGCGGAACGAAAGCCCGTCGAGTGCAGCGGCCTCGCGCAGGCCGTCGAGGAAGACCGGAATCCGGCCTGCCTCCAGCGCCCGGCCGTCCAGCGCCAGGCTGCGGCCGTGGTCGGCGAGCACGATGGCGGTCAGCCACAGGCCCTCGGGATGATGCCGCCCCAGCGCGGCCAGCGGTTCGACGAGGCTCAGCGGCTGGTCGGGAACGCGCTCGCGCAAGGTACGGCGGCTGCGTGCGAGACGCTCCAGCCGGTCCTCGGCCTGCTCGACGGCGAGCTCGAGTTCGCCGCTGGGCACTCGCGCGTCGAGTTCGGCCTGCAATTCGGACATTCGTTGCGATAGCCGTTGTTCGGCGGCCAGCCGCTGGGCCAGGGCGTCATCGAGCCGCTCGACGCGCTGGCCCGTCAGCAGCGCCCAGGCGACGAACAGCGCGCCGAAGCCGAGCACGAGCCCGAGCATGGTCGAGGCCGAGAACACGACCTTCTCGCGACGGAACAGCGGCTGGTAGAGATTGATCTCCTGGCTCACAGCCGGACGTCCTCCGTTCGCAACGCGCCGCCGAGCGCGACCATCTGGCTCGCATCGAGGTCAGCGTCCAGACCCGGTCTCGCTTCGAGCAGCGAACCGGGCTCGAGCAGGCGGACGTCGAAATCGAGCTGGCCGGCCATCCAGTCGACGATGCGTTCATCTCCGGCGAAGCCCGGAACGACGCCGAGCGCGGCCGGGCGCGGCTGACCGAAGTGGCTCGTGTAGAAGTCCATCGAGCGCTGGATCTCGAGCAGGATATCGTCGTAGTTCGACGGATCGGCGCCGCTCGCTGCGTTCGCGCCCAGGCGCCGGCTGATGTAGAGCTCGCCCTGCCGGGTCAGGATCACGAGTCCCGATCCGGCGCCGAGATGCAGCGTGACCATGCCGCGGGCGTCGGCGTCGTCGAGGCGTGCGAGATTGCGCAGCGCCAGTTCCGGGATGTCGATCGCTTCGAGCTCGAGATCACTGCGATGAAAGGCCTGGACCAGTTCGGCGATGCGGCGCCGGCGCGATACGACGGCATACATCATGTCCCGAGCCTGCGGTGAATCCGACTTGCCGGGTATCGCGAACGCATCGAAGACCGCGTCGTCGATGTGGAAGTCGATGAGGTCCTTGACCTTCCAGCGTACTGCGGCCTTGAGTTCCGACGATTCCACGCGCGGTGCCTCGATCATCTGCAGCTGGTAATCGTCCTCGACGAGCACGAGATGCGTCGACATGCCGCGCGCGCCCGCCCGCTCGGCCAGGCGATCCAGCATCCGTGCGTCCAGACCGCCTTCGGGCAGCGTCTCGGACGCCCGGCCGCGCAGCACGGGCCCGGAAGCGGACCGCCGGATCGCGACCACCGAGGCGCGCCCGCCCTCCAGGCTGACGCCGGCGCGGTCATCGGAATGGCTGGAACGACGCCACCAGGGCATGTCGCGGTCTCCGGTCGGGCGGACTCTTTGCGCACCCGGTGCGGAGTTCGCGGGTGAGCGCTCGAATTCGACGCTTCTATGGTAGCGTCCATCACCCAGCATGCAATCGGCATGCCGACGGGCGCCCGCTGTGGATGAGCGCCCCATCGACGGTGTTTCAGATGGAGATGACCATGAAGATCCTCGCCTTTCTCGTTCTCGCCGCGACGATGCCGTTCGCGGCCACGGCCCAGGACGACATCCAGCGCCGAACGGCCAACGCCGGCAACGTCGTGCTCGAGGACGTGCCGGAAATCCCGGAATCGATTTCCCGGGCGCTTTCGCGCTACCAGAACGTGCGCTCGGCTTCGCTGCTCGACTGGACGGCCGATTCCGCAGGCCTGCTGATCGCGACACGATTTGCCGACCTGCGTCAGATCCACCGCGTGCAGCAGCCGCTCGGCGCACGCCACCAGCTGACGTGGTTCGACGAGCCCGTCGGCTCCGTGGCGCGTCGTCCGGGCTCGGAGGAAATCCTGTTCCTCATGGACCGCGGCGGCAGCGAGTTCGACCAGATCTTCCTGTTCGTGCCCGGAGAGGCGCCGCGCATGCTTTCCGACGGCGAGTCGCGCAATGGCGCGCCGGAGTGGTCCGACGACGGAAGGCTGCTGGCGTTCCAGTCGACGCGCCGCAACGGGCGCTCCAACGATGTCTGGATCCACGACCTCGAGGCCGGGGGCGAGCCGCGCCTGCTCCTGGAATCGCCGGACGGCAGCTGGTGGGGGCCCATCGACTTCAGCGCCGACGGTTCCCGGCTGCTCGTGCTCCAGTATGTCAGCGCCAATGATTCGCGCATCCACGTCGTCGACGTGGCCAGCGGAGAGCGCCGCAGGATCGTCGGCGGCGGTGAGCATCCCGGGCGCAACTTCCCGTATGCCTTCGACGCGCAGGGGACGGGCATCTTCTACGGCAGCGATGCCGACAGCGAGTTCGTCGAACTCCATCACAAGCCCCTGGCCGAGGGTTCCGAGTCGCGCTCGATCACGGCCGACATCCCCTGGTCCGTCGGCGGGCTCGAACTGGCCGGTACGGGCGACCGTGCAGCCTTCGTGGTCAACGCCGGCGGTTTCAGCGAGGTCTATGCACTCGATCCCCGGACGTTCGAAACCTCGCGCATCGAATCCGTCCCGCCGGGCGTGGTCGGCGGCGCTGCGTTCAGCCCCGACGGCCAGCGGCTGGCGCTGACCGTCAACAACGCGCGTTCGCCGAGTGACGTCTGGGTGCTCGACTGGGACGACATGGACATCGAGCGCTGGACGCACTCGGAGACCGGCGGGCTGGACTCCGACGGCTTCGTCATGCCCGAGTTGATCCATTACCCGACCTTCGACGAAGTGGATGGTGAAGCGCGCCGGATTCCGGCCTTCGTCTACCGTCCCGACGGCGACGGTCCGCACCCGGTCGTGATCCAGATCCACGGCGGACCCGAGGGCCAGTCGCGCCCCACGTTCTCGTCGACCTACCAGCTCTGGATCGACCGGCTCGGTGCCGCCGTGATCCGGCCCAACGTGCGCGGCTCTTCGGGCTACGGCAAGTCCTGGCTGCGGCTCGACAACGGTTTCCGCCGCGAGGACTCGGTGCGCGACATCGGCGCGCTGCTGGACTGGATCGCCGAGCAGCCCGACCTCGACGAGACGCGCGTGGCCGTCTACGGCGGCAGCTACGGCGGCTACATGGTGCTGGCCAGTGCCGTGCACTACAGCGATCGGCTCAAGGCGGCCGTCGACGTCGTCGGGATCAGCAGCTTCGTGACCTTCCTCGAGAACACCGAGGACTACCGCCGCGACCTGCGCCGCGTCGAGTACGGCGACGAGCGCGATCCCGAGATGCGCGCCCACCTGGAGGCCATCAGCCCGCTGAACAACGTCGAGAAGATCGACGTGCCGATGTTCGTCATCCAGGGCGAGAACGACCCGCGCGTGCCGGTCACCGAGGCCGAGCAGATCGTCGCCGCGCTGCGCGAGCAGGGCAGCCCGGTCTGGTACATGAACGCGCTGAACGAGGGTCACGGCTACCGCCGCAAGGAAAACCGCGACCTCTACTCCGAGGCCGTCGTGCTGTTCCTGGAGACGTATCTGCTGGATTAGGTCGTTCGGCAGGCTCCGCCTCGGCGCCAGGGCCACCCCTGGCGCTTTGGCGATTCCGGACATGAAGGGAAAAGGGGGCCAGGGACCGGGGGCGGGTGAAACTCGATCCGCCGCTCCGGCGCCCTCAACGGCGGGGAAACCAGAACCGAGGCCGCCCTTTCCGAGTCGCCCAAGGGCGACGTCCCTTGGGGGCGGATGCGCCCGAATGCGAAATGCCATTCGCTCGCCCTTCGGCTCGCTCACCCGGGGATGCGACCCCGGGCTACGGAACCATCGCCACCACTGACCTTGGCGCCTTTCGGATGTGCCGAAATCACCGCCCGGAGATGTTCTCGTTCCCATCCCAGGGGGCGTAGCCCCTGGGCTACTCCTCTCGCCCTGAGCGAACGTTTTCCGCTGTTTTCTTCGCGTCCGACCCGAACCCTGCGACCCTGAACCGCCGGCAAGGTCGGCCTGCCATTCGCTCGCCCTTCGGCTCGCTCACCCGGGGATGCGACC
>JAWVZQ010000014.1:0-21631 GCA_033722095.1 Wenzhouxiangellaceae bacterium | reverse complement strand
CGAGTGGGAACGAGCGCTGCGGGACCTTCGGTGAACGATCGACAGACTCTCGGAAGGAAAAAGCGAAAACCTTTCAGAGGATGAGCGCGAAGACGCGAAGGACCGAAGAGAAACCCGGGAAATACTCCGGAAAGGCATGAGTAGCCCAGGGGCTACGTCCCCTGGGGATGTGAGCTACGCAACCCTCGCCAACGTCGAAGCATGCAACGTTTCGTAGCCCAAGGGCCACGCCCCTTGGGTGAGCGGCCGCAGACCGCGAATGGCGTTACAGCAGGTAGGGTTTTCTTCGCGCCTTTGCGGCTTCGCGCGCATCCTCTGAAGGGACTTTCCGCCTGCGCTCAACTCGAGCGATGTGTCGAAATTCGAAATGCCATTCGCTCGCCCTTCGGCTCGCTCACCCGGGGATGTGACCCCGGGCTACGAAACCACCGCCGACGTCGAACGTAGCGCAATCGTCGTAGCCCAAGGGCCGCGTCCCTTGGGTGAGCGGTCGGAGACCGCGAATGGCCTTGCGATTGTGCCGTTCCCCGTTCGTCCGGAGATGTTCTCGTTCCCATCCCAGGGGACGTAGCCCCTGGGTTACTCCTTCCGCCTCAAGACAGTATTTCCCGGGTTTCTCTTTGCGCCTTCGCGTCTTCGCGCTCATCCTCTATATGTTTTTGCTTCTTCGATCCGTGTTCGTCCGTGGACCCACTTGACCTTCGCCCACAAAAAAGGCCCCGGACGGTGCCGGGGCCTCTGGATGATGCACGGTCTTGCGCGGATCAGTCGCCGGTCTCGGCGATGTGGTCGCGGTAGCGCTCGTAGAGCTCGCGGTGACGGTTGCGCGAGAGGTCGTATTCCTTGCCGTCGATCCAGACGCGACGGATCTTCGTCATCGGCTCGAGCGGGTCGCCCGTGGCGGCGAAGAACGTGGCGCGCTTTCCGTCGGCCAGCGAGCCGAGTTCTTCGCCGAGGCCCAGGATTTCGGCCGGCCACAGCGTGACCGACTTCAACGCCGCGTCCTTCGGCAGGCCGAACGCGGCCGCGCTGCCGGCGTGGAAGGGCAGGTTCCGGGCGTTGGAGGCCCCGAATCCGCCGCCGCCGTCGCCGATGGCGAACTTCACGCCGGCCTCGTGCAGACGGGCTGCGGCGACGAAGTTCTGGTCGTAGGCGTCCCAGCGCCGCGTCGGCATCACGTAGACGCCGTCGAGGATGGCCTGCACGCCCGCGGCGGCCAGGTCCTCCGCGACGTACTGCAGGTCGGGTCCGCCGACGATGACGAGACGGTCGAACTCCTGCTCGTCGGCCCATGCCATGGCCGCGCGGATCGTGGTTTCCTTCTCGGCGTAGAGGAACAGCGGCACTTCGCCGTCGAGCAGCGGGCCCAGTGCCTCGAGCTGGGCGTTGCGCGCCGGGGCCGGCGCGACGCCGGCCTCGGCCGCGGCCCGGGCCGTGTGCCAGTGACGGGCCGCGTCGAGCGCATCCTCGATCTTGGCCAGGTCCTCGTTGTCGTCGTCGTCGGCTGCGGCGGCCGGAAACACGATGTGCATGCCGGCGCGCGGCACGAGCACCATGTCTTCCCAGGACCAGCCTTCCATGCGCATCACGGCCGAGTGGCCGCGGATCAGGCCGCCCGACGGCACGCTGTGCGTGGTCAGGATGCCTCCGGCGACGTTGACGGGCAGCAGCATCGAGTCATGGTTGAACGCCACGCGCACGTCGATGGCGGCGTTGATCGAACCCATCTCGGCCGTATCGACGGTGCCGGCCACGCTCGAGATCTCGGTGAGCCCCAGCGACGAGCGCGGGTGGACGAATCCGGGGAAGACGTGCAGGCCGGACAGGTCGACGACCTCGGCATCGGCGGGGACTTCGACGTCGGCGCCGAGTGCGACGATGCGCTCGCCGCGGACCAGCATCGTGCCGTTCTCGACGGCCGGCCCGTCGACGGGGTGCAGCGTGGCGCCCACGAAGGCGCGAACCGGCGTTTCGTCCTGCGCGGGCAGCGGGGCCGGGACGGCCAGCGCGACCGCCGCGGCGATGAGGAGAATCAGTCGGATCGGGGCATTCATCGCAGGACTCCGTGGTCGTGGTCGGTGATCGCGCAGAACTCGTCATGAGCGAGTTCCGACTCGCGGTAACCCAGCAGGCGGCCGGGCTCGGCTTCCTCGGCAGCGGCCTCGTCGCCGTCCGACTCGTCGTCGGCGCCTTCTTCGAGGATCATCGCCATGAGTTCCCGGCGCTCGGCTTCGAGTGCCTCGCGCGCCTCGAGGTCGGCCTGGCGGTCGAAGTAGCGCCGCCCGTCGACCCAGGTCTGCTCGACGCGCGAGTACACCGACAGCGGATGCCCGTTCCAGATCACGAAGTCGGCGTCCATGCCTTCCTCGATGCGGCCGACGCGGTCGTGGACGCCGAGCTGGCGCGCCGGACCGGCCGTGACGAGCTTCAGCGCCTCGTGCTCGTCGACGTCGCCGTAACGCACGGCCTTGGCGGCCTCGAGGTTCATGCGGCGCGCGAGCTCGGGGTTGTCGGAGTGCAGGCCGGTGACGACGCCGGCCTGCAGCATCAGCGCCGGGTTGTAGGCGATGGCGTCGTGGGCCTCGTGCTTGAACGCCCACCAGTCGATGAACGTCGAGCCGCCGGCGCCGTGCTCGGCCATGCGACGGGCCAGCTTGTAACCCTCGAGCACGTGCTGGAACGTGCCGATCGTGACGCCGAAGCGGTCGGCCAGGCCGATCAGCATCCGCATCTCGTCGGCGCGGTAGGCGTGCGAGTGGATGCGCCGCACGCCCTGCAGAATCTCGGCGATGGCCTCCATCTCGAGGTCGCGGCGCGGTGGCACGCGGTCGCGGCCGCGCTCGGCGTTCTCGAGGCGGGCCGCGTAGTCGGCGGCCTGCTGGAATTTCTCGTCGATGATCTGCGCCACGCCGGGCCGGGTGGCCGGATAACGCGGCTCGTCGTTGCTCCAGTTGCTCTGCTTCGGGTTCTCGCCGAGCGCGAACTTGATGCCCTCGGGTGCGCCCTCGAACAGCAGCTCGTCGGGTCCGGCTCCCCAGCGCATCTTGATGACGGCCATCTGGCCGCCGATCGCGTTGGCCGAGCCGTGCAGCAGGTTGATCGTGGTGATGCCGCCGGCCAGCTGGCGGTAGATGTTGATCGATTCGGCGTCGACGACGTCCCGGATGCGGACCTGGGCCGTCGAGATGTCGGTGGCCTCGTTGACGCCGCCCTCGATGGCCGCGTGCGAATGCGCGTCGATGAGCCCCGGCGTGACGTGCAGGCCGGTCCCGTCGATCTCCAGCGCGCCGCGCGGCGCGTCGAGGTCGGTGCCGACGCGCCGGATGCGACCGTCGCGGACGACCAGGTCGGCCTCCTCGAGCACGCCGGCATCGCCGGCGGTCCAGATCGTCGCGTCGCGCACGACGACGTCGACCTGCTCGGGCAGGGCGTCGATGTTCCAGGCTTCGACGTCGGGACGGTAGCCGGCGTCTTCCTGGGCAGCGAGCGGGCCGGAAATCGGGCCGGCAACCAGGCCGGCGACCAGGCCCGCGATCAGTGCGCGGGCCGGCAGGATTCGGGTCGGGAAGTTCATCAGAGGACCTCCGTTTCGGGGGGTGCGACGCGCTGGCCGCGCACGGTGAAGTCGCCGAACGGGCCGCGCCCGTTGCCGCGGCCTCGGTCGCCCTCGATCTCGAAGTCGATGGCGATGGTTCCGGAACCGCCGTAGCGCGACGCGTCGATGCGGATCTGCAGTTCGGGGCCGGAGACCTTGACATCGGTCAGCGGAGTCTCGTTGCCCATGACCGTGATCGTGCCCGTGACGTTCGTCGGCGGGCCGGTCAGGACCATCTTCGCCGGGACGTCGCCCTGGGCGCCGAGGCCCAGCGTCAGCTCCCAGGTGCCGGCCGGGTCGACCTCGGGCGGCTCCAGTGCCGCCAGCACCATGCGCTCGCCGTCGATCCAGACCTCCGAGATCGAAGGCGACTCGGCGAACAGCTCGCCGTCGACGATGAAGAAGTTGGCCATGTAGCCGGGCGCGATGCGACCCGCGAACTCGTCGATGCCGAGCCAGCGCGCGGGCTCGACGGTCAGCGCGGCCAGCGCGGCGTCGGCGTCGTAGCCGCGCTCGATGGCCGTGGCCAGGTGCTTGAACAGTGCGCGAGCGTCCGAATGGCCGTGGCTCGTCAGCAGCACGGGAATGCCGGCCTCGGCCATCACTCCGGGATTCGTCGGCGCGCGGTGCCAGTGGCGGAGTTCCTCGAGTGCGACGTCGCGGTCGTCGGCGTCCTCGACGTCGGGGGCTTCCGGGAAGGCCAGGGGCAGGATGTGCGGCACGCGGCGCTCGGTCAGCGCGTCGATGCGGCGGTACTCCTCGCCGTGGCCCACGATCACGAGCTGGACCTCGTCGTCGAAGACCTCGAGGATGCGCAGCGTGTCGAGCATGTCCTCGGACACCACGACGAGCGGCTGCTCGCCGTCGAGCGCGGGCACGAGCGCGTCGACGCCCTCGATCCACTCGGGCCGGGGCTGGTCGGGATTGCGCCGCCATGCGGATTCGGCGCGGGCCTGCCAGCGCGCGTCCGACAGCGTCTGCCGGACCAGCGCGATCGAGCCCATGAGCGACTGCGGGTAGGCCCCGTCCGGGCCCTGGCCGTGCAGCGAAGCGTGCTGGGCGACGGCCGTGCGCAGGCGGTTCGCCATGAGGCCGCCGTCGCCGGTGTTGGCCAGGACCGAGGTGCCGCGGAACAGGCCCTCGGCCGGCGCGAACAGCGCCGTCGTGAAGCCGGCCCGGCGCAGCGATTCGGCCTTGTCGGTGGGCCAGCCGGCCGCGTCCACGGTCCGGTCGGGCGTGACGAGCGGGTGGCGGCCCGGCGAGGCCTCGGACTCGTCTTCGGAGTCCTCCTCGTCGTCGGCGCCGCCGCGCACGGGTACGTAGGGGTCGATGAGACCCGGATAGACGGTCAGCGGTTCCTCGTCGTCGCCGCGCGAGAGGTCCACGACCTCGGCGTCGGGCGGCACGGCCACGTCTTCGCCGACGGCCTCGATGCGGCCGTCGCGGACCACGATCGTCGCGTTCTCGATGGTTTCGCCGGGCGCCGTCACGGCGCGCACGCCGGTCACGGCGTGGACGGAAGGCAGCGGTTGCCGGATTTCGGCGGCCGCCGCCGCGCCGGCCAGCGAGGCCAGCAGGCAGGTCAGGAGCACATTGTGGAGGAGGCGCAAGGCAGGACTCCGCGTCGGACAGGGTCGACGAGACTATCCTGCGACGCGTGAACCGGGCATGGCCCAATCGTCACGACATGGCGGTCAGGGTTCGACGGAACGAACCACGGCACCCTCGGCGTCGAGCAGCTCGATGCGCGGGACGTCGTTCTCGTCGACGACGAGCCGGATGCGCGGCTGCGAGCGCGAATCCTTGATGACGAGTTTCGCCGAGCGGTCCTCGGCCCCTTCGCTGCCGAGGAAGATGCGCTGGGCCAGGTAGCCCTTCTCGCCCGCGCGCCGCAGGTAGACCTCCTTGTAGAGTCGCTCCCGCTCCGCGTCGGAATCGGCTCCGCGGATGCGCTCGATGATGGCCTTCATCTCCGGATCGGCGTTCATTTCCGAGGAATGGATGCCGGTCGGATAGTCGACGATCTCGAGCATGGAGCGGACGAACTCCCCGTTTCGCCAGTGTCGCAGCGCGATCGCCTGCCCCGTCTGGTCGATCTGGTCCATCGAAAGCTGGACGCCGCCGTCGAAGCGGCCACCCTCGCTCTCGCGGGCCGGGTAGATCAGTCCGCCGATCTCCTCCCCCAGCGGATTGAAGAAGATGATCCCGGGAATGCCTTCCCGGACCGGCCCGGCACCGTCGACGTCGTCGCTGGCCGGCAGGGAACTCGAATTGCCGATGACCATGACCGTGGAGCCGTCGGGTTCGGCGATGCGGATCCGCTGGACCACGAGTTCATCCACGATCCGGGTGCCGCTCCCGGAACCCGAAGGCGGCGGAGCCGGGGGCGCCAGGAGCAGGGTCGCCGCAATGCCGCCGCCGGCGCCGAACAGTGTCGCGAGCAGGAGTGGAAGGAATCGCATGAGGACCTCCGTGGTGGATGGCGATCGAAGCAAGACGGGAAAGCGCCCCTTCCGCCCCGGGGATTCAGGGCGGCGCGGATCGGCGGTCGGCAATCGCGCCGGATTTCCCGACAGCGCCCATCGTGCCTTAGACTGATCGCTCTTCCAAGACGAGTCCGCGCCCTTGAGCGATCGAGACGACTCCCGGCCCGATCCCCACACCCTCTGCGTGCACGCCGGCGAGCGCCGCGGCCTGCCGGAGCACGGCGTGAACACGCCGATCGTCACCTCGACGGCCTTCGACTATTCGCGCGACGGCAAGGTCCGGTACCCGCGCTATCTCAACACGCCGAATCACCGCATCGTCGCCGAGCGCATCGCCGCGCTCGAGCATGCCGAGACGGCGTTCGTGACCGCGTCCGGTCTCGGCGCCATCAGCGCCGTGTTCATGGCGCTGTGCCGGCCCGGCGACCACGTGCTGCTGCTCGACGGACTCTACGGCGGCACCGTGGACCTCTGCGAGGAACTCCTGCGGCCCTGGGGGCTGGGCTTCTCGACCTGGGACGGCGACCCGGAGACGCTGCCCGGCGCGCTGCGCGACAACACGCGCCTGGCGTGGGTGGAGTCGCCGACGAACCCGCTGCTCGACGTCGTGGACCTCGAGGCCACGGCCTCGATCCTGCGCGAGCGCGGCATCGTCTCGGTCGTCGACAACACCTTCGCCACGCCGATCCTGCAGCGGCCGCTGGACTTCGGTTTCGACCTCGTGATGCACTCGGGCACGAAGTACCTCGGCGGCCATTCCGACCTGCTCTGCGGTGCGCTGGCGGGCCCCGAAGAGATCGTCGAGCCCTGCCGCGCCCAGGCGATCCGGCTCGGCTCGAGCCTGAACGGCCAGGACCTCGCGCTGCTGGAGCGCTCCCTGAAGACGCTCGGCATCCGCGTCGAGAGGCAGTCCGCCAACGCCCTGCGTGTCGCCGAATGGCTGGCCGGGCGCGACGACATCGAGGCCGTCCACTATCCGGGGCTCTCCTCGGCGCCCGGTCACGACGTCGCACGGCGCCAGATGCGCGGCTTCGGCGGCATGCTGAGCTTCAGGCTCGCCGACTCCGCCGACCCCGACCGGTTCCTGGCCGGGCTGCGCCTGGCGAGCCCGGCCATCAGTCTCGGCGGCGTCGAATCGACGATCTGCCAGCCGCTGTACACCAGCCACGCGCGCCTGTCGGAACCGGAGCGCGAGCGGCTCGGCATCGACGCGCGCCTGATGCGCTACTCGACGGGCATCGAGCATGCCGAGGATCTCGTCGACGATCTGGCCACCGCGCTGGGGCGCTCCGGATGAGCCCGGAAGGCCCGCGCCCGCAACCGCTGATCGAGCCGCAACCCGACACCACCACCTGCGGGCCGACCTGCCTGCACGCGCTGTACCGGCACTTCGGCGACGACTGCGACCTCGTGGAGGTCATCGACACGATCCACCGCCTCGACCACGGCGGCACGCTCGACGTCTTCCTCGCCAACCACGCCCTGGAGCGCGGCTACGAGGCCCGGATCTGGACCTACAACCTCAGCGTCTTCGACCCGACCTGGTTTTCCGGCGACGCCGATCTCGTCGACCGCCTGGAGCGCCAGATGCGTGCCAAGGACGATCCGCGCCTGCACGTGGCCACGCGCGGCTACCTCGAGTACCTGCGCCTCGGCGGGCGCCTGGAATTCGCGGACCTGACGCGCACGCTGCTCCGGCGCCTGCTGCGCGACGGCCACCCGGTCCTCACGGGCCTCAGCGCGACGTATCTCTACCGCTCGATGCGGGAGTGGGGCCCCGACGATGACGACGACGACATCCGCGGCCTGCCCGTCGGCCATTTCGTGCTGCTGACCGGATACGACGCCGAGTCCCGCGAGATCGAGATCGCCGACCCGATGGAAGGCAACCCGCACGGGGCCCAGACCTACCGCGTGCACATCGACCGCGTGCTCGGGGCGATCCTGCTCGGCGCGATGACCTACGACGCCAACCTCGTCGTGCTTCGGCCCGGGAGGCCCTCGTGAATCACCTGCTCGTCGTCGATGCGCCCGAGGACTGGACGCTGGACCTGCCCGGCGTGCGCGTCGTGGCGGCCCGCGACTACCTGGCCGGCGCCGAGTTTCCCAAGCTGCGCGGCGCGCGCGTCTACAACCTCTGCGAGAGCGTCCGCTACCAGACCACGGGCTACTACGTCTCGCTGCTGGCCGCGGCCCGCGGCCACCGTCCGATGCCGTCGGTCGCGACCATGCTCGACCTGCGCAATGCCAGCATCGTGCGCCTGACCACGGGCGAGATCCAGAAGCTCATCGCGCGCAGCCTGGGCCCGATCCAGTCCGACCGGTTCGTGCTCAGCGTCTACTTCGGACGCAACCTGGCCGAGCGCCATGACGCGTTGAGCAGGGCGCTGTTCAAGCTGTTTCCCTCGCCGATGCTGCGCGCGGAGTTCGCGCGCCTGAACGGCGACTGGCTGCTGAGGAAACTCGGGACCATCGACGTCGACGACGTGCCCGATTCCCACCGCGAGTTCCTGCGCGATGCGGCCCGGCGGTACTTTTCCGGCGAGAAGCCGCGGGCGCGGCGGGCGCGGCAGTCGCGCTTCGATCTCGCGATGCTCGTCAATCCCGATGAAGCCCAGCCGCCGTCGGACGAGAAGGCGCTGCAGCGCTTCGAGCGCGCCGGCGCCGACCTCGGCTTCTGGGTCGAGCGCATCGGGCCCGACGACATCGGGCGCCTGGCCGAGTTCGACGGGCTGTTCATCCGCGAGACCACGGCCGTCAACCACCACACGTTCCGGTTCGCCCGCCGCGCCGCGGCCGAGGGCCTCGTCGTCATCGACGACCCGGACTCGATCCTCAAGTGCACGAACAAGGTCTTCCTCGCCGAACTCATGGAGCGCCACCGCATCCCGGCGCCGAAGACGCTGCTGGTGCATCGCGACAACATCGACCGCGTCGAGCCCGAACTCGGGCTGCCGGTGGTCCTGAAGCAGCCCGACAGCGCGTTCTCGGCCGGCGTGGTCAAGGTCGAGGATCCGAAGCGCCTGCGAGAGACGATCCGGCGCATGCTGAAGTCCTCGGAGCTCATCGTGGCCCAGGAGTACCTGCCCACGGAATTCGACTGGCGCATCGGCATCATCGACGGCCGGCCGCTCTACGCCTGCCGCTACCACATGGCGCGCGGGCACTGGCAGATCATCCGCCGCGACGGCGTCGAGCAGCCCGACGAGGGCAACGCCGACTGCCTGGCCATCGGCGAGGTTCCCGACACCGTCCTGAGCACCGCGCTGAAGATCGCCGGACTCATCGGGGACGGGCTCTACGGCGTGGACCTCAAGGAAGCCGGCGGCCAGGTCCGCGTCATCGAGATCAACGACAACCCCTCGATCGACGCCGGCTGCGAGGACGCCGTGCTCAAGGGCGCGCTGTACCGCGAAATCCTCGGCGTCATGCTCAAGCGCATCGAGGCCCGCAAGCGCGCCTGAACGGGGAACCGAAACGCCGGCCGACGATCCAACGCGAGCCCGTCGATCGCCCGTCGTCGGCCCACCCATTTCCCATCCACCCATCCCCGGCCCAAACCACCATGCCTACCCTGGATCCCGTCACGCCGCCGCCTGCGCTGGCCGCCTTCGAAGGCTTCGGCATCGAGCTCGAATACATGATCGCCGACCGCGAGACGCTGGCCGTGCGCCCGATCGCCGACGAGTTGCTGCACGGCCCCGACGGCGAGGTCGTCAACGAGGTCGACCACGACGAACTGGCCTGGTCCAACGAGCTCGTGCGCCATGTCGTCGAACTCAAGACCAACGGCCCGGCCGAATCGCTGCAGGGCCTGGCCGAGGCGTTCCACGCCGACCTGCTGGAGATCACGCGCCGGCTCGCGCCGCGCGGCGCCATGCTGCTGCCCACGGCCATGCACCCGCTGTTCGACCCCGACCGCGAGACCGAGCTCTGGCCCTACGGCCAGAACGAGATCTACGAGGCCTACGACCGCATCTTCGGCTGCGCGGGACACGGCTGGTCGAACCTGCAGTCGATGCACATCAACCTGCCGTTCGCCGACGACGAGCAGTTCACGCGCCTGCACGCCGCCATCCGCGGCGTGCTTCCGATCCTGCCGGCGCTGTCGGCGGCCTCGCCGCTGCAGCAGGGCCGTCCGACGGGCTGGCTCGATACCCGCATGCGCTACTACCGCGACAACCAGCGCGCCGTGCCCGAGATCTCGGGCAAGGTGATTCCCGAGGCCGTCGGCTCGATCGACGAATACCACGAGCGCATCCTGGCCCCGATGTACGAGGCCATCGCGCCGCACGACCCCGACGGCATCCTCGCCGAGGACTGGCTGAACTCGCGCGCGGCCATCGCGCGCTTCGAGCGCCAGGCCATCGAGATCCGGATCATCGACCTGCAGGAATGCCCGGCCGCCGACCTGGCGATCGCGCGCGCCGTCGTCGCGCTGGTCCGGCGCTGCTACGAGGAAGACGGCGTGTCGCTGGACGCGCTGCAGGCGCTGGAGACCGGCGCGCTGGCGCGCACGCTGTTCGAGGTCTCCGAGCGCGGCGCCGATGCCGTCGTCGACGACGCCGACTGGCTGGCGGCCTTCGGGCTCGACGAGCCGATGCCGGCCGGCGACGTATGGCGCTCGCTGCGCGATCGCGGCTGGCTCGACGACGGCGCCGACAACCCGACGCTGGCCGCGTTGCTGGAAGGCGGTCCGCTGGCGGCCCGCATCCTGGCCGCGGCGGGCACGGCGCCGGACGCCGATTCCATCGTCCGGGTCTACCGGGAGCTGGGGCAATGCCTGATCGAGAACCGCCCGTTCCGCTGCTGAGGTCCCCTTCCATCCTGGTGACGGCCGAGCACGCCTCGAACGCCGTTCCACGGGAATGGCAGTCCCTCTTCGACGGGCATGACCAGGTGCTCGCGGGTCACCGCGGCTGGGATCCGGGCACATCGGCCCTGTCCGAGCGGCTGGCCGATGCGCTCGACGCACCGCTGCTGACCGGCCGCTGGTCGCGGCTGCTCGTCGACCTCAATCGATCCGAGCGCCACCCGCGGCGCTTCTCCGAGTTCACGCGCGGACTTGCCGATGCCGACCGCCGCGCGCTCACGGACGCGTACTGGCAACCGCACTGGAACGCCTATGCCGATGCCCTGGAACGCTCCGCCGGCCGGCTCGTGCACCTGGCCTGCCACAGCTTCACGCCGGTGCTCGACGGCAAGCGGCGCAGCACCGACGTCGGGCTGCTCCACGACCCTTCGCGTGCGGCCGAGACGCGGTTCTGTCGAGAGCTCCAGCGGGCCCTGCAGGAACGCCTTCCGGATGCGAAAGTGCATCGCAACCAGCCGTACCGCGGCACGAGCGACGGCATCGGCGCCTGGCATCGGCGGTCCACCGGGGAGGACCGGCTCGTGACCGTGGAGATCGAGGTCAACCAGGCCTGGGTCGGCGGGCGGCGCTGGCCGGCGCTGAAGACGGTCGTCGTCGAGGCCGTCGAGCAGGCGCTCGAAAGCATCGCGGCCTGATCGGGGGGGCGCCCTCTTCCGGCAAGCCGCGCTGCGCGTGCCGGTCAGCGCGTGCCGGTATCGCCGTCGACGAGCCAGAGCCGGTTTCCCGCGGGGTCGTAGAGCACCCGGCGGTCGCGCAACAGGCCGATGCCGATCAGCGCGTCCCAGGGCGGATCGGCATCCGCGCCCTCGGTCTCTCGCGCCAGCGTGATGGGCACGTCGCTCCACCCGGCCTGGCCGGATGGCCCGACGGCGAGGCGGGGAACTCGCGCCTGCAGGCTTTCGAGTCGGCCGCCCAGCCCGGTTTCGGCCCGTTCCGGCGCTTCGGTCTCGAGGCGCCCGGCCAGGCCCAGGGCGTCGACGACCCGCGTGCTGACGCGCAGGGTGCCGCTCATTCCGAAGTCCAGGAGCAGGTCCAGCTGCACGGTTTCGCCATCGGGCAGCGTCATCCTCGCCGGCACCACGGGGCGGTTGCGCATCCGCTCGACGGGAATTTCGGCGACGCCGTCGGGCGGCCTGAATTCCGCGAGCGCGACGAGCTCGAGGCAGCGGCCCGGCAGGTCCAGGTCCAGCACGCGGCCGGCGAACAGCTCGGTGCCCAGCAGTCCGTCGAGGTCGGCCAGCGGTCCTCCGAGCGGGCCGCGCAGGTCGACGACGATCACCGGTTCCAGCGCGCGCTCCAGGCCCGCCACGGACAACTGCTGGTCCATGGCGAAGCGCGGTACCTGCTCTTCGCCCCCGGCGCCGCCGATACGCGCCTCGGGGCCGAATCCGGCCGCCAGACTGTCCACTGTCTCGATGCCGGTCCCGGCGACGAACTCGCGGTCGAGCAGCACGCGGCCGATCGGGTCCAGCGCCAGTCTCGCCGGGTGTCCGGAGATCGTCACGGGTACGCGTATCAGCGCGTCGATCTCCACGCGCGCACCGGTGCAGTCGCCGGCCTGCGCCGCCGGCAGCGCAACCGCCAGCGCCAGCGCGGCGGCCCGGAACGCGCCTCTCGGGATCATCCGTCGTCCTTCGGCGACCAGGGGATGAACGGCGAGGTGCGGCGCTGGTATTCGCGGTAGGCCTCGCCGCGCGACTTCAGCGACTGCTTCTCGGCATAGGGGATGCCGCTGAGGAACAGCAGGAAGACGAGCATGACGAGCGGGCCCAGCCAGGCCAGCCAGAGGTGCGGCGCGCCCATCGCGATCAGCGGATAGGCGAACCAGTGCAGCCACTCGAAGAAATAGTTGGGGTGGCGCGAGTATCTCCACAGGCCCTCGTCACAGACCTCGCCGGAGTTCGACGGGTCGGCCTTGAACCGGGCGAGCTGACGGTCGGCGATGCTCTCGCCTGCGATCGACACGAGCCAGATGGTCACGCCGACCAGCACCCAGGCGTCGAGCGCGGACGTGGGGTCGCTGGCCACGACCCAGGCCGGCAGCGAGAACAGCCAGGCGACCAGCGCCTGGGCCATGAAGAAGGCGAACATGCCGGCCTGCTGCTTGTCGCCCCAGTGCTCGCGCATGGCCTTGTAACGGCCGTCTTCCTCGTCGTGGCCGCCGACGCGCCGGGCCAGGTGCCAGGTCAGCCGGAACGACCAGGTGCCGGTCACGAGCACCACGAGCACGCGCTTCTCCACCGTTCCGTCGGCCAGCAGCGCGTAGGCCACGGCCTGCAGGCCGATGAGTGCCGCCCAGGCGACGTCGACCCAGTCGGCGCGGCCGGAGCCCCGCTGCCAGATCCACAGCGCGGTCATCACGAGCACGCAGGCGGCCAGCGAGATCCAGAGCATCGTCATGCCCGACAGTCTGGCGCGCCCGGCGGACAGGCTGTGTGAACGGCGGTCGCCTCAGGCACGCGCCGAGCGGGCCTTGCGCATCGGGCGGCCCTTCTCCGGTTCGAAGCTCCAGTGGTCGGCCGAGGCCTCGTTCCACTCGCGCGCCAGCGAGCAGTCGGGCAGGTCGCCGTGCACCAGCGCGCCCTCGTCGAGGAACTCGTAGATCTCGGCGAACGAGCGCACGTTGAGGTCGTCGACGCGCCGGAAGACGTGCTCGGGCCGGATCTCGGAAGGGTTCTCGTGGCCCATGGCCGCGACCATCTCCAGCATCGAGTCGATCGTCGCCTTGTGGAAGCGGTAGACGCGCTCGGACTTCGTGGGCACGTGCAGGCCCTTGACGAGCGCCGGGTTCTGGGTCGTGATGCCGGTCGGGCAGTGGTTGGTGTTGCAGCGCAGCGCCTGGATGCAGCCCAGCGCGAACATCATGCCGCGCGCCGAGTTGCAGCCGTCGGCGCCGAGCGCCAGCGCGCGGATCATGTGGAACGACGAAAGCACCTTGCCCGAGAAGAAGACGCGGACGCGGTCGCGCACGCCGGCGCCGACGAGAGCATTGTGGACGAAGACCAGCGCATCGCGGCCCGGCGTGCCCAGCGAGTTCGAGAACTCCAGCGGGGCCGCGCCCGTGCCGCCCTCGCCGCCGTCGACGGTGAAGAAGTCCGGCGCCGTGCCGACCTCGAGCATGGCCTTGCAGATCGCGAGGAAATCGTGGCGCCGTCCCAGGCAGAGCTTGACGCCGACGGGACGGCCGTCGGCCAGGTCGCGCAGCCGGGCGACGAACTCGATCATGCCCGTGGGCGTGTCGAATTCCCTGTGCCACGGCGGCGAGATCGCCGCCTGGTGCTCGGGCAGACCACGTGCTTCGGCGATCTCGGCGCTGACCTTGCTGGCCGGCAGGATGCCGCCGTGTCCGGGCTTGGCTCCCTGCGACAGCTTCAGCTCGATCATGCGTACCGGCTCCTTGCGGGCGTTGTCGCGGAACTTCTCCGCGTCGAAGCCGCCGTCGTCGGTGCGGCAGCCGAAGTAGCCGGTCCCGATCTGCCAGATGATGTCGCCGCCGCGCTCGAGGTGGTACTTCGACAGCCCGCCCTCGCCCGTGTTGTGCGCGAAGTGCCCCATGCGTGCCCCCTCGTTGAGCGCCAGGATCGCGTTGGGGGAGATCGCCCCGAAGCTCATCGCCGAGACGTTGAGGTGGGAGGACTCGTAGGGCCGGCTGCAGTCCGGGCCGCCGACGTGGATTCGCGGCTCGTGCTCGAGTTCCTCGACCGGCGCCAGCGAGTGGCTGGCCCACTCGTAGCCGACGCGGTAGACGTCGCGCTGGGTGCCGAACGGCTGGGTCTCGAGCTGGTTCTTGGCGCGCTGGTAGACCAGCGATCGGTACTCGCGCTCGACGGGATAGGCATCGAGATTGCTCTCGATGAAGTACTGGTGGACCTCGGGCCGGATCGACTCCATGAGGTAGCGGCCGTGGCCGATCAGCGGGAAGTTGCGCAGCACCGTGTGCCGCGTCTGCAGCGCATCGCGCACCCCGACGAGGAACAGCGGGCCGAGCACCACGAGGCTCCAGAGCACGGGCGGCCAGACCGTCCAGATCAATCCGACGGCGGCGAACACCAGCGCCGAGATCGCGAAGAACCAGATGCGGACCATCGAGGGCGTCTCCTGCGGGATCGCGGTTCATTGTACGGCCGGCGCGTACGAGGATTGCCGCGCCGACCGGGGCGGGAACTACAGCAGGCGCCGGGCGCGTTCCCAGGTTCCGCGCCACTCCTCCTCGCCGCAGTAGCGCCAGTGTGCGACGAAGGCGTCCCGCGCTTCCGATTCGAACTCGATCCGAAGCGGGCCCCAGTGCTCGCTGCCGGCCTTTTCGGTGCCGCAGGCGCGGCGCGAGTCGTTCTCGACCCAATAGCCCTCGAAGACGGTCTCGCTCGTGAATTCGCCGAGAAGTCGGCCTCCGTCGGAGGTGTATTCCCCCTCGAGTTCACCGTCGACCCGGCGCAACTCCAGGATGCCGTGACCCCGTGCGTCCCACACGCCCAGAATCTCGACGTCGGGTGCAGTACCGGCCGCCTCGCTGCGCGGTGTCCGCACTGTCAGTTCCACGCGGCGGTTCTTCGCGCGGCCCGCTGCCGTTTCGTTGTCGGCCACCGGCCGGCTCTCGCCGTGCGCGGCGAGCGTGATGCGGTCGCGCCGGAATCCCGCCCGATCGACGAGGACTTCCGCGACGGCCTCCGCGCGCCTGCGCGAGAGCCTTTCGTTGTCTTCGGCCGACCCGACCGCGTCGGTGTGGCCGGCGACGATCACCGAAGTGCGAGAGGGTGTCTCGACGGCGGCCAGCACGCGCTCGATGGCCTCGGCCGCCTCGGGTTTCAGCGTGTGCTCGCCCGTATCGAACAGCACCGCGCTGTCGAGCGTGATGCGCTGGGCCGAGCCGATCGCGCCCACCGCGTCGATGTCGGCGCCCGGCGTTTCGCCGCTGCCGCAGGCGCTCTTGAGATCGACGAGCCGCACGTAGCGGAATTCGGCCTCCGGCGCCGCGTAGGGCGCAAGGTCGATCTCGGCCTTGCCGCCGGAGATGGTCCCGATGCGCGTCCATTCGTCACCGTCGTTGGACACGGCCAGCGCCGTGGGTTCGACGTCGGGGCCGATCTCGAAGACGTAGAGATCCGGGCCGGGCACATCGACGAGCGCGTTGTTCTCGAAGGCCAGTACCAGCACGCCCCCGCAGCCCAGCGTGAGGTAGCCGGCACGGTCGTTCTCACCGACGTCCGGGATGCCCAGCGCGGCCTCGGGATCGGCGGCGCGCTCCACCGGCGCCGGATCGCCGGGACGATAGCGGACGACGGCGTCAGCGAACGACACGTCGCCCATGGGAAACGCGACCCGGCCGCCGTGACCGTCGGGATAGGTTCGGGCCGCGGCTGCGGACGGAGAGGCCGCCGTGACGAGAACGGTGATCGGAACGAAAACGAGCAGCAGCACAGTGAAGCGGGATACGAGCGACGCCATCGAAACTCTTCTCCGGCGGTTCGGATTCACTTCGATGCTAACGGCTTCAAATCCGGCTGTGGCGGGCATTCCCGATTGCGGCCGGCGCGACGCGGCGGTGGCGTCGAAACCGCTTCAGCCTTCCTGCACCTGAACGTCCTGGCCGGCGCGCAGCCGTTCGTTGCCGCGTACGACGACGCGGTCGCCGGCCTGGACGGGGCCGGAGACCTCGATCCATTCCTCGGAGCCGATGCCGGGCTCGACGCGCATGCGCTGGGCCTTGCCCTGCTCGTCGACGACGAACACGGCGACGCCGTCGCCGCGCAGCACGAGCGCGTCGCGCGGCACGGCGAGCACGTCGCGGGCGCTGGCCGTCGGGATGGTGACGCGGACCGTCTGGCCGACGGGCAGGCGCTCGTCGACGTCGAGCCGCAGCTCGAAGACGTGGCTGGATTCGTCGCCGACGCTGACCGCGGTGCGGACCTCGGCCGGAATGAACCAGTCCTCGGCGACGCGGATGGCCAGTTCGTCGCCGGGGGCGACGTAGCGGTAGAAGGCCAATGGCGCGCGCGCGACGACCTCGAGCCGGTCCTGGTCGACGAGGCGGACCACGTCCGCGCCGACGGAGACGCGCTCGCCGGCCTGCACGAGGCGCGCGACGACGACGCCCGGGAAGGGTGCACGCACGCGCGTGCGGTCGATGCGGTCCTGGACCTGCGCCAGGCGGCTGCGCGCGACCTCGAGCTCGCTGGCGGCCACGTTGCGGTCCGCCCGCGTCTGCTCGATCTGCGTGACGGCGGTGAGGTTGCGCTCGGCCAGCCGGCGATAGCGCGCGAGCTCGGCGTCGAGAAACTCGAGCCGCGACTCGGCGCGCTGGATCTCGGCGGCCAGTTCCTGCGCCTCGAGCTTCAGACGCGTGTCCTCGATGCGGGCCAGCACGTCGCCTTCCTCGACGCGCGTGCCGACCTCGGCGACCTCGAGCAGCCGGCCTTCGACCTCGGCCGAAAGCGTCGCATCGGCGCGCGAGATCACCGTGCCGGCGACCTGCATGGTCGGCGACATCGTCGTGGTCTGCGCCTCGGCGACGCGCACGGGCACGGGGCCGCCGAACTGCGCGGCGGCCGGCGCGGCCAGGAGGATGGCCATTGCCGCCAGGAAGGATCCCGTGGCGGCGCGGAGCGAAATCGTCATGCGTAGTGTCTCCCGGCGCGCACGGCCGGCGTTTCCGCCTCGGCCGCGCCCTTGTTCTCGTTGACGCGCAGCAGGCTGGGCAGCAGCACCAGCGTGAACAACGTGCTGATCGCCAGGCCGCCGACGATGACGGCGGCCAGGCCGCGGTAGAGTTCGGTGCCCGCGCCCGGCAGCAGCAGCAGCGGCAGCATGCCGAACAGGCTCGTGAACGTGCTCATGAGGATCGGGCGCAGCCGAAGTCCCACGGCCAGGCGCACGGCCTCGCGGCGTTCGATGCCCTCGCGCTCGGCGTCGCGTGCCCGGTAGACCAGGAGAATGGCGTTGTTGACGACGAGGCCGAGCAGGATCACGAAGCCGATCATCGTCAGCATGTCCATGGCCTGGCCGTAGAGCAGATCGACGAGCCTGAGCGCCACGACGCCGCCGATGCAGGCCATCGGGATGGTCATCAGCACGAGCAGCGAATCGCGGAACGAGCGGAACAGCGCCGAGATCAGCAGGTAGAGGATCACGACGGCCAGCACGAACGAGCCGGCCAGGTTCGTCAATGTCTCGCCCAGCGCCTCGGCCGTGCCGCGGTAGGTGATGACCCCGGTCGGCGGCAGCGCGGCGCGGATCGCGGGCTCGGCCTCGGCGCGCAGGATCTCCAGCGCGGTTTCCATCGGCATGTCGGGCGGCGGCGTGACGCGCAGCGTCAGCGTCCGGCGGCGGTCGACGCGGCGGATCTCGTTCGGCCCGGCCGTGCGCTCCAGCCGCGTCAGTTCGCCGAGCGTGGCCAGCTCGCCCGAAGGCGTGGCCAGAGGCATGGCCATGAGCTCCTCGGGCGTCGACCAGGTCTCGCCGCGCAGGATCACGTTCAGTCGGTCGTCGCCGTCGAAGTACTCGCCGAGGAACGCGCCGCTGCCGAGCGCGCGGATCAGCAGCGCGACGTCGCCGCGCGTCCAGCCCAGCTCGGCGATGCGCCGGTCGTCGGGCACGAGGCGCAGCTCGGGTTCCGCGAGTTCCAGGCCCGGCTCCGGCCGTACGCTGGAGCCCGGCAGCACCTGGGGAATGGTGGCGAAGCCGACCTGGCCGGCCTCGAGCAGTTCCTCGATGTCGCCGGCCTGCAGGTCGACCTCGATGCTCCGGCCGCCCCGGCCGCCGAAGATCGCGCGCCGGCTGGCGTTGCCGAAGGTGTCGGGGAAGCCGGCCAGGATCTCGGTGTTGATCACGCGCAGCACCTCGTCGCCCTCGTCGGGATCCGCGGCGCTGAGGCCAATGAAGATGTTTCCGCCGAACATGCCGACGAAGGTGTCGCTGATCGCCGGCTCCTTCTCGCCCTGCAGATAAGGGCGCAGGCGGTCGTTGATGACGTCGATGATCTCGCGCTGGACGGTTTCGGGACCCATGCCCGGCGGCGTGACGACGAACGCGAACAGCGAGTTGCGCTCGCCCTCCGGGAGATAGTCGGCCGGCGGGATCAGCAGCGCGCCAACCAGGATCGGGACGGCGGTCAGCCCCGCGATCCAGGCCCAGCGCTGGCGCGGCGTGTCGGTCAGGCGCATGACGAGGTCGGCCACGTTCACCCACCACGAGTGGTGCCGGTCCTCCATCTCGCGGTCGGCGAGCAGGCGGTGGCTGGCGGCCGGGATCACGACGATGGCCACGAACAGCGAGGCGATGACCGAGGCCGAGATCACGATCGCGAGATCGCCGAACAGCTGGCCGGCCTCGTCCTCGAGGAACAGCACGGGCAGGAAGATCGCCACGGTCGTGGCCGTCGAGGCCAGCAGCGCGCCCCAGACCTGGCTGGCGCCGCGGTCGGCGGCCTCGTGCGAGTCGCGGCCCTGCTCGCGGTGGCGCACGATGTTCTCGAGCACCACGATGGCCGCGTCGAGCACCATGCCCGTCGCGAAGGCCAGCCCGGCCAGCGAGATGACGTTCAGCGACGTGGCCGAGACGTCGAGCACGATGAACGAGAAGCACAGGCACAGCGGGATCGCGAGCGCGACCATCATCGTCGCGCGGAACCGCCGGAAGAACCACCACAGCACCGAGACGGCCAGCAGCATGCCGAGCAGCAGGTTCGTGACCACCATGCGGATCGACTGGTTGATGTAGATGGTGTCGTCGGAGACCTGCACCATTTCCAGCCCGGCCGGATCCAGGTGCGAGCGGTCGAGCTCGGCGAGCATCTCCTTGACGCGCCCGAGCACCTGCACGACGTTGGCGCCGGGTTCGGCCGCCACGTTCATCGCGATCGAGGGTTTCGCGTTCTGCGTCACGCCGCCGGAGAAGTCGCGCATGGTCTTCTCGACGGTGGCCACGTCGCCGAGGTAGACGGGTCGGCCGTCGCGCCACTCCAGGACCAGGTTCCGCAGGTCCTCGATCTCGTACTGGCCGGCGAAGCGCAGCGTGTACTGGCGGCGCCCGACTTCCTCGAAGCCTCCGGAGACGTCCGTGTTCTGGCCCAGCTGGCTGCCGATCCGCGTCAGGTCCACGCCGATGGCGGCGGCGCGATACGGGTCGAAGGTGATCCGGACCTCGAAATTGCGCCCGCCCACGGGCCGGGCCGAGGCGACGCCGGGAATGCGCTCCAGGCGCTCCTGGACGACGTCCTCGACGAAGTCCTGGTACTCGACGATGGGTCGCGAGTTGCCCTCCTGGGGCAGGATGGCGAACCAGGCCACGGCCGACTCGTACTGCGAGGCGCCGACGCGCACGGTGGGCTCGGAGACGTCGGCAGGATAGCGCTGGACCTGGTTCAGGCGGTTGATGACCTCGATCAGCGCGCGGTTCATGTCGGCGCCGACCTCGAATTCCAGGCTGATCTGCCCCCGGCCCTGCTGGGCCTCGGAGGTCATGCGCACGAGGCCCGGCGTGTCGCGCAACTGCTCTTCCTGGGGCTCGATGATCTCGGACTCGACTTCCTCGGGCGCCGCGGCGCGCCACGACGTCGAGATCGAGATCGAGGGCCGCTCGGTGTCCGGTGTCATCTGCACGGGCAGCCGGAACAGGCTGATCAGGCCGAAGATCACGAGCAGCATGCAGCCGACGGCGACGGCGACCGGGTTGCTCAGGCCTAGACGGGTCAGCTTCAAGTGGGCCTCCGGAGGGCGGCGAGGACGGACGGGGCGCGGAATCTTCCACACCATCGGGCAGCATATCGGACCACCGGCGCGTGAAGGAGTGCCGAAAGTCACCGGAAAAAGGCCGCGAACGGCCCGGCGCCACCGTGGTCGAAACTGTGAACCGCGTCGCCGTCGCCGCTCCCGCGAGGACGCGCGCTGCGGTATCTTTGGCATACGGTGCTTCGGGGTGAACGCCGTACCCGCACGCGGCCAGCGCCGCGGAGCGGGCCACGGGATTCATGCGAACGCTCGCCGGGCCTGCGGCCCCGGGCACTGGAGAACTCATGTCCGAGACCTTCGACTACGTCATCGTCGGCGCCGGCTCGGCCGGCTGCGTGCTGGCCGCCCGCCTGAGCGCCGACCCCGACTGCCGCGTGCTGCTGCTCGAGGCCGGCCCGCGCGACTGGCACCCGTTCATCCACATGCCGGCCGGCCTGGCCCGGCTCGTGAACTACAAGTCGCTGAACTGGAACTACGAGACCGAGCCCGAGCCGAACCTCAACAACCGCCGGCTCTACTGGCCGCGCGGCCGCGTGCTCGGCGGCTCGAGCTCGATCAACGCCATGTGCTACATCCGCGGCCACGCCTCGGACTACGACGACTGGCGCGATCTCGGCAACCCCGGCTGGGGCTACCACGAGGTGCTGCCGTATTTCCGCCGCTCCGAGGACCAGGAGCGCGGCGCCTCCGAGCGCCACGGCGAGGACGGCCCGCTGGGCGTGGCCGACCTCTCGCACGTCAACGAGCTCAGCCGCGTGTTCATCCAGGCCGCCGAGCAGGCCGAGTACTACCGCAACGTCGATTTCAACGGCCCGGTGCAGCGCGGCTTCGGTCTCTACCAGGTCACCCAGCGCGACGGCCGGCGCTGCAGCACGGCGCAGGGCTACCTGAAGCCCGTCCGCGGCCGGTCCAACCTGACCGTGCGCACCGGCGCGCTGGCCCACCGCGTCCT
>JAWVZQ010000013.1:0-22195 GCA_033722095.1 Wenzhouxiangellaceae bacterium | reverse complement strand
CGCGCGTCGCGCGACGCGCTGCGGGACCGGCTGGCCGGCGCCGGCGTCGAGTGCGACGTCGACGAGCGCTTTCGCGACGCGGTCCGGCTCGAGCACGGCGCCCGTGTCAGCGAGTTGCCGGGCTACGAGGAGGGCCTGTTCTCGGTCCAGGATCCGGCCGCTCAGTCCTGCGCCGGACTGCTCCGGGCCGGCGACGGCATGCGCGTGCTCGACGCCTGCGCCGCGCCGGGCGGCAAGGCCGCACACCTGCTCGAGATGGCGGACGTGTCGCTGACGGCGCTCGAGCTCGACGCGGAGCGCGCAGCACGCATCGGGGAGAATTTCGCGCGCCTCGGGCTCGAGGGCGACGTCGTCGTCGGAGACGCCACGCGGCCGCGGGACTGGCACGACGGAAAGCCTTTCGACCGCATCCTCGTCGATGCTCCGTGTTCGGCGACGGGCATCATGCGCCGCCATCCCGACGTGCGCTGGCTGCGCCGGCCCGACGACATCGAGGCCAATGCCCGCGTCCAGGCCGCGCTGCTCGAGAACCTCTGGCCACTGCTCGCGCCCGGCGGATTGCTTGTCTATGCCACCTGTTCGATACTGCACGCCGAGAACCGCGACCGCGCCCGTGCCTTCCTCGATGCCCATCCCGATGCCGAAATCCAGCCCCCGAAGGTGCCCGGAGCCGTGGACGTCGGTGCCGGCGAGCAGGTGCTCCCCGGCAACCTGGATCGCGATGGCTTCTACTATCTACGCCTGCGCCGCCTGCAGTCCGGCTGAACCCGAAAGCGGTCACCTCCGCCTGGACCCCGTCGCGACCTGGGAGGACGGCCGCGTCGAGATCCGGACCGGTATCGACTTCGAGCCGACGCCGGCCATGCGCGAGGCGCTGGCCCACGGCGTCGACCTGGTCATCGACGTGACCACGCGCGTGAGCCGCCGCATGGGTCCCGTGGCGCGCGAGACGGATCGCCGTACCGAGCGTTGGCGAATCCGCTACCTGCCGCTCATCGAGCAGTGGCAGCTCGTGCACGACGGCGACGCGGAAACGGCACAGAACCACCCGCGGCTCTGGCTGCTGCTGCGCGATCTCGCCGAGCCCCGCACCTACCTGACGGGCCTGCAGGCCGACGCGCTCGACGACGGCGCCTGGCAGGTCCAGATTCGCGTGCGCTTCAACCGCGAAGCGCTGCCCTCACCGATGCATCTCCCGACGCTGATGTCGCCCGACTGGCGGCTCGGCGGGCCGTGGCACTCGTGGCAATTCCCCGGCTGATCCGGCGCACGGCGCGGGCGCTGCCGATGGCGGCAGTGGCCGGCATGCTGCTCGTGGCGCTGCTGCTCGTGGCCGGCGTCGAGCGGGAGTCGGCCCAGCTCGGCCGCCTGACACTCGTGATCTTCACGGTGACCGGCGTCGCCCTGCTCGTTCTCGTCGGCGCCATCGCGCGCCGCCTGGCGCGCCTCTTGCGCCAGGTCCGCTCGCGCGAGCCGGGCGCCCGGTTGCGGGCCCGGCTCGTCGCGATCTTCGTTGCACTGGCGCTACCGCCGGTCGTCATCCTCTACCTGTTCTCGGTGGAATTCCTGTCCGAGACCATCGAGGGCTGGCTCGACACGGGCACGGAACCGGCGCTCTCGGACTCGCTGGCACTCGGACAGCTCTACCTCGAGTCGCGCACGCGCCAGGCGCGCTCGCGCACGGAGGTGATCGCCGACCGCGTCGCGCTGGCCGGCGACGAGGACGAACGACTCGACGCGCTGTTCTCGGCCGTCTCGAATTCGGGGCCCAGCGAGCTGACGGTGCTCGACGAGTCCGGGCGCGTGGAGTCGCTCGTGCATATCGATCCGTCGCGCATGGTCGCCGACCTGCCGTCGGCCTTCGCGCTTTCCCAGGCCGCCCGGGGCCAGGACTACGCCGCCGCCGAGCCGGCCGGCGACGGCCTGCAGATCCGCGTGCTCGTGCCGCTGCCCGGTCCGGCCGGCGCGGGCGACCGGGTGCTGCAGGGCATCTTCCCCCTGCCGCCGTCGTTCTCCGACCTCGCGGCGTCGATCGAGCGTGCCTACTTCCGCCACGAGAACGTCTCGTTCCTGCGCGACCGCCTGCAGCAGAGCTTCGTACTGATCCTTTCGCTGGTGCTGGCCATGACCGCGCTGCTGGCGATGCTGCTCGCATTCAACGCCGCCGCACGGCTCGTCCGGCCGATCCGCGAGCTGGCCGAGGCGACCGAGATCATGCGCGCCGGAGAGTTTCCCGAGGCGCTCGAGGTCACTTCGCGCGACGAACTCGGCTTTCTCGTCGAATCCTTCAACCGCATGGCCACCGAACTGCATCGAACGCAGCGCCAGCTCGAGTCGCAGCGCAGTTATCTCGAGACGGTGCTGGGCCGGCTTTCGGCCGGCGTGCTGGCCTTCGACGAGGCGCTGCGGCTGGAGACGGCCAACGCCAGCGCCTCGGAAATCCTCGGCGTGGACCTGGAAGCGTGCCGCGGGGCCTCGCTGGACGAACTCGAGCGCGAACACCCGTCGCTCTCGGCGCTGTTCGAGGTCGTGCGCACGCGCGCGGGCCGCCCCGGCGATGCGTGGAGACAGGAAATCCGCATCGAGCGCTCCGACCGCACGCTGGCGCTGGTCTGCCGGGGCTCGACGCTACCGGGACAGGGGCCGGGCAGCAGCCGCGGCCACGTGGTCGCCTTCGACGACGTGACGCTTCTCGACCAGGCCCAGCGCGAGGCCGCCTGGGCCGAGCTGGCGCGACGCCTGGCCCACGAGGTCAAGAATCCGCTGACGCCGATCCGGCTGGCCGCCGAGCGGCTCCAGATCCGCCTCGGCAACGAGTTGCCCGCGCCGCAGGACCAGCTCGTCCAGCGCACGACCGACACGATCATCCACCAGGTCGATCACCTGCGCCGGCTCGTCGACGCCTTTGGCGACTACGCGCGCCCCGGTCCGGACCGCACCGAGCCCGTCGAGCTCGCCGAAGTGGTCGATCCGGTCGTCGGACTCTGGACCAGCGGCGACAGCGGCGTGCGGTTCCGCGTCGATCTCGCCCACGGCAACCTGCGCGTGCTCGCCGATCCCGGACGCCTGCATCAGATTCTCAACAACCTCGTGCAGAACGCGCGCGAGGCGCATCCCGACGGCGCGCCGACGCTGGCGATCTCGAGCCGACCCGAGCCCGGCGATGCACCGCGCCACGTCCGCCTCGAGGTCCGCGACGACGGCCCCGGCATCCCGGCCGACATCCTGCCGCGGATCTTCGAGCCCTACGTGACCACGAAAGAGCGCGGCACGGGCCTCGGGCTGGCCATCGTCCACCGCCTCGTCGACGAAATGGGCGGTCGGATTTCGGTCGACAACGCGCCCGCCGGCGGCGCCCGGGTCCGCCTGGACCTGCCCGTGGCGCCGCGCTGATGAAGGTGCGATGCGCTATGCTTGCCCGATTCCGATCCGCCGCAGCGAACGCGCGAACATGACCTCCAAGGTTCTGATCGTCGACGACGAGACCGACATCCGAGAACTGATCGGGGAAATCCTGGCCGACGAGGGCTTCGAGCCCGTGCTCGCGGCCAATGCGGAGGAAGCGCGCGAGCGCCGCTCCGAGCACCACCCGGACCTGATCCTGCTCGATGTCTGGATGCCCGACAGCGACGGCATCTCGCTGTTGCGCGAGTGGCGCGAGGCGGACCAGCTGCGCTGTCCCGTCGTCATGATCTCCGGGCACGGCTCGGTCGAGGCCGCCGTCGAGGCGACGCGCCACGGCGCCTTCGACTTCATCGAAAAGCCGGTCTCGATGGCCCGCCTCATGGCGACGATCCGCAAGGCCCTGGCCTCGGCCGGCCGGAGCGGCTCACCGATCGGCGCCGAGGCCGAGGACGAAGCCGGCGAGCCCGTCGGGCGCAGCGAGGCCGCCGAGCGGCTGCGGTCCGAGGCCGAGCGCGTCGCCGAACTGCCGGGTCACCTGCTGATCTGCGGAGAACCGGGTACCGGACGCGCCGCGCTGGCGGCCTGGATCCGGACGCGGGGCAGGCGGCGCGACGCCGACCGCGCCTCGGTGGTCTGCGGCGGCGATGCCGAGCGGCTCGACGAACTCGCGGGTCGGGCCGAGGACGGCGCTTTCGCCGGCAAGGGCCTGACCCTGCTGCTGACGCGTTTCGAGACCGTTTCCGATCCCGAGCGTCACGCACTGGAGCGCCTGCTGGCCCTGACCGGGCAAGGCTTGGGCATCCGCATCACGGCCTGTGCCACGCCGCGCATCGACCGGGCCGTCGCCGACGGCGACTTCGATGCGTCCCTGTTCCACGCCGTCGGTGAACTGCGCATCGATGTGCCCGCGCTCCGCGACCGTCGAGAGGACATTCCCGACCTGGTCCGGCACTACACCGAGCGCTTGCCGACGCAGGAGGGGCTGGACTACCGCCCCATCCCGGTCCCCGTGCAGAACCGGCTGCGCCAGCACGACTGGCCCGGCAACCTGCGCGAGCTCGCCAACGTCATCCGCCAGTTGCTTTCGGCCGGCGGCGACGAGGCCGTCACCGTGGACGAGGTCGACGCGCTGCTGGCGCGCTCGGCGGCGTCCGACGACGAGACCATCGCCCAGCTCCACTCCCCGTTCTTCGAGATGCCGCTGAGGGAAGCGCGCGAAGCCTTCGAGCGCCAGTACCTCATCGCCAACCTCAAGCGCGTCGGCGGCAGCGTGGGCCAGCTGGCCGAGGCCGTGGAGATGGAACGCACGCACCTGTACCGCAAGCTGCGGCAACTCGGCGTGGATCCGAAACAGGTCCAGGACAAGGCGCGCTAGCAGCGCCCGGGGGAACGACCATGCGCATCATCATTCTCGGCGCGGGCCAGGTCGGCACGGGCATGGCCTGGTCATTGTCGAGGGAAGAGAACGACATCTCGGTCGTCGATACCGACCCGGCCCGGCTGCGCGAACTGCAGGAAAAGCTCGACATCCGCACCGTGCTCGGCCACGCCGCCCACCCGAAGACGCTGCGTCGGGCCGGCATCGAGGACGCCGACCTGCTGATCGCGCTGACCAACTCCGACGAGACCAACATGGTCGCCTGCCAGGTGGCCTACTCGCTGTTCAACACGCCGACGAAGGTCGCGCGCGTGCGCGCTGCCGACTACCTGGCCAACCCGAAGCTGTTCCAGCGCGAGCACATGCCCATCGACGAGCTCATCTCGCCCGAGAAGCTCGTCACCGACCACATCCAGCGGCTCATCGAGTACCCGGGCGCACTGCAGGTGCTCGATTTCGCCGACGGCCGCGCCCAGCTCGTCGCGACGCGCGCGATTCGCGAGGGCAAGCTCGTCGGGCGCGAACTCAAGAGCCTGCCCGAGGAACTGCCGCCCGGCGTGGACGCACGCGTGGCCGCGATCTTCCGCCGCGACGAAGCCATCATCCCCGAGGGAGACACCGTCATCGAGGTCGACGACCTCGTCTTCTTCCTGGCCCCGACGCGCGAGATCCGGGAGGTCATGGGAACGTTCGGCCCGACCTCCGGTCCGGCGCGCCGCGTGCTGCTGGCCGGGGGCGGCAACATCGGCTCGGCGCTCGCGCGGCGCCTCGAGCGCGATCACCACGTCAAGCTCGTCGAGCGCGACCCGGCGCGTGCCGAGCGCGTTTCCGAGGACGTCGACACGACGATCGTGCTCGTCGGGGACTGCGCCAGCGAGGACCTGCTGCGCGAGGAAGGCATCGACGAGATGGACGTCTACTGCGCGCTGACCAACGACGACGAATCCAACATCCTGTCGTCGATGCTGGCCAAGCGCATGGGCGCCGACAAGGTCATCACGCTCATCAACCGGCCGGCCTACGTGGACCTCGTGGAGTCCGACCGCATCGACGTGGCCGTGAGCCCGCAGCAGATCACGATCGGCGCGCTGCTGACGCTGATCCGCCGCGGCCACATGGTGCGCGTGCACTCGCTGATGCGCGGAGCGGCCGAGGCGATCGAGGTCGTCGCCCACGGCGATCCGGGCCGCTCGCGCATCGTCGGCCGCGAGATCGGCTCCATCCCGCTGCCGCAGAACACCACGATCGGCGCCATCGTGCGCGGCGAAGAAGTCGTCATCGCCCACCACGACGTCGTCATCGAGCCCGAGGACCACGTGATCCTGTTCGTGGCCGACAAGCGGCGCATCGCCGAAGTGGAGCGCCTGTTCGCCGTCGAGGCGGTCTTCGTCTGATGCGCGCCTACGCGCCGGTGCAGCGCGTCATCGGCGTGCTTCTGATGTTCCTCTGCGTGGGCTTCCTGCCGCCGCTGGGCTTCGCGCTCGTCCAGGACGATGGCACGGCCGGGGCGTTCCTGGCCAGCCTCGCGGTCGTCGCGGCCTGCGGCATCGGTCTCTACCTGCCCGTACGGGACAATCGTCGCGAACTGCGCGTCGCCGACGGCTTTCTCGTCGTCGTCGCCTGCTGGGGTGCCGTGGCGCTGGCCGGCGCACTGCCGCTCGTGCTCGTGCTCGACCTGCCGCTGGCCGATGCGGTGTTCGAATCCACCTCGGGCATCACGACCACGGGCGCGACGGTGCTGTCGGGCCTCGAGGAACTGCCGATGTCCATCCTCTGGTACCGCCAGCAGCTGCAGTGGATGGGTGGACTGGGGATCATCGTCCTGGCCGTCGCCATCCTGCCCATGCTGCGCATCGGCGGCATGGAGGTCTACAAGGCCGAGGTCACGGGACCCGTCAAGGAGAACCGGCTCACGCCGCGCATCGCGCAGACGGCCAAGTACCTCTGGGCGATCTACATCGGCCTGACGCTGGTCTGCGCGCTGGCGCTCTGGGCCGCGGGCATGAGCCTGTTCGACGCCTTCGCGCACAGCTTCACGACGATTGCCACGGCCGGGTTCTCGCCCTACGACGCCTCGATCGGGCATTTCGACAGCGCGCTCATCGAGACCCTGATCGTCGCGTTCATGTATGTCGCGTCCTTCAACTTCGCGCTGCACTTCCTGGCCTACCGGCGCGCGACGGCGCGGTTCTACCTCGAGGATCCCGAACTCCGCCTGTTCACGATTCTTCTCGTGTCGATCTCCGTGCTGATCACGCTGCTGCTCTGGTCCCAGAACGTGCACGACTCGTTGTGGCAGTCGCTGCGCTACGCCGTCTTCCACGCCGTGTCCTACACGACGACCACGGGCTTCGCGACGGCCGACGTCTATCTCTGGCCGGGCACCCTGCCGCTGCTCATGATCCTGATCTCGGGCCTCGGAGGCTGCGCCGGCTCGACGACGGGGGGATTCAAGATCGTGCGCGTGTACCTCGTCTCCAAGCAGGGGCTGCGCGAACTGCGTCGGCTCATCCACCCGCGATCGGTCGTGCCGCTGAAGCTCGGCGGCCGCACCCTGGACCCGCACGTCGCCAATGCCGTCTGGGGCTTCGTATCGCTCTACATCCTCTGCATCGTCATCCTTACCCTGATCGTCTCGAGCCTCGAGGAGGACCTCGTGACCTCGGTTTCCGTGGTGTTCTCGGCGATGAACAACCTCGGGCCCGCGCTCGGCGACGCCGGCGCCAACTGGGGCGGCCTGACCCAGGCCACGAAGTGGCTCATGAGCTTCGCCATGCTGCTCGGCCGGCTCGAGATCTTCACCGTGCTCGTGCTGCTGACGCCGACGTACTGGAAACATTGAAGCGAGCGAGACGGGAACGCCCTCTCGGTGCAGGTGTGATCTGTCAGGTGTAAGGTGGAAGATCCAGGCACGGAAATTCGAGTTTCCGGTTTCCGGTGTTCCGCAGGCGGCGTAACGGATCGGTCTGCTGAAAGAAACTCGAAACCTCAGGCTCAAATCTCGCTTCCCCCATGAACCCCGAAGCCATCGAGAAGATGATCGAGAACGGCCGCGACTCCTACGAGGCGCGGCTGGCGGCCGGGCAGGCGCGGCGCAAGGACGGCGATGCGCGGCGCGCGGTGGAGCACCTGGAGCACGCCGTGGAATTCGACGAGACGCGCTCGGCGGCCTGGCTGGAACTGGGTCATGCCCGGCTCGGGCTCGACGACCGTGCCGGCGCGCGCGAGGCCTGGCGGCGCGGTCTCGAGGCCGCCGAGCGCCAGGGTGACGTGCAGGCCGGGAAGATGATCCGCGTGTTCCTCAAGCGGCTGGACCGCGACGCCTGAGCGCGGTCGCGGGCTATCGGGCGGGGTCGAAGCGGCGGTAGTGCCAGAGATACTGCTCGGGCGCGGCGCGGACCATGCGCTCGAGCGCGGCGTTCATGCGCGCACAGGCCTCGAGCGGCTCCTCGTGGCGCCCGAGGTCCGGAAGTTCTTCGATGATGATCGTCCAGCCGCGGCCGCGCGGCAGGCGCAGCGCGTGCCCGACGGCGACGCGGCAACCGGTCCGGCGCGCCAGACGCCAGGGCAGGATCGTCGTGGCGACCGGGAGACCGAAGAACGGCACCTCGACGAATTCGCCGCCCTTCGGCAACTGATCGACGAGCATCCCGGCCGTGCCGCCGCCGCGCAGCGTCTTCAGCAGCATCCGCATGCCCCCGGCGTCGGCCGGCGCCATGGTCGCGCCGAAGCGGCTGCGGCGCGCGGTCAACAGGCGATCGGCGGCCTCGGAAGACGGGCGCTTGTAGAGGAAGGTCACGGGGACGCGCCGACTGATGGCGAGCAGTGGCAGCTCCCACTGTCCCAGGTGCCCCCCGACCAGCAACAGCCCTCGGCCGTCGTCCGGATCCGCATCAAGCAGTTCCTTGCCGTCGAAGTTCAGGATTCGCGACTCGATCCATCGCGGAGACCGGTACCAGAGGCCGCCGCACTCGACGAGCGTGGCCGTCATCTCGACGGCGTTGTCGCGCGCGACGCGCCGGCGCCAGCGATCCGGCCGGTCGGGAAACGCGCGCGCAAGGTGATCGTCGACGCGCCGGGCCCGCTTACCCGGCAGCGCGGCGAGAAGCCGACCGGTCGCCACGCTCCCGAGCCGCAGCAACGGAAGCGGAATCCATGCCCAGATTCTCAGCAGGCCGCGCGCGAGGAGGAGCTTCATGGAGCGCGATGCTACCATCCGGCCTGCCGCCGGAAACCGGGAGCCGGGTCTTGATCGGATTGCTGCAGCGTGTCACCGGGGCCTCGGTGACCATCGACGGGGAGACGGTCGCGCGCATCGACGCGGGACTGCTCGTGCTCGTGGGCTTCGCGCGCGGCGACGCGGAGGACCGTCTCGACCGGTTCCTCGAACGGATCCTGAACTACCGCGTCTTCTCCGACGAACAGGGGCGGATGAACCGCAGCCTGCGCGATGCCGGGGGCGGGCTGCTGCTCGTCCCGCAGTTCACGCTGGCCGCCGACACGCGGTCGGGAAACCGACCGAGCTTCACGCCGGCCGCGGCACCCGAGGACGGGCGCCGACTGTTCGAGGCCCTCTGCGATCGGGCTCGCGACGCCTGGCCGGAATGCGGCTTCGGCCGCTTCGGCGCGGACATGAAGGTGGGCCTCGTCAACGACGGGCCGGTGACTTTCTGGCTGGAGCCCTGAGACCCCGACAGGGCGGCGTCAGTTGGGCTGCAGGCGGGAGTGCTGGCGCATGAAGAACGACACTGCCCCGGTTTCGGCGAGCACGCGGCCGCCGGACGTCTGCAGTTCGGCGCGCAGCTCGTGCGGACCGCGGAAGACCTCCTCGAGCGTCGTCGACAACGACGGCACCGTCTTCTTCAACTCGCCGTCCACGTAGTAGGCGACCTGGGCGCCGGGCGGCAGATCGACGCCGAGTTCGACGCGGACGTCGACCCGGTAGCCGGTATTGACGATGATCTCGTCGGGCTCGGGACTCGCGATCCGGAACTCCACTTCGACCGGCTCGATGGTCTGCGTCTCGCTGCTCCCGGTCGAGGGCGCCCGGTCCGGCATGCGCTCGGCGTCGACGATGGTCAGTTCGGGCAGCTTCAGCGGCTTGGCGTCCTCGCTGGGCTTCTGATCGGTGTAGACGACGTTGCCGTCCTCGTCGATCGTCTTGTAGATCTCCTGCGCGGCCAGCGGCAGCGCGGCTGCGGCGATCAGGAGCGCGATCGGCGCGGCAAGGCGGGCATTGCGAGGGTTCATCGACGGTCCTCCGGGTTTCCGTTTCGGGTCCGCCGGCGGCCGGCGGACGATCTACGTCTTGGACGCGCGAGTCGCCGCGCAGTTCCCGGCCCGGCCCGCGCGGCGCGGGCCGGCAGGGATCGGCCGTCAGGCCGAGTAGTACATGTCGAATTCCACGGGATGGGTCGACATGCGGAACCGCGTGACTTCCTTCATCTTCAGCGCGATGTAGCCGTCGATGAGGTCGTCGGAGAACACGTCGCCGGCCTTGAGGAATTCGCGATCCTGGTCCAGCGCCTCGAGCGCCTGGTCGAGGGCGTGGCAGACGCGCGGCATCGACCGCTCCTCTTCGGGCGGCAGGTCGTAGAGGTCCTTGTCCATCGGCGAACCCGGATCGATCTTGTTCAGGATCCCGTCCAGGCCGGCCATCATCATCGCCGCGAAGGTCAGGTACGGGTTGCCGGCCGCGTCGCCGAACCGGACCTCGATGCGCCGCGCCTTGGCGCTGGCGACCCAGGGCACCCGGCACGAGGCCGAGCGGTTGCGCGCCGAGTAGGCCAGCAGCACGGGCGCCTCGAATCCCGGCACGAGCCGCTTGTAGCTGTTCGTCGTCGAGTTCGAGAAGGCGTTGATCGCGCGGGCGTGCTTGAAGATGCCGCCGATGTAGTGCAGGGCCGTCTCGGACAGGCCGCCGTACTGATCACCGGAGAACAGGTTCTTCCCTTCGAGCGCCAGCGACTGGTGGACGTGCATGCCCGAGCCGTTGTCGCCGACCAGCGGCTTCGGCATGAAGGTCGCCGTGCGGCCGTGCAGGTGAGCGACGTTGTGCACGATGTACTTGAACATCAGCATCTCGTCGGCCTTGCGCGTCAGCGAATTGAACCTGGTGCCGATCTCGCACTGTCCCGCGGTGCCCACTTCGTGATGATGGACCTCGGTCGGGATTCCGCAGGCTTCCAGCGTCGCGCACATCATCGAGCGCAGGTCCGAGAGGCTGTCGACCGGCGGGACGGGGAAGTAGCCGCCCTTGACCTTCGGACGATGGCCGGTGTTGCCGTCCTCGTACTGCTTGTCGGTGTTCCAGGCCGCTTCCTCGGAATCGATGCGGTAGGAACAACCCGAGATGTCGTTCTTCCAGCGCACGTCGTCGAAGACGAAGAACTCCGGCTCGGGACCGAAGAAGGCTTCGTCGGCCACGCCCGTGGCGGCCAGGTAGGCCTCGGCGCGCTTGGCCAGCGAGCGCGGGCAGCGGCTGTAGGCCTGCAGCGTGTCCGGCTCGAGCACGTCGCAACGCAGGTTCAGCGTGGAATGTTCGGCGAACGGATCCAGGAAGGCCGCCTCCGTATCGGGCATGAGCACCATGTCGGACTCGTTGATGCCTTTCCAACCGGTGATCGAGGATCCGTCGAACATCTTGCCGTCCTTCAGCATTTCCTCGTCGACGGCGCCGGAAGGAAGCGTCAGGTGCTGTTCCTTGCCCAGCGTGTCGGCGAATCGCAGGTCGACGAACTCGATCTCTTCATCCTTGATGCGTTTCAGGATGTCTTCAGCGCTCATGGGAGGGGGTTCCTTGGGTTGATTCGGGTGGAACTTTCATGGTAGCGGATTGACGGAGTTCACGGGTGAGCGCCGCCGGGCCAGAACAGGATCCAGAGCGCCGCGCCCAGCAGCAGGCGGTAGACGACGAAGGGCAGCATGCCGGCGCGCCGCAGCCAGGCCAGGAAGGCCGCGATCGTCAGCCAGGCGAACACGCCGGCGACGAGTGCCGCGGACAGGAAGCGGCCGAACTGGAAGGATCCGCCCTCGGCCAGGCCCGTCACGAAGCCCCAGCCACCGGCCGCCGCGATGATGGGAATCGAGAGCAGGAACGAGTACCGGGCCGCGGCCTCGCGCGTCAGCCCCAGCGCCAGTCCCGCCGTGATCGTGATGCCGGAGCGCGATGTGCCCGGCACGAGCGCGAGGACCTGGGCCAGGCCGATGGCGAGCGCGCCCGGCAGCCGCACCGACTCGACCTCGCGCGAGCGCGACGACCAGCGGTCGGCGGCCCCGAGGGCGAGGCCGAACACGATGGTGGTCGTGCCGATCAGCAGCGGATCGCGCAGCGCGGTCTCGATCCAGCCGGCCAGCAGCGCACCGACGACGAGCGCGGGCAGCGTCGCGATGGCGAGGCCGCCGACGAGCCGGGCCCTCACCGGATCCACCCGACCCGGCACGACGCCGCGCGCCAGCCAGGCCAGGTCGGAGCGGAAGTACAGGACCACGGCGGCCAGCGTGCCGGCATGGACGGCCGCATCGAAGGCCAGCCCCTGGTCGGCCCACTCGGCCAGTTGGCCGGCCAGGACCAGGTGGGCCGAACTCGAGACGGGAAGGAACTCCGTGATGCCCTGGACCAGCGCCAGGACGACGAGCTGCAGCGTGCTCACCGGGGCGGCACCGGCCGGACCGGCTCAGGCAAGATCGGGATTCAGCGTGTAGGTGCCGGTCAGTCGCGCCGTGGCCAGCACGTGGTCCTTCATGGCCTCGCGGACCTGCTCACCGTCGAAGTCGTCGCCGACGTCGAGCCGGGAGACGTCGAGCGCGTGGACGATGAAGTGGTAGTGGTGCAGGCGTTCGTCGTTCCACGGCGGACAGGGGCCGTCGTAGCCGCAGTAGACGCCTTCCAGCTCACCGGCGCCCTTCATGAACTCCGTGTAGGTGTTGCGGCCCTGCCGGGCGCCGGCCGGACCGGGCGGATTCTTCTTTCCGCCCTTCGTCACGCCCTCGGAACAATCGCCGGTCTGCAGTTCGGTGATCTCCGGGGGGATGTCGATCATGACCCAGTGGAAGAAATCCATGCGCTCGGCGTCCTCGGGGATCGTCTTCCCTTCCTGGTTGGCGTCGGAGGCGTCGGCCGGCACGTCCGGGTCCACGCAGAGCAGCACGTAGGACTCGGTGCCGTCCGGCGCGCCGCGCCAGGCCAGGTGCGGGCTGCGGTTGTCCGACAGCGTCATGTGCGCGTCGGGGTCCGGGCGGCCGAAGGCGAACTCGGGGTCGATGGGGGCACCGTCGTTCAGGTCACGGGACACCAGTTGCATCACGAACTCCTTGCGGGATGTCGGGGCCGGTTCATTGTAAGCATCCGCGCCGGCGAACCGGGCACCATCCCGCCCCACCCGGTGCACGGCGGACCGGTATCCTCGACGGCATCGACTCGCAAACCGGACCTCCCGCGCCATGATCCGATCTTCGTTCGCGCTGCTCTTCCTGCTCGCCCTGGCGGCCCCGACCGCGCTGGCCGAGCGCCCGGCACCCTCGCCGCTGCCCGGCCTCGCGTCCTCGACGCCGGCCGACGCCGAAGCGGTCGCCGACCTGCTCGGCTTCGTTCCCGGCCAGCGTCACCCGTTCCACCACGAGCTCGCGGCCTTCTACCGGCGGCTGGCCGAGCGCTCCGACCGCGTCCACGTGGAGAGGATCGGTCGTACCTACGGCGGCCGCGAGCAACTGATGCTCGTCATCGGACGGCCGGACCGCGTCGCCGAGGCCGGCACCCTGCGCGCGGGCCGCCTCGAGGCCAGCCGTGCCGGTTCCGGCCCGCTCGTCATCTGGCTCGGCTACTCGGTGCACGGCGACGAGGCCTCGGGCGCCTCGGCCGCGCCCGTCGTCGCCTGGCACCTGGCGATGTCGGAGGCGCCCGAAGTGACGGCGTGGCTCGACGAGGCCGTGGTCGTCATGGAACCCATGGTCAATCCCGACGGGCTGGACCGATTCGCGCACTGGGTCGACATGCACGCCGCCGCCAACCCTTCGGCCGATCCGCGCGACCGCGAACACCGCCAGAGCTGGCCCAGCGGCCGGACCAGCCACTACTGGTTCGACCTCAACCGCGACTGGCTGCCCCTCACGCACCCGGCTTCCAGGCACCGCATCGAGCAGTACCGCCAGTGGCGGCCGCACGTGCTGACCGACCACCACGAGATGGGCAGAGACGACACGTTCTTCTTCCAGCCGGGCATCCCGGAACGCAACAACCCCGTCACGCCGGAACGCGTCTACGAGCTCACGGCCGAACTCGCCCGCTTCCACGCCCGGGCGCTCGACGAGGCCGGAGAGCCGTACTTCACACGCGAGAGCTTCGACGACTTCTACCTCGGCAAGGGCTCGACCTATCCCGACCTGACCGGAGGAGTCGGCATCCTCTTCGAGCAGGGAGAGACGCTGGGCCAGCGCATCGAGACGCCGTACGGAGAACGGCGCTTCGCCGATGCCGTCGCCAATCAGGTGCGCACGAGCCTGTCGACGCTGCGCGGCAGCGTCGCGCTGGCCGACGCGCTGCGCGAGCACCAGGCGGGCTTCTTCCGCGAGGCGCGAGAGGAAGGTCCGGCCGGCGGCTGGATTCTCGGCGACGGCGGCGACCCGGAACGCGCACGCCGCCTGCTCTCGACGCTGCTGGCCCATGGCATCGAGGTTCGCGAACTGGCCGAGGAGACGACGGTCTCCGGGCGCCCCGCCCGGCCCGGCGAAGGCTGGGTGATCCCGGCCAGGCAGGACCTCGGCCGATTCGTCGAAGCGATCTTCTCGACGCCCACCGATCTGCCGATGACGACGTTCTACGACGTCTCGGCCTGGCCGTTGCAGCACGCCTTCGACCTGCCGCTGGAGCGCCGCCGGCGCCTGCCGGACACTGGCGGGGCACTGACCGCCCGGACCTTGCCTGCTCTTCCCGCACGATCGCTGCTGCCCGGCGCCGTCGCCTGGGCCGTCCCCTGGGACCAGCACAACGCGCCGGCCGTGGCGCTGGCCCTGCTGGCCGACGGATACCGTGTCCAGGCCGCGGCGCGGCCGCTGACGATCGAGACGGCCGAGGGGCTGGTTCCGTTGCCGCGCGGATCGCTGATCATCCACCGCGGGTTGCAGCCGGACGGACTGGAGCCCGTCCCCGAGCGCCTGGCGGCCGTCGGCGGTGACCGGCCGGTCCGCGCGCTCAACCTCGTGCGCGGGCTGGCGGCCAGCGGCATCGACCTGGGCAGTCCCGCCGCGCCCGTCCTCGAACCGCCGCGCGTCGCGCTCGTCACGGGCGACGGCACCGACGCCTACGTGGCCGGCTGGACCTGGCACTGGTTCGATCGGCTGCTGGGCCGGCCCATCGTGCGCATCGACGCCGATCGAGTGCCCGGCGACCTCTCCGCCTACACGCACGTGATCCTGCCTGACGGCAGCCACGACCGGCGCGGCGACCGTTTCGCCGCATCACTGGCGCGATTCGTGCGCGGCGGCGGCCACCTCGTGGCGCTCGGCGAAGCGGCGTCCTGGGTCGAGAAGCTCGATCTGGACTGGTCGTTCGACGACGACGCGGTCGACGAGAACGCGGCCGACGACGTCGACGGGGAAGGCGGGGAGACGCCGCGCGTCTATGCCGACTGGCGCACCGATCGGGCGCTCGACAATATCGGTGGCTCGGCGCTGGGCACGCGCGTCGACGCGACGCATCCGCTGGGCTGGGGAATCGGCCGGGGCAGTCTGACCGTGTTCCGCGCCGGAGAGCACGTGCTGCGCGCCCCGGCCGACCCGTATGCCGCGCCACTGCGCTATGCGGAGGATCCTCTCGTGGCCGGTTACCTGGCCGACGAAACGGCCAAGCGACTTGCCGGGACGCCTTCGGTGGCCGTCGACCGCCACGGCCGCGGCAGTGTCATCCGGATCGCCGATCAGCCACTGTTCCGCGGCTTCTGGGCCGGCACGGAGCGGCTGCTCGCCAATGCCGTGCTGTTCGCGCAACTCGTGGAGGAGACGGGGCCGCGCTGAAACGCGCGGCGGCGGGCATCAGGCCTGCTGCAGCAGCAGGTCCTCGTGCTCCCGCCCGGCCCGGTCGAGCAGCGAGTCGACATCGAGGATCGAGACGAGCTTGCCGCGCACGGTCAACATGCCGTTCTTCTGCATCCAGCTCAGCGTGCGCGAAACCGTCTCGATCGTCAGGCCGAGGTAGTTGGCGATGTCGCGCCGGTCCATCGACAACCGGAACCGGAACGGATCCTTGCCGCGCCGCGCCAGTCGCCGCGAGAGGTTCAGCAGGAAGACGGCCACGCGCGCCCGGGCGTCGAGGCGCCCGATGACGACGAGCAGTTCGCGCGTCTCGGCCATGTCCACCGACAGCAGCTTGAGCATCAGCTGGTTCAGATCGGGGCTGCCGGATAGGAGTCGCTGGAACTCGCGGTAGGGAATCTCGCAGTACCGGCTGTCCTCGAGCGCCACGGCGAAGGCCGGGTGCCTCTCGTGGCCGATGGCGTCGAGGCCGATGAGCTCGCCGGGCAGGTGGAAGCCGGTCACGATCTCGTCGCCGTCTCTGGACAGGCGGTAGGACTTCACCGTGCCCGAGCGGATGACGCAGATGCTCTTCAGCGGCTGTCCGGCCATGAACAGGTGGTTCTCGCGCTCCAGGGGTTTCTGGCGGCGAACGATGCGGTCCAGTTCATCGCGGCGCGACTCGGCCACGCCCTGCGCGAAGCACAGGTCGAACAGACCGCATTGCCTGCAAGACGAGGTCGTGGAACCGGAATCGGAATCGGAAACGAGCGAGATGTCGGGCACGGTCGGCGGTTTCGTCCGAAAGAACCGGGGCCAAGAATAGCAGAGCGGCACGGCCGTCGATCACACCGCCGGATTCTGGCCCGGAAAGCCTCAGACCACGCGCGAGAAACGGCTGCCGTTGGTTCGGCCCTCGTGCAGGTAGGCATCGAAGGCCATCGCCACGGTGCGCAGGAACAGCAGGCCCGAGGGCGTGGCCCGGAATCCGCCGGCGGTCCATTCGATGAGTCCGTCGTCGGCCAGCGCCTCGCAGCGCCCGAGTTCGGGACCGAAGTGGGCGTCGAAGACGATCTCGTGGTCGCGCTCGAACTTCCGGTACTCGATCTCGCCGAAGCACATGATGTCGCTGATGATCTCGGCGCGGAGGCGGTCCTCGGCGCTGCGCAGCAGCCCGCGAAGCACCGGCAGACTGCCCTCTTCCAGCGCGGCCTGCCAGTCGATGAGTCCGCGTCGATTCTGCGCGAAGGCGTCGCCGACCTGCGAGATGGCGCTGGGACCCAGTGCCAGCAGGTCCAGTCCCCCATGCGTCGAATAGCCCTGGAAGTTGCGGACCATCGTTCCGTCGCGGCGCGCGACGGCCAGGTCGTCGTCGGGCAGTGCGAAGTGATCCATGCCGATGAACTCGTAGCCGGCGTCGAGCAGCCGGTTCACGGTATTCCTGAACAGCGCCAGCTTCGTCGCCGGCGCCGGCAGTTCGTCGGCCCGGATCTGCTTCTGGGCCTTGAACAGGTGCGGCATGTGGGCGTAGTTGAACAGCGAGACGCGGCCCGGCCGCATCGCGACGATGGCCTCGACGGTACGGGCGAAGGACTCCGGACGCTGCAGGGGCAGGCCATAGATCAGGTCGACGCTGATCGAGCGGAACCCGACGCGGTGCGCGGCGCCGATGATGGCCTCGACCTGCTCGGCATCGTGGACGCGATTGACGGCCTTCTGCACCGCCGGATCGAGATCCTGGACGCCGACGGACAGCCGGTCGAAGCCGAGTTCGCGAAGCTCGCGGATCCCCGATGGCTCCACCGATCGGGGATCGATCTCGAGTCCGATTTCGGGGGTCTCTGCAAACGGGAAGCGCGTCTTCAGCAGGCGCATCAACTGGCCGATCTGTCCCGTGGTCAGGAACGTCGGCGTTCCGCCCCCGAGGTGGACCTGCTGCACCTGGCGATCCGGGTCCACGTGGTCGACCAGAAGATCCAGCTCCTGCTCGAGGTGAGCGAGGAACTCCTGCCCGATGGTCGTCGAACGCGTGATCACTCGGTTGCAGCCGCAATAGAAGCAGGGACTGGCGCAGAACGGGACGTGCGCGTACAGCGACAGGTCCGGCGGAATCGGCAGGCGGTTGCTCTCGTCGAGCGCGTTCACGAGATCCGGGGCCTGGAACGACTCGCTGAACTGCACGGCGGTCGGATACGAGGTGTAGCGCGGACCCTCGCCCCCGTAGCGAGCGATGAGACCGTCGTCGAAGCGCGGTCGGAACGTCGTGGTCATGGCTGGAAGGCGGAACGTCGGATCACGGGGGCAAGACTACGCTGCCGGAACGGCACCCCAATTGACGGGCGTCAAATCCGGGAACGCGATCAACCGGCGCCTCCCGCGACGATTCCCGTGACATACGGAGCGAGTCCATGGTGGTGTCCGGCCGACGCGAGCCACGGCCCGGCCGCGACGAGAATGCCGCAAAGGGCGAGCACCATCGCGACGGGCACGCGCAGGCGCCCCTTCCCCAGGCGCACGCGCAATCCGGCGGCGGCCGCGCCGCCGCCGAGCAGCATCGGCATCGTGCCCATGCCGAAGCCCGCAACCAGCGCCGCGGCCGCGGCCGGGTCGCCGAGCAGCAACGCCCCGGCCAGCACGGTGTAGAGCAATCCGCAGGGCAGCAATCCCCAGAGCAGGCCGAGGCCGATCGCGCGCGGCCACGTATCGGCCGGCAGCAGGCGCGCGAACAGCGGCATGAGACGATCGGTCAGCGGCCGCACGAATTCGCCGAAGCGGTCCCGCAGCCGGCCCGGCATCGCGACATAGACGGCGATGAGCACGAGCAGCCCGCCGAGCGCGATGCGCGCGGCCGGCCCGAGCAGATCCGGCGCGAGCCGCTGCGGCACGGCGCCGGCGGCCGCCAGCACCAGCGCCAGCCCGAGGTAGCTGGCCAGCCGCCCGGCGTGGAATCCGGCCGCGAGGCGGTTGCGGGCGCGCGGCACCTGGCCGTGCAGCACGGCGAGGATGCCGCCGCACATCGCCGCACAGTGCGGCGAGGCGAACAGACCGGTCAGGAAGCCGGCGGCCAGCGCGGCAGAAGGCGTCACGGGCCGCTCTCCCCGCTTCGCGCCGATCGCCGCTCGTCGACGGTCCGGTCCTCGTCGTCGTCGAGGATATCGAGCGCCGGCGTGTCGAGGTCTTCGAACTGGTCGTTGCGCACGGCCCAGAAGAAGGCCGCGATGGCGATGGCCAGCAGCACGAGCGAGAGCGGAACGAGCACGTAGACGATGTTCATCGCCGCTCTGCCCCGGCCAGGCGGCGCGCGTTGAGGACCACGGCCAGCGAGCTGGCCGACATGCCGATCGCCGCGGCCCAGGGCGGCACCCAGCCCAGCGCGGCCAGCGGCAGCACGGAAACGTTGTAGGCCAGCGCCCAGCCGAGATTCTGGCGGATCACGCTGCGCACGCGCGGCGCATGGGCGAATGCCTCGATCACGGCATCGAGCGAGGTGCCGACGCAGACGAGGTCGGCCTGCGTGCCGGCCAGCGGCGCGCCGTCGGCCATGGCGACCGAGACGTCGGCGCCGGCCAGGACGGGCGCGTCATTGACGCCGTCGCCGACCACGGCGACGATCTCGCCGCGCGCGCGCAGCGACTCCACGAGCGCCAGCTTGTCGGCCGGGCGCATGCGCGCGTGCACGTCGTCGATGCCGAGCCGGCCCGCCATTTCGGCGACCGGGCCCTCGTGGTCACCCGACGCCAGCGTCACGCCGATGCCGGCCTCGCGCAGCCGGGCAACGAGCGCGTCGGCGCCGCGGCGCATGCCGGCCGAGACGCCGATCGCGTGCAGCTCGCCGCCGCGGTCGGCCAGCACGATGCGTGACGCGGCCCCTGCGCCGCCGGCTTCGATCCCGAGCCGCTGGCCGACCCAGTCGGCCCGGCCGATGCACCAGTTCCTGCCGTCCACGGTTCCGGCAACGCCGAGTTCGTGGACTTCGACGCCGCTCGCCTCGAGTCCGGTGTCGTGGATCCGGAATGCCGCGGCGAGCGGATGCGTGCTGTGGCGTTCCAGGGCCGCGGCGATGGCGAGAATCTCTCCCGATGCCCGGCCGGCCGAGGCGATCACTTCGTCGACGGTGAACTCGCGGCGCGTCAGCGTGCCCGTCTTGTCGAACACCACGCGCGTGACTCGAGGCAGGACCTCCAGCGCGTCGGGCTCGACGGTCAGCAGTCCGGCGCGGGCAAGCCCGCGCGCGGCCGAGGCCAGTGCCGTCGGCGTGCCCAGCGCCAGGGCGCAGGGACAGGCAGCGACGAGCATCGCCAGCATGACGGGAACGACGCGTCCCGGATCGACGGACCACCAGGCCGCGGCGGCGACGGCGGTCGCGACGAGCACCACGCCGATGAACACACCGGCCATGCGGTCGGCCAGGCGCGTGATCCCGGGACGGCGGCGGCGCGCAGGATCGAGCAGGTCGACGATGCCGGCCAGCGCCGTTTCTCGACCCGTCGCGGCGATCTCGATCTCGAGTTGCCCCGAGGCCACGACGGAGCCGGCCAGAACGGCGTCGCCGACGGCACGCGGCCTCGGCGCGGCCTCGCCCGTCATGAGCGCCTCGTCGAGGCGCGCCCGCCCGTCGCGCACGGTGCCGTCGGCCGGAACGATGTCGCCGGCCGATACGAGTACGCGATCGCCCGGGCGCAGTTCGACGATGCCCACGCTCTCCGCGCCCTCGGCCGTCCTGCGCCGGGCCTGGGCGGGCAGCGCGCGAGCCAGGGCCGTGCCCAGCGCCCCGGCGCGCTGGCGAGCCGTGAGCACGGCGAAACGCCCGAGCAGCAGGAAGAACAGGAACATGACGACGGAATCGAAGTAGACCTCGCCGTGCCCGAACAGCGTGATCAGCACGCTGGCCGACAGTGCGATGAGCAGGGCCGCGGCGATGGGCAGATCCATGCCGGCGCGGCGACGGGCCAGCGCCTCGAGCGCCGAGCGGTAGAAAGGCTGCCCGGCGTAGAGCGCCACGGGTACGGCCACGAGCATGCTTACGACCTTGAAGAACTGCTCGGTCGCCGCGTCCATTCCCTGCCAGGCGCCCAGGTAGTTGGCGATGGCGTAGGTCATGACCTGCATCATCCCGAGGCCGGCCACGGCCAGGTAGCGCAGCATCCTTCGGCGCTCGTTTCGATCCCGCTCGGCGTCGGCGCCCGGCGCGTCGAGGTGGGGCGGATAGCCGAGACCCGCGAGTCCGGCGGCAAGCCGCGAAAGCGGTGCGCGATGCGGTTCGAACACGAGGCGCAACCGCCCGTCGGCGATGTCGAGCCGCGCGTCGGCCACCCCCGCGTGGTCGGTCAGGAAGCGGCGAACGAGCCAGGCGCAGGCCGCGCAATGGACGTTCTCGAGGACCAGCGTGACATCGAGACGCCCGTCCCCGGCGTCGCGACCGTGCCAGTCCAGCACGGCATCGCGATCCCAGGCCTCGAACCGGCCCGCGGCGTCGGGCACGTCGGGGCGCGAGGGCAGCGCGTCGCGGAAGCGATAGTAGGAGTCCAGGCCCGAGGCGCCGATCATGGTCGCCACGGCGCGGCAGCCCGCGCAGCACATGGGGCGCGGCCGGCCGCCGATCTCGGCGGTCAGCGCCGAACCGTGCGGCACGGGCTCGCCGCAGTGGAAGCAGGCTTCCAGATCCGCCTCCGCGGCCCCGGTGCCCGACGATTCGGCCAGCGTCCGGCTCACAGCCGCTCCGGCACCAGCCGCACGTCCAGGCGATCCGCATCACCGGCGAACGACGACGAGATCCACCACGTCTGGCCGGGGTCCGATACGACCACGCGACCGCGCGGCGGCAGGTCCTCGGTCTCGGCGAGCCAGGTCGTGGCGCCCACGCGCCGCAGCAACAGCTGGCGGTCGCGCGCCGCGTCGACGGGATGCTGGACGAGCAGCAGCAGCGAATCATCGACGGCCGATGCATCGCGGGCCGCCAGTTCGAGGCGCAACCGCCCGTCGACGCCGGTCAGGTGCCCGGCCAGGCCCAGCGACTCGGCGCGGTCGGCGCGCACGTGCGTGTCGACGAGCACCTTGCCGAGCCGGGCGTAGTCGCCCTTCATCATCTGCGGGGGATTGCCGACCGCCACGGCCAGCGTGATGCTGGCCGAAACGATGCCCCAGGCCAGCACGGCGAGCAGGAACCACGGCCAGAACTGCCGGTACCAGGGCACGTCCGGTTCGTCTTCGATCATCGGGAATCCTCCATGGATGCGCCCGCCTCGGCGGGCACGAGAAAGCGGGTTTCGGCCACGGCGGCCGGGTCGCCGGAGACCGGGTCGGTCAGCACGATCTCGATCGCATGCAGACCCGGGGGCACGGCGCCGGCCGGCACGGCCAGCGTCAGCGCACGGTTGCTGACCTCGTCGGCCGGAACCGACATCG
>JAWVZQ010000012.1:0-23240 GCA_033722095.1 Wenzhouxiangellaceae bacterium | reverse complement strand
TCGGCTTCGGCTTCCTCGGCTTCGGCTTCCTCGGCTTCGGCTTCCTCGGCTTCGGCCTCCTCGGCTTCGGCCTCCTCGGCTTCGGTCTCCTCGGCTTCGGCTTCCTCTGCTTCGGCTTCCTCGGCTTCGGCCTCCTCGGCTTCGGCCTCCTCGGCTTCGGCTTCCTCGGCTTCGGTGCCGTAGGCGGATTCCGCCGCTGCGATTTCGGCGTCGCGGGTCTTGAGGTCCTCGGTCTCGTCGGATCGGCGACGATGCAGCGCGGCAATGAGGCTCTTCGCTTCGGCGGCCAGGTGATCGGTCTCGAAATGCTGCGTCGAGACGGCTTCGCCGCGCAGCCGGTCGAGTCGCTTGCCGAGCATCGTGCGCATGTCCTCCACGAGCGTCACGGCCGATTCGTCGGGCTCGGCGTCGGTATCCTCGAGTTCCTGGAGGTATTCCTCGATGAGCTGCATGCTCTCGGCCTCGTTGCCGATCGGGGCGAGGCGCAGCGTGCCCTTGATGGTATGCACGGCCCGGATCAGGTCGCGGTCGACGGGCTCGGCCCATCCCTGCTGACGGCTGCGGTTGATCCAGCCATCGATGGACTCGAGGTGGTCACTGACCTCGCGGATCATGAGCTGGACCAGCGTCGGGTCGACACCCTCGAGTTCGGGCAGTTCCTCTTCCTCGCCGATCGAACGGACGCGATCGGCGACCCGGTCGATCTCGTCGGCGGACATTTCGCCTTCCTCGCCCTCGAGTTCGGCGCGCAGGCTCGGGAGAGCGCCGATCGCGGCCTCGACGGGATCGAGCACGTCCTCGGCCCGGTGCTGACCATCGATGGTCTGGTTCAGGATCTGTTCCACGGTCCAGGCGAACTCACCGACCCGGTCGGCTCCGGCCATTCGGCCCGATCCCTTGAGCGTGTGGAACGAGCGCCGGATCGTGGTCAGCAGCTGCTCGTCGGAGGGCTCGGCGCGCCACTTCGGGAAGTGTTCGCGCAGCGACTCCAGCTCTTCGTCGAATTCCTCGAGGAAGATCGAAAGGAGATCGAAATCGTCGCCGGCCAGGGCCGATGTGCCGGCCGGCTCCGGTTCCGGTTCGGGTTCCGGTTCGGACTCCTCTTCCGCCTCCAGCGATTCCGCGACGTCCTCTTCGTCATCGGGACCCGGCATTTCGAAGCCGGCGCCTTCGGCGGCAAGGTCCTCGCCCTCGAATCGCTCCGGCTCGGCGCCCTCTTCGGAGGCGGATTTCTCGGGCGTCTCTTCCTCGGACAGTTCGTCGAACGAGAACGCCTCGCCGGCATCCTCTTCCCCGGATTCCACGGGCGCGGCCGCCTCGGGCTCGTCTTCCGCCCCGGCGCCGGGCTCGGACAGGTCGAAGTCCAGCGCGTCGGCATCCCAGTCGGGCTCCTCGTCGCTGCGCGCGGTCGGTTCCGCAGCCTCCTCGCCGTCCGCCTCGACCGTCTCCATCTCGTCGAAAGAGGGGAACGACTCTTCCTTCCCGGATTCCTCTCCGGCCTCTTCGGGCTGCTGCTCCGCGGCGCGTCGTTCTTCGGAGCCGTCGACGGCAGCCGGCCTCTCCGCTTCGGACGGCGACTCCCCGACCGACCCCATCTCGTCGAACGCGGGAAGATCTTCGTCTTCGGGGCCTTCGGACTCGGCGGGTTCTGGCCGTTGCGGCTCCTCGGCCGGCTCGGGCGCCGTCGCTTCATCGGGCTCGAGCACGCCGAGCCGCCGCAGGTTGCTGCGCGCGGTCTCCAGCCAGCCCAGGCCGCGATCGTCGTGCCGACTCAGGCTGTCGAGATAGAACTCGGCGACGATCAGCGCCTCGGCGAGCACATCGCGGCGCTGATCGCGCGACTCGACCGACATCCCGGAATCTTCGCCCTCGACCCATTCGGCCTCGACGCAACGTGCGCTGGCCTCGAGCAGTTCGCCGACTTCGGGAAGCCCGGACATGCGCAACACGCCCGTCACGCGCTCGAGAACCTCCATGGCCTGCCGCGCGTTGTCGTCCTCGCCCTGTCCCCGGTGCAGTTGATCCAGCAGGTGCTTGGCCTGGCTGAGATCGTCGAGGGCTTCGTGAAGCACCTGGCGCATGACTCGCCGGTGCTCGGCCTTCGGCAGTCGATCGCCCTCGCCCTCGAGCAGGCTCGTCTCAGGGGCCTCGCCGAGGAACAGCACGCTTTCGTCGAGCTCGGATTCGACGAGCAGGAGTTCGCGGGCGACGTCGAGCAGCACGGGGCTCTCGGGATCGCCGGTCAGCTCGCCGAGGCGCGTGGCCTGCTTTTCGACGCGAGCCTTGAGGCGATTGAGCCCGAGCATCGAGAAGCTCTCGGCCACCGACGTCAGCAGGCGCGCCTGGGCCTCGATGTCGCCGCCTTCGGTGTCCTGGCCCATGAGGAGCGCGTTCAACGCATCCTTGGCCTGGTTGAGTTCCCCGCGCGCCGCCTCGGCCATGGCCGTGAACAGTTCACGGTTGCGGCCGGCCAGCACGCTGCGCGCGTGCTCGACCACGGCTTCGTCGATCTCCGGCGCGTCCTCGACATCCTCGCGGATCGCGTCGAGCGATTCGCAGCCCGATCGCGCGCCCTGGAATTCGGCGAGCCAGGCATGCGTGGCCTCGTCGGCGGCCGACGGCTCGTCTTCGATCCACTTGCCGAGCGCGTTGTCGACGGCGGCAAGACTCTTCTGGATTCCGGGACCGGCCTGCAGCTGGCCGCCCTCGAGGGCCTGCATGCCGGCCTCGAGAACACGGCCCAGGCGGCGAAGCGAGGCATGTTCGTGATCCTGCAGCCTGGCGCCGATGGCCTCGATCTCATCGACGTCCGAAGGATTCTTGAGCCAGTCGCGGAGCGCGCGCTGGAATCCGCGCCGCACCGCCGGAACGTCGACGTCGCCACCGGAACCGCGGCCCGGATCCAGTCGATCCACGCCGGGACGATCCGCGATGGACTCGGAGGCTTCGGGCGCACCGGCGATCTCGTGCAGGCGGGCCACGAGTTCATCGAGCACCTGCGGCACGTCGGGCGCGCCGGTCTCGATGCGCTCCAGGTAGGCCGGCAGCACGGCGACGGCCTCGAGCAGCACAGTGGCCGGCTCTTCGTCGGGCTCGTCGAGCGCACGCAGGGCAGCCGACATCGCGGCGGCCAGGCGCGCCGCGCCGGCGACCTGCAGCGCGGCCAGCGTCGCCGAGAGCTGCTGCGCGGCCGATCGCGCCTCGTCCATGTCGGGGGCCTTGCCATCGGACTCGCCGGCCCAGGCCTCGAGGGCCTGGCGGATCGTCTCGCAGAGCAACTGAAGGTGCGGACGGGTCCACTGCACGCCCTGTGCGCGCGCAGCTGCGGAAGAATTCACCATGCCGGCCTCATCTGCGGGGATTCGACTTTGTCATCGCCGGGACGTTGCATGAAGCTCAGTCCTGGTCCTCGGGCAGCTTGAAGTCGGACACCGAGTCGCGCAGTTCGCGGACCAGGTCGGCCAGGCTGACCACGGAGTGCGCCGTCTGGCTCGTACCTTCGGTGGTCTGGATCGAGATGTCGCGAATCGAGTTCATGAGGTTGGCGATCTTGCCGGCGTTCTGCGACTGCTGCTGGGCCTGTGCCGAGATGTCCTGAATCAGCTTCGCGAGATCGTTCGAGACCTTCTCGATGGATTCCAGCGCCTCACCGGCATCCTCGGCCGTTCGCGCCCCGGAAACCACCTGGGAAGTCGTGGTTTCCATCGAGGTCACGGCCTCGGTGGTGTCGGACTGAATCGTCTGGACCAGCGTCTCGATCCGCCGCGTGGCATTCGTGGCACGCTCTGCAAGGCGCTGGACTTCGTCGGCGACGACCGCGAAGCCACGCCCCGCGCCGCCGGCCGAGGCAGCCTGGATGGCCGCGTTGAGCGCGAGCACGTTCGTCTGCTCCGAAATGCCGTTGATCAGCTCGACGATGTCCCCGATCTCCTGCGACGATTCGCCGAGGCGCTTGATTCGCTTCGAGGTGTCCTGGATCTGGTCGCGGATCTGGTCCATGCCGGCGATGGTCTGGCGCACCATGTCGGCACCGCGGTTGGCGATCTCGACGGAGTTCTGCGCGACCTCGGCCGATTCGCTGGAGCGACGGGCCATGTCGTCGAACGACTTGGCCATCTCGTTGATCGTGTCGGTGGCCGTCCGGATCTCCCGGGCCTGGTGCTCGCTGGCCTCGGCGAGCTGGGTGGTCGTGGCCTCGGTCTCCTGGGCCTGCGCGGCCACCTGCCGTGCCGTGGAGTTGACGCCCGAGACCAGGTCGCGCAGTGCTTCCACGGCGAAGTTCACGGAGTCGGCGATGGCACCCGTCACGTCCTCGGTCACCGTGGTCTCGACCGTGAGGTCCCCGTCGGCCAGCGAGCTCATTTCATCGAGCAGGCGCAGGATGGCCTCCTGGTTGCGCTGATTGACCTTGGCGGTCTCCAGGGCGCGGCGACGCTGGGCGATGTAGAGGTTCAGGCCGACGAGGAACAGCACGAGCAGCGCCGCGGCGGCCAGCACGATCCCGGCTGCCAGCGACGGCCAGAGCCGGCCTTCTCCGAGCGTGGCGTATTCGAGGGCCAGCGTACGGGCCTGGTCGGTCAGCACCTGCGAGTCGAGGAAGATCTCGTCGGCGGCCTCGCGCACCTCGAAGAGGTCCGAGGAACCGGTCAGGATGGTGTCGACGTCGATCTTGACTTCTTCGTACACGGGCTGGATTTCGGCGAGCTGTTCGAGCACGCGCGGATTGCGCACGGCCGGCAGGTTCAGGTCGTCGTTGCCGAGCAGCAGACCCTGCAGCACCTGATCGAAGAGTTCGGCCTCGCGGCTGAAGGCGTCGGCGGCCGTCATGGCTCCGGCGCCGCCGCCGAGGATTTCGCCGACGCGCCGCAGCATGCGGTCGGCGAGAACGAGCTGGCGGCTCGCGACGTAGATCTGGCCGGTCGGTGTGCCGGTTTCGATCATGAGGCGCACGGCCTCGTCGGACAGCGCCTGGAGGCGCGGGATATTCGTCGAGAAGGCGGCGGCGGCGTCGGCGAGGTCGAGGACGAGATCGGAGCGACTCAGGATCCGCTCGGCCTCCGCACTGATGTCCTGCCAGATCTGCTCGAGCGTGGCCAGGCTGTCGTTGACGCTCTGCGGCGACGGCGGCAGGTTCGTCTCGGGGTTGCCGTTGCGCAGCTGGTCGATGGCGTCGGCGATGATGTCGCGCGTCTCGGCGAGTTCGTCGAATGCGTCGAAGTTACCGACGGCGGCCTCCCCGGCGGCCTTGGCGAGCTGCTGGGCGCGCACCTGGATCTCGGTGGTCAGGGCCAGGTACTGGGCTTCCTGCGCGTTGCGCTGGTTCAGCAGGAAGAAGTTCAGCGACACGGCGCCGACCAGCCCGACCAGTACGAGGAACAGGAGGAGCTGGACCGGGGAAAGTCGTCGCTCGGTAATCGGAGTCGCTTTGCTGCTCATGCCTTGGCCTCTCGGTTCGATATCGTTCGTGATGCGGTTCTATTCGTTACGCGGTTCGTCCGCTGCCATCGAGCGGGTTCACGCGGATCCGTCGAGGAACCGCGCGTCGGTCATCAACTGGTTGATCTGGAACAGTCCCCAGCGTTCGTCGCCCTGCGGAAAGACGCGCCGGACCAGCTCGTGGATGCGGTCCGCGGCCCGCTCGGCGTCGTCGTCACGGGCGCCGGCCTCGTCGGCGTCGTCGAGCGGCGCGAGGTCGTTGACGTTGAAATGTCGCTGGCCGAAGACCTCGTCGACGATCAGGCCGAGATAGCGGCCCTGGAGTCGCGTCAGGATCACGCGCGTTCGCGCCGTGATGGGGGTGCGGCTGCCGAACAGGAACCAGCCGAGATCCACGACCGTGACGAGGTTGCCACGGACGTTGGCCATGCCCAGCAGCCAGTCTGCCGAGCCGGGAACCGGCGTTGCCGCGGGAAGGGGAAGGATTTCGTCGACCTCGGTGATTCCGACCGTCAGGCGATGGTCGCCGAGCCGGAACACCACGCCGTCCCAGTTCGAGTCGCTGTCGCGCTGGCTCGAACTCGTGACGTCGTGATCGATGCTCCGCCGCTCGAAGTCGGCCAGCAGTCCGAACAGGGTCTGGGCTGGGTTCGCTGCCATGTTGAGCGGTCGCTCCTCCCTTGGTTCCGGGCCCCGTGCGTCCCGGGACCGTCGTTGTTATCGGTCCGGTCTCTCTCCGGACCCTCCCCTAGTGGCCGGCACGTTCAGGCGGCCTCGGCCGGCGCCTTCTCGCGCACCGCGTCGAGCAATTCGTCCTTGGTGAACGGCTTGGTCAGGTAATGATCCGAGCCCACGATCCTCCCCCGCGCCTTGTCGAACAGCCCGTCCTTGCTCGTCAGCATGATCACCGGCGTGTCGCGGAACTCGGCGTTGTTCTTGATGATCGCGCAGGTCTGGTAACCGTCGAGCCGCGGCATCATGATGTCGACGAAGATCAGGTCCGGGTGGTGCTCGTGGATCATCGCGAGCGCAGCGAAACCGTCGTCGGCCGTCAGGACCTCGCATCCCTCGCGGCCCAGCATCGTCTCGGCCGACTTGCGGATCGTGCGGCTGTCGTCGATGACCATGACCTTCAGGCCCTCCAGGCTGGAGCGGCCCGATCCGGCGTCGTTCTGGCTCGGTTCGTCAGACATCAAGTGATCTCTTTTGGAATCTCGGTGGACGGCAAAACGGGAGGTTATAGTACCTTCGTTTATACCAAGTCTAAAGCGTTGAAACAATTGAATCCAGCGCATTCGAGCGAAATTAGTGTGCGGCGCGTCAAGCTTTCTGCGCCGCCCGAGGGAGCCGGGCAGTGACACGGCGCACGGTCTTCATCATGGATCCGCTGGAACGGATCAAGCCGGCCAAGGACACCACCTTCGCGCTCATGCTCGAAGCCCAGCGTCGCGGCCTCCCGGTCTGGACCTGCGACGAACGCGATCTCGCGCTCGAGGGCGACCGCGTCGCCGCGAGGCTGCGGCGCGTGAGGCTGCACGACCGTGCCGAGGACTGGTTCGACGTCGAGGAAACGTCGCGCGATGCGCTCGGCGAGGGCGACCTGGTGCTCATGCGCAGCGATCCACCCGTCGACGAGAGCTACCTCTACGCGACGCTCATGCTCGACATGGCGGGCCGCCGCGGCGCACGCGTCGTCAACCGCCCCGGAGCGCTGCGTGCCTTCAACGAGAAACTTGCCATCGCGCGTTTCCCGGACCTCGCGCCCGACACGCTGGTCAGCGCCGATGCCACGGCGCTGCGGGATTTCGTGGAGAGCCGCGGACGCGCCGTGCTCAAGCCGCTCGACGGCATGGGCGGGCGCGGCATCTTCCTTGCCTCTGCCGAGGACCGCAACCTCGCCGTCATCATCGAGACGCTGACCGGTGACGGAACGCGGCTCGCGATGGCCCAGCAGTTCCTGCCCGAGATCTCGGACGGCGACAAGCGCGTCCTCGTCGTGGCCGGTCGGGCCGTTCCCTACGTGCTCGCCCGCCTGCCGACGGGCTCGGACTTCCGCGGCAATCTCGCCCGCGGCGGCCGCGGCGAGGCGCGCCCGATCACCTCGGCCGAGCAGGCCATTGCCGATGCCGTCGGGCCGGTACTGATGGAAAACGGGATCCTGTTCGCGGGCCTCGACGTGATCGGCGACCGGCTGACCGAAATCAACGTCACCAGCCCGACCTGCGTGCGGGAACTGGACCGCGAATTCGGCATCAATATCGCCGGAATGCTGTTCGACGCCCTAGAAGACTGACGCATGGCCGTCGCCGCGACAACCAGGATGCCGGACCGGGGCCGGGGGCCGGCCCGGGAGGGCGAAATCCTGACGGCCGCGATCGTCCTCGCGATCCTGCTGCACGTGGCCGTGATCACGCAACTGCACTTCGACTGGCTCGACGCCGGCCGCGAGCAGCGCGCCCCCGACCTCGACGTCATCCTCGTCGACGCCGCCAGCGAGACCGCGCCCGAGGACGCCGACTTCCTGGCCCAGGCCAACCAGCGCGGGGGCGGCATCGAGGAAGACGTCGACCGGCCTTCGGCTCCGCCGGAGCGCCAGCCGGCCCAGGCGCCGCAGCCCGAGCCCGCCGAGGCCAGCGATCCCGAGCCGCCGGCCGCCGAGACCCCCGATCCCGTCGTCAGCATCGAAGACCCCGCCGCCGTGCGTCCGCCCGAGACCGCCGAGGCGCCGTCGGATCCCGTCGAGGCCGTCGACGCTCGCGAGCTCGTGCGCCAGTCGCTGGCCCGGGCACAGGCCGCGCCCGACCCGCTGTCGAATCGCCGCGTGCTGCCCGAACGGCCCCGCCGGAAGTTCATCACGGCCAACACGCGCGAACATCTCTACGCCAGCTACATGCGGTCCTGGGTCGCCAAGGTCGAGCGCGTCGGCAACATGAACTATCCCGACCAGGCCCGCCAGCAGAACCTCTCGGGCAGCCTCGTGCTCAGTGTCGACGTGCTCGCCGACGGATCGATCGAACGGGTCCAGATCCTGCGCTCGTCGGGCTTCGACCTGCTCGACGAGGCGGCCGTGCGCATCGTCCGGCTCGCCGCCCCGTACGCGGCCCTGCCGCCGGAAATCCGCGAGGAGACCGACGTTCTGACGATCACGCGCACCTGGCAGTTCTCACCGAGTTCGGGGCTGAACTGATCGGCGCGCAGGCTTGCAAGCATCGGCCCGGGCCCCGATATCTCCGACAGGCCCTGCTACCATCTCCGACCAAGGTGAACTACTTCAACCAACAGCTGCTGATCGCCATGCCCGGGTTGGAAGATCCGAACTTCGACCACGGCGTCACGCTCATGTGCCAGCACGACGAGGACGGCGCGCTGGGCATCACGATCAACCGCAACTCGGACCTCGTCCTGAGCGACGTGCTGTCACAGCTCGACATCGACTGCGCCGACGAGGCCATCGCCAACCAGCCCGTGCTCGAGGGCGGACCCGTCCAGCAGGAACGCGGCTTCGTGCTCCACACGCCGGGCGGAGACTGGGATTCGAGCACCGAGGTCGCGCCCGGAATTTTCGTGACGACGTCGCGCGACATCCTCGAGGCCATCGCCGAGAAGCGCGGCCCCGAGAAGTTCCTCGTCGCGCTCGGCTACTCCGGCTGGTCGGCCGGGCAGCTCGAGGACGAGCTCAAGGAAAACGCCTGGCTCAATGCATCGGCCGACTCGGCCATCGTGTTCGACGCTCCGATCGACGATCGCTGGTCGCGCGCCGTGGCCTCCCTCGGCATCGACGTGGCCCGGTTGCAGCCGGTCGGCGGCCATGCCTGAAGCCGGCGGGGCGGTGCTGGGCGTCGACTACGGCCAGCGCCGCGTCGGGCTGGCCACGGGACATCCCCTCACCGGCTCCGCGCAGCCCCTGCGCACCATCGAGCACTCCGGCGACCCTTCCGACGAACTCGATGCAGTCGTGCGCGAGTGGCGCCCGGCGCGCATCGTCGTCGGCTTGCCGTTGGCCGCCGACGGGTCGGAGAGCGACATGTCGCGCGAGGTGCGGCGCTTCGCCGATGACCTGCGCAAGCGGCATCCCGGCATTCCCGTGGACTTCCACGACGAGCGCTTCTCGTCGGCGGCTGTCGATCGGCGCTTCGCCGAGGCCCGCGCGGCCGGACGGGCGCGTCGCCGCGACGCGCGGAATCTCGACGCCCACGCCGCGGCCGTGATCCTCGAGTCCTGGCTGGCCGAGCATCCCGCCCCGTGAACCGCCACCTGCTCGACATCGAGTCGCTGTCGGATGACGACATCGGGAGACTGCTCGCCCGTACGGCCGAACTGCGCTCCGGGGAGGCCCCGTCGCCGCGCCGCGGTGCGGCCGGACTGCTGTTCGCCGAGCCGAGCACGCGGACCCGGGTCTCGTTCGAGTTGGCGGCGCGCAGGCTCGGGCTCGATCCCGTGCGCATCGACGAAGCCGGCTCCTCGGCCGTCAAGGGCGAATCCCTCGTCGACACGGCCCGGACGCTGGCCGCCATGGGCCTGCGCGCGCTCGTCGTGCGGCATCGCGACGAGGACGCGCCGCGGATGCTGGCGCGAGCGCTGGACGCCGAATTCGGGGCGGACGGCCCCGGCGTCGTCAACGCCGGAGACGGCACGCGCAGCCACCCCAGCCAGGCGCTGCTCGATGCGGCCGTGCTGCAGGCCGAGGGCCTGGACTGGGCCTCGGCGAGAATCGTCATCGTCGGCGATATCCGCCATTCCCGCGTGGCGCGCTCCGATGCCACGCTGTTCCACCGCCTCGGCGCCCGCGAGATCCGCCTCGCCGGTCCGGCCGGCTGGATGCCCGACGACGCCGAACTGGCCTTCGCGGAGCGCTGCGACACGCTCGATGCCGCCCTCGACGGCGCCGACGTGGTCGTCTGCCTGCGCGTCCAGCGCGAACGCCACGACGGCAGCAGCGTGGCCGACGACGACATCGCGGCCTGGCGACTCGACGCCGACCGGGCGGCCGGTCTCGCCACGCACGCCTGCATCCTGCATCCCGGCCCCGTCAACCGCGGCGTCGAGATTTCCTCGGCCGTGGCCGACGAGCCGCGCTCGCGCATCCTCGAGCAGGTCCGCACGGGCGTCGCGCTGCGTACGGCCGTGTTCGAGTGGTTGATTCCCGGCGACGAGACTCCATGTTGACGAGTGCCGGGCTTCCGCCCGGCGCGTACCGGCCCGAAGCGGAGTCCCCGATGGAAATCCACGTCAACGGAACCGCGCACGAGATCGACGACGGCATGACCGTCGCGACGCTGCTCGAGCGACTCGATCTCGCCGACAAGCGCGTCGCCGTCGAGCGCAACGGAGATATCGTTCCGCGCAGCCGGCACGCATCCACGCCGCTGGAAGGCGGCGACCGCATCGAAATCGTCCACGCCATCGGCGGAGGCTGACCTTGACCCAGCAAGACCGCAACACGCCGGCCGATGACCCGCTGGTCATCGCCGGACGCACCTACCATTCCCGCCTGCTGACCGGCACCGGCAAGTACGCCGACCTCGAGCAGACGCGCGCGGCCACGGAGGCAGCAGGCGCCGAGATCGTCACCGTAGCGATCCGCCGCAGCAACATCGGGCAGGATCCGGACGCACCGAACCTGCTCGATGTGCTGCCGCCGGATCGCTACACCATCCTGCCGAACACGGCCGGCTGCTATTCGGCTGCCGACGCCGTTCGCACCTGCCGCCTGGCCCGCGAACTGCTCGACGGGCATTCGCTCGTGAAGCTCGAGGTGCTCGGCGACGAGAAGACGCTGTTCCCCGACGTCACCGAGACGCTGAAGGCCGCCGAGACGCTCATCGAGGACGGCTTCGACGTGATGGTCTACACCAACGACGACCCCGTCCTGGCCCGCCGCTTCGGCGAGATGGGCTGCTGTGCCGTGATGCCGCTGGCCGCCCCGATCGGCTCCGGGCTCGGCATCCAGAATCGCTGGAACATCCTCAGCATCGTCGAGGAGGCCGAGGTGCCGATCCTCGTCGACGCCGGCGTGGGTACGGCTTCGGACGCCGCCGTGGCGATGGAACTCGGCTGCGACGGCGTACTCATGAACACCGCCATCGCCGGCGCCCGCGATCCCGTCGGCATGGCCCACGCCATGCGGCTGGCCGTGCGCGCCGGGCGGCTGGCCTTCCGCTCGGGTCGCATTCCGCGCAAGCGCTACGCCTCGGCCTCGTCGCCGATCGAGGGCACCTTTTTCTGATGGACCCGACCGATGGGCGATGACGACAAGCGGATGCGGCGCATCCGCAGCTTCGTGCGGCGCCCCGGGCGACTGACGCCGGGCCAGCAGCGCGCGCTCGACGACCTGCTGCCGCGCTTCGGCATCGATGCGCGTGTCACGGACCTCCGCGACGCCTTCGATCGGCAAGCCGAACTCGTCGTCGAAATCGGCTTCGGCAACGGTCAGGCGCTGGCCTGGATGGCCGAGCGCGAGCCGGGCCGCAACTTCGTGGGCATCGAGGTCCACGAGCCCGGCGTGGGACGTCTGCTTCTGGCCGTCGCGGAACGAGAACTCGATAACGTACGCGTGTGCATGCGCGATGCGATGGAAGTGCTCGACGCCCAGACGCAGCAGGCAAGCGTCGATGAACTACGCGTCTACTTCCCGGATCCCTGGCCGAAGAAGCGCCACCACAAGCGCCGACTCGTCCAGGGGCCGTTCCTCGACCGCGCCGCTCGCGTCCTCGCGCCGGGCGGCCTGCTGCACCTGGCCACCGACTGGCAGCCCTACGCCGAGTGGATGCGCGAGCACCTCTCCGCACACGCGGCCTTCCACATCGAGGACGCCGATGCGCCGCGACCGGCCTGGAGACCGGAGACGCATTTCGAGCGGCGCGGCCTCAAGCGCGGACACGCCATCAGCGACCTGCTGGTTCGCCGTAACGAAGTGCCCGCCCGGTCGTCGACTTGACGACACCCCGAGCACGACGTTATAAAGCCGGGGCCGACCGCGCCCCGAGCGCAGTCGCGATGGGCCTGCAAGGGCCCGGCACATCCGGTTTGGGGCAAAAGCGGTCTTCGGGCCGCTTTTTTCATCGTGCTCGACCTCGGCCGAATTCCACGCGAGATTGATCCGAAGGCGCCCGGCCCCCATACTGGAACCCGAGCTCTTCTTCGACCTGCCATCCATGTCTTCCGAAGCCCCGCTGCTGTTCACCGAATCGGCCGCCCGCAAGGTACGGGAGCTCATCCTCGCCGACGGCAACCCCGACCTGAAGCTGCGCGTCTACATCACGGGTGGCGGCTGTTCGGGCTTCCAGTACGGCTTCACCTTCGACGAGGCCGCCGACGACGACGACATCCGCGTCGAGCGCGACGGCGTCGAACTGCTCGTCGATCCACTGAGCTTCCAGTACCTCGAGGGCGCCGAGGTCGACTACGCGGAGAACCTTCAGGGTGCGCGCTTCGTGATCCGCAATCCGAACGCCGCAACGACCTGCGGTTGCGGTTCCTCGTTCGGGATGGCCTAGGGAAAGAACCCGCCTTCTCCGGGCGCCGGTTGACAGGCCGGCCACGGCGGCGATACAACCGGTGTTCGACCCGCCCGGGAGCCCCCCGTGAAGATTCTCGCCCTGCTCGCGGCCTTCGGACTGCTGATCCCGGTCGCCCGACCGCAGCGATTCCGCGATACGCGATGGCTGGCCGGACTGGTGCGCCGCGCCGGCGGAAGCGACCAGCCGAGCTGGCTGCCCGTGCTGGCCATTCTCGCCACCGCGCTCCTCGTCGGAGCCCTCGCGGTGGCCGTCTTCGAGGCGCTGCTGGGCCGGTTCGGCGCGCTGCTCGTGGGCACGGCCACGGTCTTCCTGACGCTCGGTCCGCGCAGCCTCGACGACGATGTCCGGCATGCCGCCGGCGACGACGACCCGGAGGAGCGCGCGGCCGCGCTGCGCGCCCTGCATCTGGACCGCACGGCGCCGCGCGGCGCCGCCGCGGCGGCCGCACTGCACGCCGCGCTGGCGCGCTGGTTCGGCGTGATCTTCTGGTTCGTCGTCCTCGGGGTTCCGGGCGCGCTGCTCTATCGTGCCGTGCGAATCGCCCGCCACGTCGACACGCTGACCGACGGCCAGCGCGCACGTGTGCGTCAACTGCTGGCCGTGCTGAACTGGCCGGTCGTGGCGCTCGTGACCGCCTCGGTCGGGCTGATGACCGATCTCGACCGTGCCGCGGCCGCATTCCGATCGCGTTCCGATCGCTGGGACATGCCGGCCGCCCTGCTCGACGACCTGGCCGCAGGCCTGTGCGAAGGCGAGGGCGGCCTGGCCGAGGGGCTGGAAGACGGAAGGCGGCTGGCCGGACGCGTCCTGGCACTCTGGCTCGTCGTGCTCAGCGTGCTGCTGCTGGCCGGCTGGCTTTCATGACGGCGGGTTATTCTTCGTCTCCCATTCCCCGGAGATCGTCGATGAACCGTTCCGTTTTCCTCCCGACAGCCCTCGCCCTCCTGCTGGCCACGCCGGTGGTCCAGGCGCAGACCTGGTTGCGCTGCGCCGACAGCGTCGACATCGTCGCGGGCGAGACGACGGGGCCGGTGACGCTCGTCGTGGCCGAAGGCCGCATCGAGCGCGTCGTCGACGGCCACCCCGAGCCCGGCGAAGCCGACGACGTCGTCGAACTCGAGGGGCTGACCTGCCTGCCGGGCCTCATGGACATGCACACGCATCTGACCTCGGAGTCCAGCCCGACGCGCTACGCCGATCGCTTCACGGAAAACGAGGCCGACGTGGCGCTTCAGTCCACCGAATACGCCCGCAAGACGCTCGAGGCGGGTTTCACGACGGTCCGCGACGTCGGCGACCAGTACAACGCCAGCATCGCGCTGCGCGACGCCATCGACGAGGGCATCGTTCCCGGTCCGCGCGTCTACACGTCGGGCAAGTCGCTGGCGACCACGGGCGGCCATGCCGACCCGACCAACGGCTGGCGCGCCGACCTCATGGGCACGCCGGGCCCGAGGGAGGGCGTGCTCAACGGCGTGGCGGCAGCGCGCGAAGCCGTCCGCCAGCGCTACAAGGACGGCGCCGACCTCATCAAGATCACGGTGACGGGCGGTGTGCTCAGCGTCGCCAAGAACGGCATGAACCCGCAGTTCCGGCCCGACGAGGTAGAGGCCGTCATCGAGACCGCACGCGACTACGGCATGCACGTGGCCGCACACGCGCACGGCGCGGAGGGCATGAAGCGGGCGATCCGGGCCGGCATCCACTCCATCGAGCACGGCACCATGATGGACGACGAGGTCATCGATCTCATGATCGAGCACGGCACCTGGTACGTGCCCACGATCTCGGCCGGCAAGTTCGTGGCCGAGAAGGCCGAAGTCGAGGGCTACTACCCCGACCTCGTCCGTCCCAAGGCACGGCAGATCGGTCCGATGATCCAGGACGCCTTCGAGCGGGCCCACGCAGCGGGCGTGCGCATCGCATTCGGCACCGACTGCGGCGTCTGCTACCACGGCACCAACGCGCAGGAATTCGGCTACATGGTCGAGGCCGGCATGGCACCGGCCGACGCGCTGCGCGCGGCGACCGTCCATGCCGCGGAACTGCTCGGCGTCCGCGACGAGGCCGGCACCCTCGAGACCGGGCGCTGGGCCGACATCATCGCCGTGTCCGGCAATCCGCTCGAGGACGTGGGCGTACTGACCGACGTGCGATTCGTCATGAAGGGCGGCGAAATCCACGTTCGCCGCTGACGCAGCGACACGGGGTCACCACCGGCCCCGTCGTTCTTGCATTCACACGGGTGCGCCGATAAAGTGATGCGTGTCACGTCAAGCCCGCTCGGACGGGATGTGCATGCATGCACCACGAAGCCCTGGATGCCCTCAGAAAGGACCTGCGAAGCGACGGCGTCGACGACCGGCGCGCCGAGAGCCTGCTGTTCTGGGCCCGGTCGCTGCTCGAGCACAGCGGCGTCCGCGATCCGCGCGAACTCGGTCGTGAGCATCTGGACGCCTTCCTCGCCGACGTCGCCGAACGCCATGCCGCGGGCGCGCCCACCCAGAAGCGCGTGCTCGAGGCCGTGGTCCGGCTGTTCAAGGCCACCGTCGGTCGCGCCCCGGACTGGTTGAAGCGCCTCGTGGAGCAGCGTTCCGGCAAGCGCATGCCCGCGGTCCTTTCGCGCGACGAGGTGCGGCGCCTGCTCTCCCGGCTGCGCGGACGCGAGTGGTTCATCGCTTCGCTCGTCTACGGTACCGGCATGCGGCTCATGGAGGTGCTGAGGCTGCGCGTGCGCGACGTCGATCTCGACGACGACGTGCTGCACGTTCGCGACGAGTCCGGCGAGATCCAGCGCAGCGTGCGGATTCCCCCGCACCTTCGCGACCGCCTGGCCACCCACCTCGAGGAGCTCCGGCTCGCCCATATCCGCGACATCATCGAGGGTTCCGGGCGGGTCCGCCTGCCCAGGGCCGTTGCCGAGCGCGAGCCGAAGCTGGCGCGCAACTGGCACTGGCAGTTCCTGTTCCCGAATCTCCGCACCGACGCAAGCAGCCCGGAGGAGGACCGGCCGGACGGGCTCATCGACCACGTCGAACCGGCCCGGATCCATCGCCTCATCGAACGCGCCGCGCGCGAGTCCAACATCTACCGCCGCGTCAGCGGCCACGTCCTGCGCAACAGCTTCGCGCTGCACATGCTCGAGAAGGGCGTGCCGGTACGCAGGCTCGAACGCATCCTCGGGGCCGGCCGATCGCCCGACGAAAAGGACACCGAGGTCATACCCGCGTCGCGGATGCCGCCGCCCGCGGATCCATCCGATTCCCAGCCCCGGCTGCACTGAGCCATTCCCTTCAGCGGTACCCACTGAGCTCCAGGTAGCCGCGCCCGACCGCTCGTCCGGATTCGGTGTCCTCGGCGTCCACGGCACCCTCCCAGTAGATCACCGATGCATCCCAGCGCTGGTCGTCCATGACCGGCCGGACTTTCAGATCCAGTCCCGCCTCCGGGACGCGCACTCGCCACTCCACGGGCCATTCGACGCCGAGGCCGTCGGTCCAGCGCCGCATCGGCGTCAGCGAGAACGACTGCGCCCCGAGCGTTCGGAAGCTGCCGTCGGCCTCCGTCAGCGTCCCCGAGGAAAATCGCGACGCTTCGCCGTCGTCGGTGCGAAGGCGATACAGCATCAGATCACGGCCGTCGTCGAGTTGAAGCGCGAACCAGTCCCAGCCGGCGATGCCGGGGCCCAGCTGGCTGCTGCCCCATTCACGGTCCAGCCAGGCCAGACCGGAAACCTCCACGGTCTCGCGTCCCGGCAGACGCAGCCGGCCCGAGGCCTCGAGACGCGGAATCTGGTAGTAGCGCGAGGCGTTGCCCGGCTCCGGGCCCTTCCGGCTGTAGCCGCGTTCGCCGGGCAGCACGACGGGCTTGACCGCGCGCAGGTCCAGGTCCACGCCGAACGTGTCGGCTTCGGCGGCCAGCCGCCAGCCGCCGCCGGTCCGCCGGGCGCTCCAGTCGCGCAACCACCAGCGTTGCTCGGTGGCGCCGGCCAGGTCCAGCGCACCGCGCGCGAATCGCTCGCGGTGCAGGAAGCGTCCGGTCTCGACGTCGGTCACCGCCAGGTGCGCCATCCAGGCGGCGTCGGCCGAAAAGTCGGTGCCCTCGGGCAGTGCGTCCTCGGGCAGCCCGAACCGGAACAACGTGAACTGCAGGCCGTAACGCCTTCCCTGCGCGTCGAACAGGTTTCCCGTGAAGTACCACCACTCGCTGCGGAAGCCGGGATGCGCGGCGTGATCGCGCGGGAACGACAAGGGTTCGGGCCCGGTCACGCGACGGAAGGATTCCGGCGCGGTGCCGAGCAGCGCCGTGGAGTCCAGCGCCGCGGGCGCGGCATCGTCGCGGCCGATGCGCCCGGCCAGCCACAGCACGCAGGCGAGCAGCACGAGGCCCGTGACCGCCAGGTCGCGTTTCAAGGCGCGCCCCCCCGCGGTGCCGGTCACGAAGCGCCTCGAAGCGCCTCGGCGGGCCGGCGGCGCGCGACGCGCCAGGCCGGCGCCAGGCCGGCCAGCGCCGCCAGCGCAAGCGCCGAGGGCGCGACCCACAGGAACGGTGCGGCGGGCGGCAGCGTGGCGGGCAGCGACCATCCGAACGCTCGGGGCTGGATGACCAGCGTCAGCGCATAGTGGACGAAGATCGCCAGCGGCACGGCCAGCGCCAGCGCGGCACAAGCCAGCCCCAGCGTCTGCACGACGACCAGTGCGCCGAGCCGGCGCGGCGTCAGACCCAGCGCGCGCAGCGTTGCGTACTCCCGGGCGCGCTCCAGGCCGTGGGCCAGCAGCGCACTGACGAGCGCCACCAGCGCGATGCATGCCACGAGCACGGCCATCGCCCAGGAAATCCGGAAGGTCCGGTCGAAGACTGCCAGGCTCTGCGAGCGGATGTCTTCGGGCGTGATCCAGTCGAGGCGACCGTCCCCCGCTTCGGCCAGGCGCGAGATCACGCGCTCGCGCGAAGCGTCGTCGGCCAGGTACAGCCCGACGCTGCCCACCGGTCCACGGGCCCGCCCCAGCAGCGAGGCATCGACGGCGATGAAGCCGCGATCGGTGGAGTAGTCGCGGAATACGCCCGCCACGCGCATCTTCCGCTCGCCCAGGGGCAGCGGCACGCTCAGTTCGTCGCCCACCGACAGGCCGCGGCGCCGTGCGAACGGCTCGGAGACCGCGATTGCGCGACCGGAAAGGAACGCTTCGCGCACCGACTCCGGGTCACCGGCGATCCACTGGAAGCCGCCCCAGGCGGCTTCCGGCAACCGATAGGCCGTCACTCGCGTGCCGTCGCGTGCGCTGAGGTCGCGCACCGTCGAGACGGCCGCCACGCCCTCGAGCCGGGACAACCGCTCGACGCGCTCGGCATCCAGCGAGCCCGTGGTCGCCGAGACGTACAGGTCGGCGCGCAGGAGCTTCGCGACCCAGTCGTCGACCGCGGTGCGGAAGCCGAGGATCATCGCGCCCATGCCGATCGACAGCGCCAGCGCCAGCGTCAGCGCGGCCAGGCCCGGGGCCAGCCGGTGGCGCCCGGCACCGAGCAGCGTCAGGGCATGACCCGGTAGGCTGCGACCCAGGCCGGCCGCGGCGATCCGCAGTGCGCCGAAGCCCAGGGCAGGCACGACGAGCAGCAGTCCGGCCAGCACCAGGAACAGCCCGCCTAGGCCCGCCACCAGGCGGGCGTCCAGCGCCACCCATGCCGCCCCGGCGGCGACCAGCGCCGATGCCGCAGGCACGACCCGGCGGGCAAGGGGCGGCGGACGGCGTTCGTGCGCCATGCGACCCGGCGGCACGTCCAGCGCCTCGCGCACGATGGGGACGGCCACGAGCATGGCCGCGACCAGGCCCGCGCCCACGATGCCCAGCACCAGCCCGGCGGAAGGATCGCTGCGCGCCAGCGGCAGCTGGCCGTAGATCTCGTTGACCGGGTCGGCGATCAGCGCGAGCAGGAGATCGGCCAGTGCCGTGCCCAGCACCACGCCGATCGCACTCCCGACCAGGCCCAGCACGAGCGACTCGACGAGCAGCAGTCCTGCGAGTCGCCGTGGGGTCAGACCCAGCCCGCGCAGGGTCGCGAACAGCGGCCGGCGCTGCACGGCAAGGAAGTTCAGCACGCTGTAGACGACGAACAGCCCGGTCGCCAGCGCCAGCAGGCTCATCGCGGCCAGGTTCGCGCGCATCCCCGATGTCAACTGGCGTGCCGATTCCCGGCGCTCGTCGGCGGTCCGCCAGGCGAGGTCCTCGGGCAGATGCTCGAGAATCCACCGTCGCGCAGAGGCCGGGGCCAGCAGTTCATCGACGGTGCCGCGCCGCCCGAAGGCAGCCTGCGCGTCGGCGATGTCGAGAACCAGGCGCCGGTCCAGGCCGGGCCCGGCGCCGTCGAGGGGTTGCACGACGACTTCCACGGGACCGGCCTCGTGGTCGAGCGTCAGGCGATCTCCGGGCCTCAGCCCGAGCAGGTCCAGCGTTGCGCGATCGGTCCGCGCGACCGTCCCGGCGGCCGGCGCGCCGGACCGGCCGGCCGGCGACGGGGCGGCAGGGTCCACGCCGAAGCGGCGCGCGGCGCTGAACGCATCGATGCCCACGGCCTCGAGCCGCACGCCATCGGCGCGCACCGCTTCGCGGATCACGGGGACCCAGTCCGGAGCGCCCGGCATGCGTGCCAGTTCCGCGTATCGGGGCACCGGCAGCGGTCCTCGCTCGGCGCGAACGATGAGTGCATCGGTTCCGGCCAGCTCCGTGGCCGCATCGTCCAGCGAGTCGAGCAGCGCGCCACGCAGCAGCGCCACGCCCGTCACGACGGCGATCCCGGCCGCGATCCCGGCCACGGCCAGCAGGAACTGGGCCGGCTGGCGGCGCGCGAAGGCATGGACGAAGCGCGTCAGCATCGCGCGCGGCTCAATCCAGGGGCTCGAGCAGGCCGCCGCGCAGCGCCAGCCGGCGATCGCAGCGCTCGGCGGCCCGTCGGCTGTGCGTGGCAAGCAGCAGGGCTGCGCCGGCGTCGTGCGCGCGCTCGGCCAGCAGGTCCATGACGCGGTCGGCGGTGTCCTGGTCCAGACTGCCCGTGGGTTCGTCGGCCAGCACGAGCCGCGGCGCGTGGACCAGCGCGCGCGCGATGGCCACGCGCTGGCGCTGCCCGCCGGACATGCGCGAGGGCCGGCGGTCGAGCAGGTCCTCCACGCCCAGGGCCCGGGCCAGCGACTCGATGCGCTCCTCGTCGACCTCGGTACGCGTCAGCCAGGGGACGAGGCGGAGGTTCTCGCGCGCGTCCAGCGCGTCGACGAGGTTGTGTTCCTGGAAGATCAACCCGATGTGCGCGGCACGGTAGGTGGTTCGCTCGGGTTCTTCCAGTGCGTGGATCGCGCGCCCCAGGAGTTCCACGCTGCCCTCGTCGGGCAGATCCATGCCGCCGGCGAGATGCAGCAGCGTGGACTTGCCGGAACCCGAGGCTCCCATGACGGCGACGCGCTCCCCGGCGGCAACCTCGAGGTCGAGACCGTCGAGAACCCGGATGCGGCGCTCGCCGTCGTCGAAGGTCCGCCGGATGCCCTGCATGCGCAGCACCGGCCCGTCGCGGGATTCAGCCACCCGTCAGCCCGACGGCGGCCGCCAGCGCCAGCAGGGCGATGACCGTCGTGCTCAACAGCAGGCGCAGCCTGCGGTACCAGCCCGGCTGGCCGCGGTGCACCCACTTCCACTCGGCCAGGGCGTGCGCGGCGAACAGCAGCGCCAGCCAGGCCATGGCCCATTCGAACGGGATCACGACGGCGATCAGCGCAGCGAGGACCAGGACATTGCTGGCCACGAGCGGCGCCGGGGAATCGGCCGGACGCGACATGGCGCCGGCCCAGAGGCTGCCGCACATGAACGCGAAGATGACGAGCGCGTAGCCGAGCATGAGGTCGACGAGCCACTGCGGACCGCCGAGCCAGGCCATGCCCAGCAGCACCAGGAACGGCGCGACTCCGGCCCAGCCGAGCACGGTCGCGGCCTGCTGTCGGTTCTGCATGGATCGACTCCATCGAGGATTTCGCCTATCTAAACACAGCGGGAGCCAACGCGCCGTACGTGCCGGTAGCGTGCCGAGCGGGCCGGATAGGCGAACGCCCCGGCCGGGAGCCCTTGGCCGGGGCGTTCGAGGTCGTTCGCGGGGGGAGGGAGTCGGGTAGGAGAGGACAACCCGCGATCGACGGATGCAGCTTCCTCCCGCGTCGTGAATCGGCCGTGAACGGCCGTGCGGGGATCAGGCGACGTCGCGGCGTGCGCGCTTCAGCCAGACCAGCAGCTGCGAGACGGCGGCCGGCGTGACGCCGGGACTCCGTCCGGCCTGACCCACGGTTTCCGGACGCTGGCGCTCCAGCTTCTCGAGGATCTCGGCCGACAGCCCCTTGACCCTCGAGTAGTCGAAGTCGTCGGGAATGGGCGTGGACTCCGCGGCGCGCGCGCGCTCGACTTCGTCGCGCTGGCGGTCGAGATAGCCGGAGTAGCCGATCCGGATCTCGACCTGCTCGGCGACGTCGTCGCGCTCGACGCCGGGACCGAAGCCCTCGACGGCCACGAGATCGGCGTAGCCGATTCCCGGCCGCTTCAGCAGGTCTGCGCCCGTGACATCCTTGCGGATCGGCTCGCCGAGTGCCTCCGTGACGCGGCGCGCGCACCCGCTGCCGGCGGCGATGCGCAACGATGCCAGTCGTTCGACTTCGGCCTCGACGGCGTCCCGGCGCGCCTCGAAGGCGCGCATCCGGGCGTCGCCGACGATGCCGAGCTCGCGGCCCGTGCCGGTCAGCCTGAAATCGGCGTTGTCTTCGCGCAGCATGAGCCGGTACTCCGCGCGGCTCGTGAACATGCGGTACGGCTCGGTGGTTCCGCGCGTGACCAGGTCGTCGATCATCACGCCGATGTAGGCCTCGGACCGCTGCGGACACCAGGCCGCCCGACCGGCGACGCGGCGCGCCGCGTTCAGACCCGCGATCAGTCCCTGCGCGGCCGCCTCCTCGTAGCCCGTCGTGCCGTTGACCTGCCCGGCCAGGAACAGGCCGTCGAGCACCTTCGACTCCAGGCTTGTGGACAGGTCGCGCGGATCGAGGTAGTCGTACTCGATGGCATAGCCGGGCCGCGTCACGTGCACGGACTCCAGGCCGGGAATGGTGCGAACGAACTCGAGTTGCACCTCGAAAGGCAGGCTCGTCGAAATGCCGTTCGGATACCACTCGTCGACGCCCAGGCCCTCCGGCTCGAGGAAGATCTGGTGCGAATCGCGCTCGGCGAATCGCACGATCTTGTCCTCGATCGAAGGACAGTATCGCGGCCCCACGCCTTCGATCGATCCGGAGTACATCGGCGAGCGGTGCAGCGATGCGCGGATGATCTCGTGCGTATGAGCCGTGGTTCGCGTGATGAAGCAACTGCGCTGCTCGGGGTGATCGCCGCGCGACCCCAGGAACGAGAACACCGGCCGCGGATCGTCGCCGGGCTGCTCGGTCAGCCTGAAGAAATCGATGGATCGGCCGTCGAGGCGCGGCGGCGTGCCGGTCTTGAGGCGACCGATGCGCAGCGGCAGCGCACGCAGGCGTTCGGCCAGCGCATTGGCCGGCTGATCGCCGGCGCGGCCGCCCGCGGCCCGCGTTTCGCCCATGTGGATGACGCCGCCGAGGAAGGTCCCCGTGGTCAGGACCACGGCCGCGGACCGGAACTCCAGGCCCGAGGACGTGCGGCACCCGACCACGGTTCCGTCTTCGACGACGAGATCGTCGACGGCCGCCTGGAACAGCGAAAGCCCGGGCTGCGTCTCCACGGCGGCTCGCACGGCACGCCGGTAGAGGTCGCGGTCGCACTGGGCGCGCGTGGCCCGCACGGCCGGCCCCTTGCTCGCGTTCAGACGCCGCCACTGGATACCGGCCGCGTCGGCCGCGCGCGCCATGATTCCGTCCAGTGCGTCGATCTCGCGCACGAGGTGGCCCTTGCCGATACCGCCGATGGCCGGGTTGCAGCTCATCTGCCCGATGGTCTCGATGCTGTGCGTGACCAGCAGCGTGCGCGCACCGGCACGCGCCGCGGCCAGGGCGGCCTCGGTGCCGGCATGACCGCCGCCGATGACGACGACGTCGTAGGCTTCGGGATGACGCATGGCCGCTGGGCCTCCGGGTTGCGTAACGAAAGTAGGGCCGACCGGCCGGGTGCGGCACGGTCAGCCCTTCATTGTAACTGCTTGCGACTGCTGGGAAAACCGGAGACGCGGGCGCGCCGGGGGGCGGTCAGCCCCGGTCGCGCCCACCCTCGAAGCCGGCGGCGCGCCCACCAC
>JAWVZQ010000011.1:0-23462 GCA_033722095.1 Wenzhouxiangellaceae bacterium | reverse complement strand
GACAGCGGCGCGGAAACCAGGAACAGCGAGAACAGCGGGGCAAAGAGGTGACGCACGGCGATCTCCCGTTGGACGCTCGCACCCTCGGCCCGCCTCCCTGTGACGAGGTTAACGTTTTGCATCCACAGTTGCAATGAATTGCACATAGGCAGACGAACCTTTCCTCGGGCGAACGCCGTGATGCAGGGGTGAGCCGAAGAGGGGTGCGCGACGAACGGGAGGCCGCCGGGACGGCGTGGAAGGGCTCGGGTGTCGGGACTCGTCGGCGCCGGGCCGTTCCGCTCGGATAGACTTCCCAGCCAGTCGCCAGGACCCCGCCGTGCACGCCCATCCACCCAATCCGCCGCAGCCCGCCGGCACGGGCCTTCGCTACGAGGTCGCCCGCACGCTGCTGCTGGCCGGTCCGCTCGTCATCGGCCAGTTGACGAGCTTCGGCATGAACTTCGTCGATACGGTCATGGCCGGGCGGCTCGGGGCCATCGACCTCGGCGCGATCGCGATCGGCTCGTCGGTCTGGGCGGCCGGGCTGCTTTTCGCGCTCGGCGTGCTGATGTCGGTCTCGCCGGCCGTCTCGCAGCTCGACGGAGCGGGTCGGCGTCGCATGGCGGGCGAACTCGCGCGCCAGGCGATCTGGATCGCGCTCGGCCTTTCGGTCCTGCTCGCGCTCGGTGCGCGCAACGCGGGATGGGTCATGGACGTGCTCGATGTGCAGCCCGACGTCGCGGCGCTTGCGCTCGGCTACCTGAAGGCGATGAGCTGGGGCGCGCCGGCGATGACGGTCATGCTCGTGCTGAAGTTCTTCGCGGAAGGTGCGGGGCACACGCGTCCGACGATGTACATCGGGCTGCTCGGCATCGCCTGCAACGTGCCGCTGAACTACGTGCTGATGTTCGGCAAGCTCGGGATGCCGGAACTCGGTGCGGTCGGCTGCGGCTGGGCCACGGCCATCGTGTTCTGGCTGCAGGCCCTGGTCCTGGCCCTCTACATCCGCCACCGGACGCTGTTCCGCGACTTCCGGCTGTTCTCGCACTTCGGGCGGCCGTCGCGGCGCGAGATCGGCGCGCTGCTGCGCGTCGGACTGCCGATCGGGGTGATGATCTTCTTCGAGGGCAGCCTGTTCGTCTCGGCGGCGCTGCTCATCGGCACGCTGGGTGCCTTGCCGATCGCCGCCCACCAGGTCGCGATCAACTTCGCGTCGATGGCCTTCATGGTGCCCCTGGGGCTGGCCGGTGCGATCACGGTTCGCGTCGGCAATGCCATCGGCCGCGGCGAGCCTCGCGCTGCGCGCCGGGCCGGGCTCGTCGGAATCGGCATCGCCGTGCCCTACGCGCTGTGCTCGGCGACCGTCATGACGCTGTTCCCGGACTGGATCGCGCGCATCTACACGGCCGATCGCGAAGTCATCGACCTGGCCGCGCGGCTGATCGTGCTCGCCGCGGTGCTGCAGGTCTCCGACGGCATGCAGGTGGCCGCGGCGGGGGCGCTTCGCGGGCTCAAGGACACGCGCGTGCCGATGCTCTACAGCGTGCTGTCGTACTGGGCCGTGGGCCTGGCCCTGGGCGCCTGGCTGACCTTCGGGCGCGAGTGGGGCGCGCCGGGGATGTGGACGGGCATGATCGCGGGCCTGACCGTCGCCGCGGTACTGCTCTGCAGCCGGTTCTGGCGCACTTCGAAGCGCGTCATCGAGGGCAGCTGGCAGCCCGACGACCGGCGGACACCCGAGATCGCGGACCCCTGACCTCTGGCGCATGCCGGAGCCATGGCCGTGGCCGAGAATGAAGTCCTCGCGGAAACCGCGGCGGCACCCACGCCGCGTCCGCGGCGATCCGGCATGATGTCGGGTCGCGACCGACCCACCCTGGAGACCGCTGCATGACCGACGATCGTCCGAACCTCCTCGTGCGCATCTGGCGCGGTTTCTGGAACGGCCTGACGGCGTTCCGGATGGCCGTGTTCAATATCCTGTTCCTGCTCGTCCTGGCCTGGATCATCCGGATCGTGTTCTTCTCGGGCGGGGGCGTGACCGTCGAAGACTCGACGGTGCTCGTCATCGAGCCCAACGGCATGATCGTCGAGGAATACACGGGCACGCCGGCAGAGCGGGCGATCAACCAGGCGCTGGGCCAGGAGCTGCCCGAGACGCGGCTGCGCGACGTCCTGCGCGCGCTGGATCTTGCCGCGGACGACGATCACATCACGCACGTGCTGTTGCGCACCGACCGGTTGCTCGGCATCGCTCCGGGCACGCTGACCGAACTGGCCGCGGCCGTCGAGCGATTCCGTGAATCGGGCAAGCCCGTGATCGCGCACGGCAGCGCCATGCTCCAGGGCAGCTACGGCTTCGCGGCGCTTGCCGACGAGGTCTGGCTGCATCCCGACGGCATGGTGATGGTCGAGGGCTATTCCTACTTCCGCAACTATTTCAACGAGGCACTCGAGAAGCTCCAGGTCGATGTGCACCTGTTCCGCGTCGGCGAGTTCAAGTCGGCCGCCGAGCCCTATATCCGCGACAGCATGTCCGAGGCCGACCGCGAAGCCGCGGAATACTGGATCGGGGGACTCTGGCAGGAGTACCTGGACCTCGTCGCCGCCCACCGCGGCATGCCCGTGGAACGCCTGGCCGGCATCGTCGATGGCTTCGTCGATCTGCTCGAGCAGGCCGGCGGCGATCCTTCGGCGGCCGCACTCGACGCCGGCCTCGTCGACCGTCTCATGACCCATCCCGAGGTGCGCACGGAACTCGCCCAGCGCGCCGCCGGCGACGAGGACGGCGGATTCCGCCGTATCGGCATGGGCGACTACCTGGCCTTGCCGCGGCCGCCGGACCTCGTCGAGCGCAAGGTCGGCATCGTCGTGGCTGCCGGCCCGATCACCGAGGGCGTGCAGCCGCCGGGGACGATCGGCTCGGAATCCACTTCGCGGCTGCTGCGCCGGGCCGCGCGCGACGATTCCGTGCACGCCGTCGTGCTGCGCATCGACTCCGGCGGCGGCAGCGCCTATGCGTCCGAAGTCATCCGCCAGGAAATGGTCGCGCTGACCGAGGCCGGCAAGCCCGTGGTCGTGTCCATGGGTGATGTCGCGGCGTCGGGCGGCTACTGGATCGCCATGGGGGCCGACGAGGTCTGGGCCTATCCCAACACCATCACGGGTTCGATCGGCATCTTCGGCCTGTTCCCGACCTTCCAGGACACGCTGGATCTGGTCGGCATCCACACCGACGGGTTCGGCGTCACGCCGCTGGCCGGGGCGTTCCGTCCGGACATGGACCTGCCCGAGACGGCGGCACGCGCGATCCAGGCCATCATCGGCCATGGCTACGAGGTATTCATCGGGCTCGTCGCCGAGCACCGGGACATGAGCGCCGGGGCCGTGCGCGACGTGGCCAGCGGCCGCGTCTGGACGGGACGGCAGGCCCGCGACCGCGGCCTCGTCGACCAGCTCGGCACGCTCGAAGAGGCCGTTGCCTCGGCCGCGCGCATGGCCGGCATCGCCGAGGAGTACGAGACGATCTACGTGCAGCCCCAGCGCTCGGCGATCGAGCGCTTCCTGGTCGGCATGGGGGCCGAAGCCTTCGCCCATGCCGGCATCGACCGTGTCGCGCGCCGGGCCATGCCGCTTTCGTTCCTCGGCGGTGACCTCGTCGCGCAGTTCCGCGCCATCGCGGCGGCCAGCGAGCGCCGCCAGCGCATCGAGGTCATTGCGCACTGCGCCTGCGAGGCGCCGCGCTGAGCACCGTCAGTCGCCGGGCGCCCGGGCCGGTGCCATGTAGCCGTGCAGGCGGGCGGTGGCCTCGAGCTGCGGCAGGTCACGTTCGATGACGCGCAGGCGCCGCCAGGCCGCGCGCTCGGCGGCCCCGTCCGCGGTGGTCAGCACGCGCTGGAGTTCGTCGCGCTCGGCCTGCAGCGAGCGGATCATGGCGCCGAGTTCGGCGGCACCGGCGAATTCGCGGCCCGGGCATCCGGGCAGTCGATCGCGCGCGTCGACGCGCGCGAGGTGGAAAGCCAGCAGCGGATCGCACTCGGCGGCCAGCACCGCCTCCCAGGCATCGGTTGCCGCGGCGCGGCAGGCCGGTTCGACTTCGTCGACCCAGGCGGCCAGCGGCTCGTGCTGTCGCGCGGCATGGCGGGCATCGTCGAGGGCGGGTTCGCATTCCGGCAGCGCGGCGCAGCCGGTCAGCAGGGCCGGCAGCAGTCCTGCGAGTACAGCGATCTTCATGGGATTCTCCCTCGAATGCCGTTGATTCCCCGACGAGGATAACCGCCCGTGGATCCGGTCACGCAAGGCCTTTTCGGAGCGCTCTGGGCGCAGGCCGCGTCGCGCCGGTCGTCGGTCCGTGCCGCCGCGCTCGTCGGCGCCGCGGCCGGCATGGCACCCGACCTCGACGTGTTGATCCGCTCCCCGGCCGACGACCTCGTCGCGCTGGAATTCCATCGCCACTTCACGCACGCGATCGTGTTCGTGCCGATCGGCGCGCTCGTCGTCGCGCTCATCGCCTGGCCGCTGCTGAAGCGGCTGCACGATCCGCCTTCATTCGCCCGCGCCTGGACCTGGGCGTTGCTGGGCATGGCGTCTCACGGCCTGCTCGATGCGGCGACGTCCTACGGGACGCGGCTGCTCTGGCCGATGTCCGACGCGCGCCTGGCCGCCAACATCATCAGCGTCGTCGACCCGTTCTTCACCGTGCCGCTGGCGCTGCTGCTCGGGCTGGCGCTCTGGCGCCGCCGGCGCCGCTGGGCAGCCGTCGCCGCGGGCTGGTCTGCGCTGCTGCTGCTGTTCGGGACCCTGCAGTCCTGGCGCGCCGAGCGCGTCGTCGCCGACTGGGCCGACGCGCAGGGGCTGCAGCCCGAGCGCGTGCTGGCCCGTCCCTCGCTGGGCAACCTCTGGCTCTGGCGCGGCCTCGTCGATACCGGCGAGTCCTACCGCGCCGTGGCCGTGCGCATCCTTCCCGGCACGCCGGTGCGCACCTGGCCGGGGGAGCGAGTCGAGGCGCTCGAGCCGCGCGATGCACCGGCCGGTCGGATTCGCCGCGACCTCGAGCGCTTCGACGACTTCTCGGCCGGCTGGCTGTTCCGTTTCGCCCCGTACGAGCGTGGCGGAGAATGGTTCGTCGGAGATTTCCGCTACGCCATCGACCCTGCCTCGGACCGCCCGCTCTGGGGCCTGCGCGTCGATCCCGACGAGCCGGGGCGGCGCGCCGTGTTCGAGCGGCCGGCCGAGGTGCGCGATGACGAGCGAGCGGCGTTCCTCGCGCGGCTGGCCGGGCGCGATCCGGGAACGGACGACTGAATCGCGGTCCGGAGCCGGGTCCGGCGAACCTCCGCGGCAGTCAGGCCGGGACGGTCCGCGACGAGGCCCAGTCGCGCAGTTCGCGGATCCGCTCGGCCATCATCACCGACAGCGGCCGCGTGTCGCGGATCGCGTCGGCGATGTCGGCGTTGGTCAGTGTCCGGTCCTCGGCAAAGGCGGCGTAGAGGCCGCTGACCACGGCGTGCTCGAGCTCGGCGCCGGAAAAACCGGGCGTGGCGCGCGCCAGCGCGGCGACGTCGTAGAGGTCGGGCTTGCGGTCGCGCCGGGCCAGGTGGATCCGAAGGATTTCCGCGCGCGTCTCCTCGTCGGGCAGGTCGACGAAGAACACCTCGTCGAAGCGGCCCTTGCGCACGAGTTCCGGCGGCAGCGCCTGGATGTCGTTGGCCGTGGCGACGAGGAACACGCGCGACGCGCGCTCGGCCATCCAGGTCAGCAGCGTGGCGAGCATGCGTTTCGATGTGCCGCCGTCCTGGTCGCCCGTGGCCAGCCCCTTCTCGATCTCGTCGATCCAGAGCACGCAGGGCGCCATGGCGTCGGCCGTGCGCAGCGCTTCGCGCAGGTTGCGTTCGCTCTGGCCATGGAATCGGTCGAACAGCGACCCGGCGTCGAGCTGGAGCAGCGGCACGCCGAAGAATCCGGCCGTGGCGCGTGCGGCCAGCGACTTGCCGCAACCCTGCACGCCGAGCAGCAGGATGCCGCGCGGTGCGTCGAGGCCGGGCGGCGGCTCGGCCGACCGGAACACGGGTGCGCGCTTCTCGAGCCAGCCCTTGAGACGGGGCAGGCCGGCCACCTCGGAGAAGCGGGCCGTATCGGGCTCCACGCGCAGTGCGCGCGCGGGGTCGAGCAGGTCGAACCGTGCCCGCTGCAGTCCGGCCAGGTCCGACTCGTCGAGCCGGCCGTCGTCGTGGATGGCATTGCGGACGAGGCGGCGGATGTCCTTGCGCGTCAGGCCCGCGCAGTGATTGACGAAGCGCCCGACGATCCCGTCGGCGGGGTCGGTCGGGCGCGACCGGCCGCGGCCCGCGGCGGCGACTTCCGCGCGGATCAGCGATTCGATCTCGGCCGGCGACGGCGGCTCCAGCGAAAAGCGCACGGCCTGGGGCTTCAGGGAATCGGGAATCTCGATGCGCGGCGAGATCAGCACCAGCGTCGGCGCGTCGCGGCCGGACTTGCGGCTGATCTCGCGGATCAGCCGCACGGCGACGGGATCGTCGAGATAGGGATGGAAGTCGGCGAGCGCGAACAGCGCACCGTCACCGCGCTGATCGACGTGGCGCAGAAGGTCCAGCGGTTCGGGAAAGTTGCCGTCGAGCCCGCTCTCGTAGCCGATGCGCGACACACCTCGCGCGGCCGACCAGCGGAAGGCGGGGCGCGCGAGTTCACGGGCCACGCGCCCGACGAGGTCCACGGCGGCCGGCTCGTCGCGCGTCTCGACGACGATGGGGCCGTCGCCGGCGCGGATCAGGACGGCGAGTTCGTGCTGCTCGGCCGCCGGCCCTTCACCGGGCGGCCGCGTCGAGGGGGCCGGATCGCTCATGCCCGGTCAGTCCTGGTCGGGTCCCGGATCTGCCACGCGCTGGAGGAACAGCGACAGCAGATCCGTCATGCTTTTCCCCGGGACTTCCTGCTGGTCACCCAGCCGAGGACGGCCTCCCATTCCTCCCAGTCCTGCTCGGCGAGGTAGGGCGGCAGGTCCGATACGGAGAGTCCGCTCTCGAAGGCGCGCACATAGTTCATGGAGTCGCGCAGGTGCCCGACGACGGGGGCCTTGAAGTCGCCTAGGAATCCGCGCAGCTCGCGGTAGATGATCGTGTGCGGCTTGACCCGGTTGGCGACGAGGCCGACCTTGGCTTCGCCTTCGGCGATGGGCTTGAGCGAGAACAGGTGGCCGAGGAAGCGGTGCGCGGCGTTCATGTCGATCGGCGACGGCAGCACCGGCACGAGCACGGTCTCGGCGCGGCGAACGAGGTGTCCGATCTCCGGACCGTGGATGCCTGCCTGGGTATCGAGGATGAGGAAGTCGGTGCCCTTCGGCGCGCGGATCGGCCCGTCGGCGCTGCTCAGGCAGATGATCTCGGGATATTCGTCGGGGCGCTGGCCGCACCAGTCGGCCGACGACTGCTGCGGATCCATGTCTCCGAGCGCGACCTGGTAGCCTTCCCAGGCCAGCGCGGCGGCGAGGTTCGTGGCCAGCGTCGTCTTGCCGCAGCCACCCTTGGCGTTCAGCAACGCGATCGTGCGCATGTCTCGGGCTCCCCATGGGGTCCAACGGGGCAGCCATCATGGCAAATCAGCGCGCGCGTGTCACGTCCGGCAGCCCGGAGTGCAGCATCCAGCGCTCGCGTTCGGGGTCCCAGCGCCAGGCCTCGACGTACTCGACGACGCGCTCGCGGGCCGTGTGCAGGTGGTAGAGCCTCAGTTCCACGAGCCGGTCGAAGCCCTCGTCGTCGGGCAGGCTCATGACCTGACGGACGCGGTACTGGCTGACGCGAAACTGCTTGAGGCGCTCGATGTCGAGCGGTGTGACGGGATTCTGCTCGAGCCAGTCCGGGTGCATGAAGTCGGGCAGGGAGTCGAACTGGTTCCAGCGAACCAGCGCCTCGTAGCGGTCCAGCGTCTCGGTGCGCCGGTCGCTCTGCTGGCGTGAGGCACAGGCCGTGGCCAGGAGGAGCACGGCAGTCATTGCCGCGGTCATGCAGGCCAGGTTCTTCCAGGTCGAAGCCATCTCGGCGGTCATCCTCGTCGTGGATTCGTCGTGGTGCTTCAGGCGTCGGGCCCGCGCACGAGCGCAGCATAGCGGGCCTGCAGGCGGGCCGCCACCCGTTCGCCGGCGTGGATCTCGGGCGCCAGGTCGAGCTTGGCGCGCGCACCCGGCACGAGCGCCTCGGCGAAGGCCCGGACCTCGGCGGCCCGGGGCCAGGCGCAGCGCGCTTCGAAGTCACCGGCCACGGGTTCGAGGTAGCGGATCTCGCAGCGGCCGATCACGAGTTCGGCGCGGCATTCCATGCGCGCCAGCAGCAGTCGAGGCAGCGACCATCCGGCCAGGATCATCAGCGACGCCAGCGCGCCCCCGAAGGCCGTGCCCTTGTCGTTGACGTTCGGCGCGAGCGGAGCGCGCAGCACGATGCCGTCGGCGCCGAGCGAGCCGATGGAAATTCCCATCGCCCCGCCGAGCGGGATCCGTTCGGTCAGGACGGGTTCGAGCCACGCGGTCTCGGCTGCGTAGTCGGGTTCGGGTAGATCGGAGCAGGATTTCATGGCGCAAGTGTACGGTCCGCGGCGCAAGGACGAGTCGTCTCGCGGCCGGCCCCAGACCGTTTCGCCGCCGGCTTCGCCGGCTGTGCGACTGACTTCTTGTGGCGACAAGAAGTCAGCAAGAAACGCTGCCGGGTGAATGCGGTCTCCTTGCGGCGACTGCCCTCCGGTGCTCCCGCTCGGCGGGGCCCGCCAAACTCGCTCCGGTCGCTTTCGCTCCCTTCGCTCAGACATGTGGCGGTCCTCGCTCCGCCGATCGGTCCGCGCCTCCGGCGCCCTCGACGGCGAGGCAACCCGAACCAGGGCCACCGTTTCCGAGTAGCCCAAGGGCTGCGTTGCTCGGGATCGTTTTATCCGTGAACCGAAAAACCTGGACCGTGAACCGCCGGCGGAGCCGGGCTTCCATTCGCTCGCCCTCCGGCTCACTCGCCCGGCGTTGTTGCGCCGTGAGCCGCCCACTTGCGTGGTTCTCAGGGGTGTTTCATCGGTGTCAATCTGCGTTCATCCGTGGACTTCAGGCCTTTCGAATGTCCGGAGATGTTCGCGTTCCCACCCCAGGGGGCGTAGCCCCTGGGCTACTCCTCGTGCCTTTTCCGGGGGATTTCCAGGATTTCTCTTTGCGACGTCGCGCCTTCGCGCGCATCCTCTAGGGGCTTTTCGCCGTTCCAATCCGTGTTCATCCGCGGGCTTCAAGCCTTCTTGATGTCCGGAGATGTGATCGCTCCCGTCCCGAAGGCGGATAATGGACGCTCCCTTCCGCCCGGGAATGCGCCGTGCCCGACTCCCCGACCCGGCTGCCCTTCGTCGCGCGAACGCTGATGCCGCGCGAGGTACAGGTCAATGCGCTCATGGCGGTCACGCTGGGGGCGCTGGAGGGCGGCCTGCTCGGCGTGATCGTGAAGACCGGCTTCGCCGGCGTGGCCGAACCGGCCCTCGTCAACCTCGCCGTGGCGCTCGTGACGGGTGCGCCGGCGCTGGCCAACATCGCCAGCCTGGCGTTCGCCAACTTCGCCCACGGCCGCCACAAGACGCGCTGGGTCGCTTCGCTGATGGCCGTCTGCGCGGTCTCGACGCTGTTCATCGCGCTCGCGCCCGTCACCGCCGGCGGACTCGTCTGGCTGACGTTGTGGATGATCGTGGCGCGGCTGGCCTACTGCGGCGTGATCACGCTGCGCGCGGCGATCTGGCGCGCGAACTTCCCGCGCCACGTCCGGGCCACGATCACGGGCCGGATCGCCGTGACCTACTCGGTACTCATGGCGATCACGGCCGCCGGCATCGGGGCGGCCATGGAGGTCTCGCCCGAGGCGTGGCGCTGGCTGTTCCCGGTCACGGCCGCGCTCGGACTCGTCGCGGCGTGGCGCTACCGTCGGTTCACGGTGCGCGGCCACGGCCGGCTGCTGCGCGAGGAGGCCAGCGCCCGCGGGCCGGGCCGGGTGCGCCTCGGCGAGGCGCTCGACGTGTTGCGCCACGACCGCTGGTACCGCCGCTACATGGCCACGATGTTCCTGTTCGGCTCCGGCAACCTCATGGTGATCGCGCTGCTCGTCGTGATCCTGACCGAGCAACTCGGCGTGGCCCGGTTCTCGCAGGTGCTGATCACGACGACGATCCCGCTGCTGGCGGTCGCCGTACTGACGCCGATCTGGGCGAAGCGCCTCGACCGCGTGCACATCCTCGACTATCGCGCGAAGCACTCTTGGACCTTCGTGCTGACCATGGCGCTGTTCGTGCCCGGCGCGGTCTTCGGCCAGCTCTGGCTGTTCTGGCTAGGCGCGGTGGCGATGGGGGCGGCCTTCGCGGGCGGCAAGCTCGGCTGGAACCTCGGCCACAACGACTTCGCCAGCGATGCGCGCTCGACGCTGTACATGGGCATCCACGTCTCGCTGACCGGCGTGCGCGGCCTGGTGGCCCCGCTGATCGGCATCGGCCTCTACGAATGGCTGGAATCCACGGGCGCCGGCAACGGGCGCTACGTGGTCGTCTTCCCGTTCCTGCTGACGCTGGCCGGCGCCTGCACCTTCGTAATCCTCGCGAAAATGAGGAATCGTGAAATGGCGGTCCCCTCTGGCGATTGACAGCGTTATCATCTAACCTTCCAGGGGCTGCGTCGGCGACGGCGTGGCCCCGAGCCTGCGGGCTTGACGCCAACCGACCGGGACCGACCATGCAAGCCGCCGAACACCTCGTGATCTTCGGAGCCACAGGCGACCTCGCCCAGCGCATGCTGCTGCCGTCGCTGCTCGGGCTCGAGTGCGACGGGCTGCTGCCGGAGGGCATGCGCATCCTCGGCTGCGCGCGCAGCGAGCTCGAGCGGGAGGCGTTCGTTGCGCGCAGCCGCGAATCGCTCGTCGAGCACGGCTGCGACCGGCCCGACGCCATCGACGCGCTGTGTGCGCGGCTCGACTACGAGGTCGTGGACCTGTCCTCGGAGGCCTCGCTCGACGCGCTGACGGCGAAGATCGCCGAGCGGCGCGGCGGATCGGACGTGCTGTTCCACCTCTCCACGGCGCCGAACTGGTATGCCGCGATCTGCAGCGCCCTGCGCCGCGCCGGGCTCGACGACCGCGGCGCGCGCGTCATGGTCGAGAAGCCGATCGGCCACGACCTGGCCAGCTCGATGGCCATCAACGATGCCATCGCGGCCACCTTCGACGAGTCGCAGATCTTCCGCGTCGACCACTATCTCGGCAAGGACGGCGTGCAGAACCTGCTGGCGCTGCGCTTCTCGAACGCGCTGTTCGAGCCGCTGTGGAACGCCCAGCACATCGAGCAGGTCCAGATCACGGTCGCAGAGACCGTCGGCGTCGAAGGCCGCGCCGACTACTACGACGGCTACGGCGCGATGCGCGACATGGTCCAGAACCACATGCTGCAGCTGCTGTGCCTGGCGGCCATGGAGCCGCCATCGCACTTCCGGCCGACGGCCGTGCGCAACGAGAAGATCAAGGTGCTGGATTCGCTGCGGCCCATCGCCGGCGACTCGCTGGACCGAAACAGCGTCTGCGGCCAGTACACGGCCGGCGCCATCGGCGGCGAGGCCGTGCCCGGCTATGCCGAGGAACTCGGCCACGAGAGCCGCACGGCGACCTATGTCGCGCTGCGTGCGCACATCGACAACTGGCGCTGGTCGGGCGTGCCGTTCTACCTGCGCACGGGCAAGCGCATGCCCAAGCGCGTCACCGAGATCTACCTGCAGTTCCGCCCGATTCCGCATTCCATCTTCGGCGAAGGCGGCGGCCGGATGAAGCCGAACGCGCTCGTCATCCGGCTCCAGCCCGAAGAGCACATCTCGCTGACGCTGCTCAACAAGCGCCCGGGCCTGGACCGCGACGGCGTGCACCTCGAGCAGGTCGCGCTCGACCTGGATCGCGGCAGCGCCTTCGACGAGGGCCGCCGCCGGATCGCCTACGAGCGTCTCTACCTCGACGCCATCGAGGGCAACGGCACGCTGTTCGTGCGCCGCGACGAGGTCGAGACGGCCTGGCGCTGGGTCGACACCATCCTCGCCGGCTGGGAGGAGCGCCAGGTCGAGCCCGGCCGCTATCCGGCCGGTACCTGGGGGCCGTCGAGCGCCGTGGCGCTGACCGAGCGGCACGATCACAGCTGGCGGGAGTAGGCGATGACGTTTCACGAGCACCCGGATTTCGAGACGCTGGCGGCCACGGTGGCCGCGACGCTGGCCCGGACCTGCAGGCAGTCCCTGGACGACCGCGGCGAGGCCTCGCTCGCACTGGCCGGCGGGTCGACGCCGTTCCCCGTGTACGAGCGGCTCGCGAACGCCGACCTCGACTGGTCGAAGGTGACGCTGATGCCCGGCGACGAGCGCTGGGTGCGCGACGACGACCCGGCCAGCAACCTGGCCGCGATCCGTCGGACCTTCGACGACGTGCCGGCGCGCTTCGGTCGGCTGGTGCCGCCGCGGCCGGGCCCCGAGCCGACGCTCGAGGACGCGCGCGCGACGCTGGCTGCCGTCGCCTGGCCGCTCGACGCCTGCGTGCTGGGCATGGGGCAGGACGCCCATTTCGCGTCGCTGTTCCCCGGGGCGCCGGGGCTGGCCGAGGCGCTGGACCCCGACGGCTCGGAGCGCCTGACCGTCATCCATCCCGATCCGTTGCCCGAGGAAGCACCGTATCCGAGAGTCTCGCTGACGCTCGCGGCCATCGCGGCCAGCCGTTCCGTGCTGCTGCTGCTGCGAGGCGAGGGCAAGCGGGCCGTGCTGAAGACGGCTTCCCGCGAAGGCGACGCGCTGCGCCATCCCGTTGCCGCGCTGCTTGCCCTCGACCACCCCGACTTCGACATCCACTGGAGCCCGTGACCATGAATCCGACGATCCGGTCCGTGACCGAACGCATCCGGGAGCGCTCCGCGGAGTCCCGGTCCCGCTATCTCGACCGGATCGGCCGGGCTTCCGGGCCGGGCCCGGCGCGAAGCCGCATCAGTTGCGGCAACCTGGCCCACGCCTTCGCAGCCTCGGGCGAGGACAAGCCCGTGCTCAAGGCGCTCGAGCGGCCGAATCTCGGCATCGTGACGGCCTACAACGACATGCTCTCGGCGCACCAGCCGCTGGAGCGCTTCCCGGCGCTGATCAAGCTCGCCGCGCGCGGACGCGGCTGCACGGCGCAGGTCGCCGGCGGCGTGCCGGCGATGTGCGACGGCGTCACCCAGGGCCAGCCCGGCATGGAACTGTCGCTGTTCTCGCGCGACGTCATCGCCCAGGCCACGGCCGTCTCGCTGTCGCACGACACCTTCGACGCCGCGCTGCTGCTGGGGGTCTGCGACAAGATCGTGCCCGGCCTGCTGATCGGCGCGCTGGCCTTCGGCCATCTGCCCGTGATCATGGTGCCGGGCGGACCCATGCCCTCGGGACTGCCGAACAAGGAGAAGGCCCGCGTCCGCAAGGCGCACGCCGAGGGCAAGGCCACGCGCGAGGACCTGCTCGAGGCCGAGTCGCAGTCCTACCACTCGCCGGGTACCTGCACGTTCTACGGCACGGCGAATTCCAACCAGATGCTCATGGAGGTCATGGGCCTGCACCTGCCCGGCAGCGCGTTCGTGAATCCGAACACGCCGCTGCGCGAGCGGCTGACGCTCGCGGCCGGCGAGCGGGCCTGCGACATCACGGTCCACGGCGACGAGTACACGCCGCTGGGGCGCACGGTCGACGAGAAGGCCATCGTCAACGCCATGGTCGGGCTGGCGGCCACGGGCGGGTCGACGAACCACTCCATCCACCTCGTGGCGATGGCGCGGGCCGCGGGCATCCGCATCGACTGGAGCGACCTCGACGAGATCTCGCGCGCCACGCCGCTGCTCACGCGCATCTATCCGAACGGCGAGGCCGACGTGAACCACTTCCACTCCGCCGGCGGGATGGGCTTCGTGATCCGCGAACTGCTCGACGCCGGGCTGCTGCACCCGGACATCCGGACCGTGCACGGCGGTGATCTCTACGCCCAGGCCCGTGAGCCCGTGCTCGACGGTGACGCGCTGGCCTGGCGCGAGCCGCCCGAAGCCAGCCGCGATACGGCGATCCTGCGACCGGCCTCGAAGCCCTTCGACGACGAAGGAGGCATCCGGCTGCTGTCGGGCAACCTGGGCCGGGCCATCGTCAAGATCTCGGCCGTCGAGCCCGAGCACCGCCGCATCGAGGCCCCTGCGCGCATCTTCGACTCGCAGGAGGACCTGCTGCGCGCCTTCGGCAACGACGAACTGACCGGAGACTTCGTGGCCGTCATCCGCGGCCAGGGTCCGCGCGCCAACGGCATGCCCGAACTTCACAAGCTCACGCCCACGCTGCAGGTGCTTCAGGACCGCGGCCAGCGCGTGGCACTGCTGACCGATGGCAGGATGTCGGGCGCCTCCGGCACCGTGCTGGCGGCCATCCACGTCACGCCCGAGGCGGCCGACGACGGCCCCATCGGCCGGCTGGCCGAAGGCGATCCCATCGTCATCGACGCCGGCGAGGGCCGGTTCGACACGGGCGTCGGCGAGGACGAACTCGCCGGCCGCGAGCGCGCTCGCCTCGATCTCGAGGCCAATCGTGTCGGCGTCGGGCGCGAGCTTTTCGGCAACATGCGCGCCATGGCCGGCGACGCCGAGTCCGGCGCCAGCGCGCTGTTCGGCGCCGAATGAGCATGGCCGAGCGATCGCCGGTACTCGTCGCCGACATCGGCGGTACGAACGCGCGCTTCGCGCTGGCCGATCTCGACGCCGAGGGCCGCCCGCAGCTGCACGACGAGCGCAAGCTTTCGGCCGACCGCTACGCCAGCCTGCAGCAGGCCGCCCGGCACTACCTGGCCGAGATCAACGGCCGGTACTCGATCTCGCGCGCGGCCATTGCGGTGGCCTGTCCGGTCACCGACGACGAGATCCGCCTGACGAACCGGGCATGGTCGTTCAGCCGCAGCGAACTGCGCGAGGAACTCGGGCTCGAGGAACTGACGGTCATGAACGACTTCGGTGCCGCGGCGCGCGCGATTCCCGCGCTGCGCGACGAAGAGAAGCTGGTCCTGCACCACGGCCGCCACGACGGACCGCGGGCCCCGATCAGCGTCATCGGCCCGGGCACGGGCATGGGCGTGGCGCTGGTCACGCAGTTCGAAGGATCGGACTGGCACGTCATCGAGACCGAGGGCGGGCACGTCAGCTACGCCCCTCAGGGCAGCGAGGAAAAGCGCATCTACGAGTGGCTGCTGGCGCGGCATGACCGGGTATCGGTCGAGCGCGTGCTGTCGGGCGACGGGCTGGGCCGGATCCACGCCGCGCTGTCGGGACGCGATCCGGCCAAGGCCGCGACGCCCAACGAGTCGCTGGCCAGCCCGGCCTGGATCGTCGAACAGGCGCTGGCCGGCGAGGATGTCGTCGCGCGCCGTGCACTGGCGCGGTTCTGCGCCATCCTGGGCAGCTTCGCCGGCGACTGCGCGCTGATCCACGGCGCACGCACCGTGGCGATCGCCGGCGGTATGGCGCCGCGCTTCGCGGGGTTCCTGCGATCCAGCGCCTTCGTCGAGCGTTTCCTTGCCAAGGGCCGCTTCGCGGCCTGGCTGGAGTCGGTGCGCGTCGTTCTCGTCACGCACCCCGAGCCCGGTCTGCTCGGCGCGGCGCAGACGCTCAAGGCCCGGCAGGAATTCGCCGAATCCCTGGAGGCGCGGGCATGAGCGACGTCAACGCCGCCCTCGACGCCATTCTCGAGCGGGCGCCGGTCCTGCCCGTGCTCACCGTCGGCGACGTCGAGTCCGCGGTCGCGCTGGGGTCCGTGCTGCGCGACGCGGGCCTGCCCGTCGTCGAGGTCACGCTGAGAACGCCGGCGGCACTCGACGCGATCCGCGCACTGCGCGACCGCGTCGACGGGCTCGAGGTGGGCGCAGGAACCATCGTCACGCCGGCGGACCTCGAACGGGCCCGCGAGGCCGGGGCGACATTCGCGGTCTCGCCCGGTGCGACCGAGGCGCTCTACCGAGCCGCTGCCGACTCGACACTGCCGCTGTTGCCGGGCGTGGCCACGGCCTCGGAGATCATGGCCGGTCTCGGCCACGGCTGGCGGCGCTTCAAGTTCTTTCCGGCCGGGGCTTCCGGAGGCGTGGCGGCGCTGCGTGCGTTCGGCGGGCCGCTCGCCCGGGTCCGATTCTGCCCCACGGGCGGCATCGGGCCCGACAACTTCGGCGATTACCTGGCGCTGGCCAACGTGATGACGGTCGGCGGTTCATGGATGGTGCCGGCCGACGCCGTCGCAAGCGGCGACTGGTCGAGGATCGAGACGCTGGCGCGCGAATGCGCCGAACGGGCCGCGGCCGACCGGCCCGCCACCAACGACAACGACAAGACAACGGGGTAGTCATGAATCAAGCACGAGAAACAGTCATCGAGGGCGCCGGCAACATCGGGCGCGTGTTCCTGCTGTCGGTCGTCGCGGCGATCGGCGGGTTCCTGTTCGGCTTCGACTCCGGCGTGATCAACGGTACCGTCGAAGCGCTGCAGCGCGCCTTCGACTCCGACGCCGTCGGAACCGGCTTCAATGTGGCTTCGATGCTGCTCGGTTGCGCCGTGGGCGCCTTCTTCGCCGGCAATCTGGCCGATCGGATCGGCCGCAAGCCGGTCATGATGATGACCGCCGTGGCCTTCATCATCAGCGCCTGGGGGTCCGGCATCGCGGCCGACTCCCTGCAGTTCGTGCTTGCGCGCGTGCTCGGCGGCTTCGCCGTCGGCGCCGCCAGCATCCTCGCCCCGGCCTACATCAGCGAGATCGCGCCGCCGGGCATCCGCGGCCGGCTGGCGACGCTGCAGCAGCTCATGATCGTCATCGGGCTGTTCGCCGCGTTTCTCAGCAACTACTGGCTGGCCGGCATGTCGGGCGGCGCCAGCGCGGAATTCTGGGCCGGCTTCGAGACCTACCAGTGGATGTTCTGGGTCGAGATCGTGCCGGCCACGATCTTCCTCGTGGCGCTGTTCTTCATTCCCGAATCGCCGCGCTTCCTCGTCGCGGCCGGGCAGACGGCTCGCGCCGAGGGCGTGCTTCGCAGCCTTTCCGACACCGTCGACACCCGCGCCAAGGTCGAGGACATCCGCTCGACGCTGGTGGCCGGCACCCGGCCGAGCCTGCGCGACATCGTCAGCCGGGCCACGGGCCGCATCCACCCCATCGTCTGGGTCGGCGTCGGCCTGGCCGCGCTGCAGCAGTTCACGGGCATCAACGTGGTCTTCTACTACGGCGCCACGCTCTGGCAGGCGGCCGGGTTCACCGAGGAGAACGCCCTGCTGCAGAACGTCATCAGCGGCTCGGTCAACGTCCTGTTCACGTTCGTGGCCATCGCGCTCGTCGACAAGGTCGGACGCAAGCCGCTGCTGCTCGTCGGAGCGCTGGGCCAGGCGGTCATGCTCGGCACGCTGGCGCTGCTGTTCGGCACGGCCGGCGTCGGCGCCGGCGGCGACCTCGTGCTCGACGGCAACACGGGCCTCTACGCGCTGCTGGCCGCCAATGCCTACATCGCGTTCTTCGCGTTCTCGTGGGGTCCGGTCATGTGGGTCATGCTCGGCGAGATGTTCCCGAACCAGTTCCGCGGTGCCGCACTCGCGTTCTGCGGACTCGCGCAGTGGGGCTCGAACTTCCTCATCACGATGACGTTCCCCATCATGCTCGCCGGTATCGGCCTCGGCTTCTCCTACGGAATCTACGCCGCGTTCGGACTCGTCGCCTTCGTCTTCGTGAGGAAGTTCGTGCGCGAGACCAAGGGGCGGACGCTCGAGGATCTGTCGCGCGAGGCGCAGGGCTGACCAGCGCGCAGTCCCGGTCGGGTCCGGCCACCGTGCCGGGCCCGGTGCCGGGCCCGCCGTGGCCGGCCGAGAGCGGGCCCGGTACCGCATCCTGTCCGACAAATTGTTAGCGCTGTCATTTTGCATTATCATCGACGCGCAGGCACAGTGCGCTGCGGGTCGATGGAGTCGCGCGAAGCGGCAAATGGGGCAGGCATGGCGAAGCGAAGAGCGAGATCGAGCAGCGGACGCGTGACCATCGACGACGTGGCGAGCCACGCCGGCGTTTCGATCAAGACCGTCTCCCGGGTCCTGAACAAGGAGCCCAATGTCCGTCCCTCGACGCGAGAGCGCGTCGAGAAGGCGGTCCGGGAACTCGACTACTCGCCGCACCCTTCCGCGCGCGGGCTGGCCGGGGCCCGATCGAGGATGATCGGACTGATCTACGACAACCCCAGCCCGAACTACCTGGCCCAGGCCGTCACCGGCGCGCTGCAGGCCAGCGAGGCGGCCGGCTATGCCGTCTCGCTGTTCGCCCCCGAGCACGACGATGCGGACCTGCCCACGAGCGTCGCCCGGTTCGCCGCGCAGTCACGCGTGGACGCGATGCTGCTGATTCCGCCGGTCGGCGACGTTCCGGCCGTGCTCGACGCGCTCGACGAGATGGATCTGACCTATGCCCGCGTCGCTCCGCTGGACGGCCGGCCCGGCATCGGCGTCGCCATCGACGACCGGATGGCCTCGGCGATGGTCATCGAGCACCTGACCGGGCTGGGGCACGCCCGCATCGGCTTCATCACCGGACCCGAGAACCACGGCGCGGCGTCGGCCCGTCTCGACGGGTACCGGCTCGGCCTGGCGCGCTCGGAGATCGACTACGCCGCCGAACTCGTCTTCGCCGGTCGGTTCGACGCCGAGTCGGGTCGGCGCGCGGCCGACCATTTCCTCGAGATGGACGATCCGCCGACGGCGATCTTCGCCAGCAACGACGAGATGGCCGCGGGACTCATGCAGGGCGCGCTGGAGCGCGGCTGGAAGGTGCCGGAGCAGCTGTCCATCGCCGGTTTCGACGACACGCCGCTCTCGCGCGCCGTCTGGCCGGCGCTGACCACCGTGCGGCAGCCGATCAGGCCGATGGTCTACCGCGCCACGGAACTGCTGCTCGAGGCCATCCACGACCCGGACCGGGACGCCCCGCAGTCCGAGCGCGGCGTCGAGGTCTTCGACGCGCCGCTCGTCGTGCGCGACACGACGGCGCCCCCGGGCCGCTGATCCGGCCCCACATCGAATTCAGGCAAGGAGAACAGGAATGACCCGAATCATCACAGCGTTGCTCGTCTTCATCGGCGGTCTCGCCGCCGTTCCGGCCATCGCCGGTTCCGAAGAGCATGCACCGTGGCCCGAGGTCGAACGCAGCGTCGATCCCGAGGTCGAGCGGTTCGTCGAGGACGTGCTCTCGAAGATGACGCTGGAGCGGAAGATCGGGCAGATGATCCAGGCCGAGATCCAGCATGTCACGCCCGACGAGGTCCGCGAATACGGCCTGGGATCGGTCCTCAACGGCGGCGGCTCGTTCCCGGCACGCGACGACCGGGCACCCGTGTCGGACTGGGCCGCACTCTCGCGGGAGTTCCACCGCGCCGCACTGGAAGCCGGCGACGGCGAGCCGGCCGTTCCGCTCATCTGGGGCACGGATGCGGTGCACGGGCACACCAACGTGTTCGGCGCGACGGTGTTCCCGCACAACATCGGGCTCGGCGCCACGCGTGATGCCGACCTCGTGCGCGAGATCGGCCGGGCCACGGCCGAGCAGGTCACCGCGACCGGCATCGACTGGAATTTCGCGCCCACGCTGGCCGTCGCACGCGACGCACGCTGGGGCCGGACCTACGAAAGCTTCTCGAGCGACCCGTCGATCGTTTCCGAACTCGGACGGGCTGCCATCCTGGGCCTGCAGGGCGCGCCCGGGGAGGATTTCCTGGCCTCCCCCCATGTCGTCGCCACGGCCAAGCACTTCGTCGGCGACGGCGGTACGGAAGAGGGTGTCGACCAGGGCGATGCGCGCATGAGCGAGGCCGAGCTGGCCCGCGTCCACGGCGCACCCTACGGCCCCGCGCTCGAGGCCGGCGTGCAGACCGTCATGGCCTCGTTCTCGTCGTGGAACGGCGAGAAGATGCACGGAAATCGCTACCTGCTCACCGAGGTGCTCAAGCACCGCATGGGCTTCGACGGCTTCATCGTCGGGGACTGGAACGGCCACGGGCAGGTGCCGGGCTGCACGGTGACCGACTGCCTGCAGGCCGTCGAGGCCGGCGTCGACCTGTTCATGGTGCCCGAGGACTGGAAGGCGTTCCGCGACAACCTGCTCGAGCATGCCCGCGACGGGCGCGTGTCCATGGAGCGCATCGACGACGCCGTGCGCCGCATCCTGCGCGTCAAGAAGCGCGCCGGACTGTTCGACGATCCCGTCCCGGCCGGCGCCGGCGAACTGCCCGACGCCGAGGCGCACCGGGCGCTGGCGCGCCGCGCGGTCCGCCAGTCGCTGGTACTGCTGAAGAACGCCGATGGCGTGCTGCCGATCGACCCGGCCTCGAGAATCCTCGTGGTCGGGGACGGCGCCGACGACATCGGCAAGCAGTCCGGCGGCTGGACGCTCGACTGGCAGGGCACGAAAGGCGCCAACGAACGCTTCCCCAACGGCCAGTCGATCGCCGACGGCATCGCCGAGCTCGCCGAGGCGGCCGGCGGGCAGGTGCGCATCGGCGAGGAGTCGGCCGAGGGCTTCGAGCCCGACGTCGTCGTCGCGGTCATCGGCGAGGATCCCTACGCCGAGGGGCAGGGCGATCTCGATACGCTGGAATTCCAGGCCGGAACCCGCGAGGCGCTGGACCTGCTCGATCGGCTCGAGGCGCTCGACGTGCCGGTCGTGACCGTCTTCCTGTCGGGTCGGCCGATGTGGGTGAATCCCGAACTCAACCGTTCGGAGGCATTCGTCGCGGCCTGGCTGCCGGGCAGCGAGGGCGGCGGCGTGGCCGACGTGCTGATCGGCGCGCCCGACGGCGGAGTCCGGCACGATTTCACGGGTCGCCTGCCGTTCGCCTGGCCGGCTTCTCCGGCCCCTGACGCCTCCGGTGAATTTCCCTCGCTGTTCCCGCTCGGCTACGGGCTGACCTATGCCGGCGGCGGACCCGGCCGGCTCCCCGAGCAGGGCATGGCGCCGCGGCTCGAGGACGTGATCCCCGACCACGGCGACTGGACGCTGTTCGACGGCCAGCCCCGCTCGCCCTGGCGGCTCGTCGTCAACGGCCACAACAACGCCGGCGCGCCCGAGGTCGAACTGACCGACCGCCGCGTCCAGGGCGACGCGCGCCGCATCACCTGGGCCGGCGGCGTGCCGGGCTTCGTCGCGCTGGCCGCGCGGCCGCCCGTGGACCTGAGCGGTTTCGTCGAAGACAACGCTGTCCTGGCCTTCGACGTCCGCGCCGACGCCGCGCTGCCCGAGGATCTGGCCGCGCCGCTGCCCTGCGAGCCGGACTGCGCGGCCGCCGGCCGCACCCTGCAATCGGCGCTCGCCGGCCTTCCCGTCGGGGATTGGCAGACGATCCGGGTCGGCCTGCGCTGCCTCGTCGGCGGCGATGCCGGAGCCGGAAACGTGGAAACGATCCGGCTGTTCGACACCGCGCAGGCGGCACGGCTGAGCCTGGCCGACGTCCGGATCGAGCGCGATCGACGTCCCGATCCGGGTCTGGCCTGCGTGCCCTGAACGGCGCCAGGCCTTTGTAGATAAAGGATTTTTGACGATATTGCAAAAATGCGTTGTCAGCGCTGTCATTTTTCGATAAGGTTTGCGCTCATGACGCCGCCGAGCAGATTCGGCGTGCTGGACGCGGCTCCGGCCGTGGACCGAACCGAGAAGCCGTGCACCGGCTCGCCACACCAAAAGCGCACATACGGGGTAAGACGATGCGACCAATGAAACTTCGCCGAACGGCTCTGGCCACCGGCATCGCGATGGCACTGCACGCGGGCGCCATCATTCCGGCCATGGCCCAGGAACAGGATCAGGACGCCCAGTCCACGGAGGCCAACGAGCAGGACCAGCGCCAGGACGGCGACGAGGCCGCGCAACTCGAGGCGGTCCAGGTCACCGGCTATACCGGCGCCATCATGCGCGCCATGGACCGCAAGCGCGACGCCATCGGCGTCGTCGACGCGGTCACGGCCGAGGACATGGGCAAGTTCCCCGACCAGAACCTCGCCGAGTCGCTGCAGCGCATCACCGGCGTGTCCATCGATCGCTTCAACAACGAGGGATCGCGGATCACGGTTCGCGGTCTCGGCCCCGAATTCAACCTCGTGACGCTGAACGGCCGCTCGATGCCGACGGCCGGCAACCGGTCCTTCGACTTCGCCGACCTGGCCTCCGAGGGCATCAGCGCCGTCGAGGTCTACAAGACCGCCACTGCGGATCTCCCGACCGGCGGCATCGGCGCGACCGTCAACATTCTCACGCCGCGTCCGCTGGACCGGCCCGGCTTCGAGGCCGTGATCAGCGGCAAGGCCGTGCACGAAACGTCCTCCAGCGATGCCGACGTCGGCGACCTCGACGAGTGGACGCCCGAGATCGCCGGCCTCTACAGCCAGACCTTCGGCGACGGCAAGTTCGGCATCCTGCTCAGCGGTTCCTACCAGCAGCGCGACAACCGCGAGGAGAACGCCTCGGTCGACAACTGGCGCCCGAATGGCCAGCTCGACGGCGGTAACGTCAACAACAACAACCAGCGCGCCGACGGCGTCTGGTGGCACCCGCAGAACGTCGGCTACGGCTGGAGCGACATCTCGCGCGAGCGCATCAACGGCCAGGCCGTGCTGCAGTACGCGCCGACCGATTCGATCACGGCCACGGTCGACTTCACCTATTCCGAAGTGGACTTCGAGAGCGACGCCAACAGCGTCGGCATCTGGTTCGAGTGCCCGAACATCGACGCGACGATCAACGAGCGCGGTACGGTGACCGAGGTCACGCAGTCCTGCGGCGACTTCGCGACCAACGTCGCGCGCTCCCACACGATCAAGGAGAACGAGTCGCTGGGCTTCAACCTCGAGTGGGAAGCCACCGAGAGCCTGGCGTTCGAGCTCGACGTGCACTCCTCGTCGTCGAACATCCGCGGCGGCGGCATCAACGGCGAGCCCGGCAGCTCGCTGAACCTCATCATCGGCAACACCTCGTGCAACTGGTGCGGCGACGTGCCGGGCGCCGGTCCGTTCACGGCCACGATCGCCGAGCAGACCGCGTTCTTCCCGGGCTCGGGCATTCCGCTGTTCGACGTCTCGTTCATGAGCACGGGTCCGAACGCCGGGCCGCAGCCGACGCTGCTTCGCCAGGACATCGGCTCGCTGTTCGGCCAGGCCTTCAACCTCGACAACGACAACGACATCGACCAGTACCAGCTCGGCGGCACCTGGGAGAACCAGGACCAGGGCGCGCTGGCCAAGATCGATTTCGGCTACGACCGCACCGAGCAGCGGTTCGACCAGGTCAGCGCCTACTCGGGCCTGCTGCCGGCCGGGTTCTGGCTGACCTCGGCGCAGTACTGGCCCGACGACCAGTGGCAGCAGGGCAGCTTCAGCGGCCTGCTGGACGCCTT
>JAWVZQ010000010.1:0-24286 GCA_033722095.1 Wenzhouxiangellaceae bacterium | reverse complement strand
GCATGCCGCGCTCGGAGTGGTCGGACTACGACGAGTCGAAGATCTCGGAGTGCGGCGGCGTCTTTTCCCGCCAGTCCAAGACCATCCCGCTGAGCCCGCAGGTGCGCGAGTGGCTCGGCGTCGAGCAGGACGAAATGGCGCCTCAGGCCCTGATCCGCGAACTGCTCCGGGCCGAGTGCGACCTGCTCTGGAACGGTGGCATCGGCACCTACGTCAAGGCGTCGGCCGAGAGCCACTCCGACGTCGGCGACCTGGCCAACAACCCGGTGCGCGTCGATGGTCGCGAACTGCGCTGTCGCGTGGTCGGGGAGGGCGGCAACCTGGGCCTGACGCAGCGCGGACGCATCGAGTTCGCGCTCAACGGCGGGCGCATCAATACCGACTTCATCGACAACTCTGCAGGCGTGGACTGCTCCGACCACGAGGTCAACATCAAGATCCTGCTGAACCAGGCCGTCGAGGCCGGCGAGCTCGAGCAGGGTGAGCGCAACCAGTTGCTCCGCGACATGACCGGCGAGGTCGAGGGGCTCGTGCTGCGCAGCAACTACCTGCAGACCCAGGCGCTGAGCATGATGGAATCGATGACCTCGGCGCGACTCGGCGCCGAGGCGCACTTCATCACGATGCTCGAGCACCAGGGCGTGCTCGATCGCGATCTCGAGGACCTGCCCGATGAGGAAGCCCTGCGCGACCGCGTCGCGCGCGGCCGCGGCCTGACGCGCCCGGAACTCGCGCTGCTGTTCTCGTTCTCCAAGATCACGCTGTACCAGGATCTCGTCGCCTCGGAGGTGCCGGAGGATCCGTACCTGTCCCGCGAACTCGAGGACTATTTCCCGAAGCCCCTGCGCGAGCGTTTTTCGGACCTGATGCCCCAGCACCGGCTCAAGCGCGAGATCATCGCCACGCGCGTGACGAACAATCTCGTCAACCGCATGGGCGCCTATTTCGCGATGCGCATCAAGGAGGACACCGGCGCGTCTTCGGCCACCGTGGCCAAGGCATTCACCGTCGTGCGCGAGATCTTCCGGGCGCGCGAATACTGGCACCAGCTCGAATCCCACGACAACCGCGTGCCGGCCTCGGCGCAGAACGGTCTCTATCTCGAGATCTGGAACCTGCTGCGCCAGACGACGCGCCGGCTGATCACGCTTCCGGGCGGTTTCGGCATCGACATCTCGAGCAAGGTGAATCGGTTCGGGCCCGGAATGAACGACTTCCGCGACGGACTGACCGATATCCTCTCGGAAGACGAGAACCGGAGCCTGGCGGAGCGCGTCGAGGAATTGACGGAAGCCGGCTTCGCCGAGGACCTCGCGCGCCGGCTTGCCGCGCTGGGCTGGATGTACTCGGCACTCGACATCGTCGACGAGGCACGCAGCCTCGAGCTCGAGGTGGTGGAGGTCGGACGCACCTACTTCCGGCTGTTCGACCATCTGGCGCTGCGCTGGCTGCGGCAGGTCGTCGAACAACTGCCCGTGGAGAAGCAGTGGCACGCCCATGCGCGAGGCAACCTCCGCGACGAGCTCTACAGCTACCATCGCACGCTGACGCGGCGGATCCTGAGCGAATCCGGCGAGGCCGACGATCCCATGCAGGCCTGGTTCGACCGGCACGGCGCGGCCGTGACGCGTACGCGCACGACGCTCGACGAGATGCGCTCGACGACCAAGATGGACTTCGCATCGGTACAGGTCGCCATCCACGCGCTCGGCCAGCTGCTGCAGGCCACCGACTGAGATGGCTTCCGACCTCGCCATGGCCCTGACGGCCAGCCGCCATCCGCGGGCCCGTTCCGCCCGCGATGCGCTGACGCAGCGCTACGACTTCGTCGAGCGTTCCGAGGCCGACGTGCTCGTCGCCCTGGGCGGAGACGGGTTCATGCTGCATACGCTGCACGAGAACAGCGACCGCGAACTTTCCGTGTTCGGCATGCACCTCGGCGAGGTGGGCTTCCTCATGAACCGCTACAGCGAGGAAGACCTCCCGTCGCGAATCCTCGGCGCGGCCTCGTTCGATCTGAGCCCGCTGAGGATGGAAGTCGAGACCGTATCCGGCGAGCGGCGCGAGGCGCTGGCCATCAACGAGGTCGCCCTGCTGCGCCAGACGAGCCAGGCCGCCCACATCCGCATCGTCGTCAACGGCACCGAGCGCGTCGAGCGCCTCGTCGCGGACGGCGTGCTGCTGGCCACTGCGGCCGGCTCCACGGCCTACAACCTCTCGGCCCACGGTCCCATCCTGCCGCTGCGCACCGAGGCCGTGGTTCTCACCCCGATCAGCCCGTTCCGTCCCAGGCGCTGGCGCGGCGCGATTCTTCCCGCGGCCGTCGACGTCGAGTTCGAGGTGCTCAACCCGGAGCGGCGTCCCGTCAGCGCCACGGCCGACTACGACGAGGTCCGCGACGTCAAGCGCGTGCGGGCCTACCAGGCCACCGACGAATCCCACCGGCTGCTGTTCGATCCCGAGCATTCGCTCGACGAGCGCATTCTCCAAGAACAGTTTCTTTGAGCACCCCGGTCGGGGACTGACGCTGCTGCGGCGGCCTCCGGCAACGCGCTCGCGGCGTTGCACTCGGTCGCCGATGCTCGCCGTAGGGCTGCTACGACTGCGCTCGGCTCCGGTTGCGGAACGCCGCGATCCCGTCACCCGAGACCCCCTCGCGACGCGCCAGTCCCCGACCGGGGCGCTTTTGCCGCATTTCGAAGGGTCGGATAAGCTCGACTCGGTCGTGCGTCCTCGACGTAGCGCTGCTACGCCTGCGGGGCGCCCGGTCGCCGATCGGTCCGCTCACCACACCCGAACGCCCCTCGCGACGCGTGGGACCCCGCCGAGCCGGCCTGAGCGTCCCGGTCGCAAGTTGGCGCCATTGCGGGGCGATCCCGGTCGAGCCGCTTTCGGCGTAGCGCTCGGCTCCGGTCGGGCAACACCGCGATCCCGTCACCGGAAACCGCCTCGCGACACGCCAGCCCCCGACCGGGGCGCTAGGGCCTCCCTTCGAAACCTCGGGTGCAGATTCACTCGACTCGGTCGCGCGTCCTCCACGTAGCGCTTCTACGCCAGCGGGGCGCCCGGTTGCGGGCGCGGGACTCTTCGAAAGCCGGACGTCCGGTTTTCCGGATTAAAAAAGCAAGATATTACAAGTCGATGAAATGGACTCTTCATGCAGAATCAAATGTCGAGAAACGTCATGCGGTCGAACGATTTCCTGTGCCCGGTCCCCAGTCTCTAGTCCCTTCCCCCTCTCGAGAAGGGATTCACCAGCAACGCCCAGAGCCCTTGGTCGCGGTCGTCGCGCCAGCGGTCCAGGCCGATCTTCATCTCGCGCTCGGGCTCGCGGGGTTGGGCGCGGTAGGAGCGGAACAGGCGGTCCCAGATCGTCAGGTGGAAGCCGTAGTTGCTGTCGGTCTCGGGGCGCCAGGTCGAGTGGTGGATGCGGTGCATGGACGGCGTGACCCAGACGCGGCGCACGGCGCGATCGACGCGTTCCGGCAGCGCGATGTCGGTATGCGTCCACAGCGATCCGGCACTGAGCACGATCTCGAAGATCAGCACGCCGGCCGGGTGCGCGCCGAGCAGGACCACGGTGCCGATCTTGATGCCCATGGAGAACGCGATCTCGAGCGGGTGGAAGCGCACCCCGGTGGTGACGTCGAAGGCGGTGTCGGCGTGGTGGACGCGGTGCATGCGCCAGAGCAGCGGGATGCGGTGCAGGAGCCGGTGCTGCCAGTAGATGACGAGGTCGAGGACCAGCAGAGAGACGGCGATGTTGGCCCAGGTCGGTGCGTCCAGGGCCGGCAGCAGTCCGAACCCGCTACCGTGCGCCGCGGCGGCCGCGCCGACGGCCAGGACCGGGAACGCGAAGCGCAGCATCAGCGTATCGACGAGGACGAGGCCGGCGTGCGTGGCCTGGCGCTTCGCCGGGCGGCCGTCGCCGCGGAACGCGAACCGCCATTGCAGGACCAGCAGCGTTCCCAGCACGCCGACGAACGCCGCCAGGCGCAGCGCGGCCTCGTGTTCCATCAGGCCGCTCACGGCGTCACGCGCTGCCGGCGCAGCCAGTCGGCCAGATCGCGCTGACGCGGACTCGCCTCGTCGAGCGCATCGATCTCCGCGAGGACCGGATCGATGTCCTCGGCGCGGTCCAGGTCGGTGCGCTCCGGCAGGACCAGCCATTGCTCGCCGGCAACCGAGGAGACGGACTCTCTGAACCGGGCCGCGGTGTCGGGCCGGCTGTAGCGGGGCCGGGTCCAGGCCTCGAGCGGGTGTTCGCGATTCGACCCGAACAGCCAGAAACCGCCGTCGCGGGCCGGTCCGAGCACCTGGCACGGCGCGGATCCGGCCAGCCAGTCGGCCGCCTCGCGCAGGTCGGCCGCGCGCAGCTGCGGCAGGTCGGCGCCGACGAGGATGGCCGCGCCGTGGCGCGCGACGAGCGCCGAGTGGACGCGGGCCATGCGCTCGCCGAGGCCGCCGTCGCCCTGGGCCACGCGTGGCAGGCCTTGCCAGAGGGGATGGTCCTCGGCTTCGGGCTCGGCAATCGCCCAGCAGGCGGGCAGGCCGCTGTTCGCGACGACCTCGGCCACGCAGGCCGCGGCGCGCCGGTGCCAGTCGGCCGCGGCGTCGTCGCCCAGCCGTTTGGCCAGGCGGGTCTTGACCGGCGACAGACCGGGCGTCTTGACGAAGATGGCGACGGCGGGACGATTCATTCGGCGGCGCGGCGGCGGGAACGGAGCCAGAGCCGCATCGTAAGCCAGGCATGTCGGGCGCTGGTCGACAGCCAGCCGTGGCGGCGGTATCGACGCGCCGAGGTCACGACCGTGCCCGGCAGGCGCTGCAGCCGCGCACCGGAGCGGCGGGCGCGGACCACGAAGTCGAGGTCCTCGCCGAGACCGAAGTCCTCGTCGAAGCCGCCCAGCTCGTCGAAGAGCATCCGAGAACACAGCAGACCCTGGTCGCCGAACGGCAGACCGAGCCAGCGCGAGCGGAAATTCGCACCCGCCGCGTTGAGACGTACGGCCGGCGGACCGTCGTCGCCGAAGGCCAGGTCGAACCAGGCGAGGCGCGACTCCTGGACCGGCCAGGTCCGGGCCGCGACGATCGCTTCCGGATCCGGGCGCGAGTCGGCGTGCAGGAACCACAACGCTGCCCCGCGCGCGGCGCATGCTCCGCGGTTGAGCTGCGCGGCGCGTCCGAACGGTCCTTCGATCCAGCGGACGGCGGCGGGCAGCGAGGGCGGAGCCGGCTCGGCGGCAGCCAGAACGATCTCGCAGGCTTCGTCGCATCCATCCATCGCGCCGGCTTCGTCGAGCCTGCTCAGCAGGCCGGGCCAGGCCTGCTCGCCCGGGGCGACGGGGACGACGATGGACAGGTCGGGCGGGTTCGGGGGCATGGTCGGGTATTGCGCAGGAAACGGGAAGACTTCGCCTCGCGGCTGGCCTATTCTGACCCCATCGCGCGGCCGAAGTCCGGCCGTGCCCGCTCGGAGCGAAGAGGGCAATGACCGATACCGACCGACGCATCATCGAAGCCGCGGCCCGCATCGCCGGGGAACCCGGCGCCGACTGGTCGCTCGACGGCCTGGCCGAAAGCGTGGCCCTGAGTCCGCACTACCTGCAGCGACGGTTCAAGCGCCTCGTCGGGCTCTCGCCGCTGCAGTATCGCAATGCAATGAGACTCGAGCGCGCCCGCGGGGCGCTGCGCGACGGGCGCAGCGTCACCGATGCGGCCTTCGAGGCCGGGTTCGGCTCCCTGAGCCGCTTCTATGCCGAGGCCGGTCGCGGGCTCGGCATGCGACCGGCCGAGTACGGGGCGGGCGGAGAGGGTCTGGCCATCGACTACGCGGTGGGCGAGACCTCGCTGGGACTGCTGCTCATGGCGGCCACCGAGCGCGGCATATGCGCGGTGCGCTTCGGCGAAACGGTCCGGCAACTGGAGCAGGAACTGGCCGGCGAGTTTCCGGCCGCGATCCGGCGTCCGGCTCCGATCGGCGGCGACGAGGCGCTGCTGCGCTGGCTTCGAGCGCTGGAGGCCTTCATCGACGCCGGCGGACCTTCGCCGGACCTTCCGCTGCACGTGTTCGGCACTGCACTGCAGATCCGGACCTGGCGTTTCCTGACCTCGATCCCGGTCGGCGGCCAGGCGCGGTACAAGGACGTGGCGCGTGCCATCGGCGCGCCGCGTGCCGTGCGCGCGGTGGCCAGCGCGGTGGGGGCCAATCCGGCCGCGGTGCTGGTGCCGTGCCATCGCGTGCTGCGTGCCGACGGCGGCGAGGGTGGTTATCGCTGGGGTCTGGAGCGCAAGCGGCGGCTGCGCGAGCGCGAGGCGGCGCGCGACGCTCAGTAGTCGAGCCGGTCGAATTCGCGGATGTTGACGAGCATCTGGTGCACGGCGTGCTCGAGCTCGCGGCGATCACGGGCCTCGGAGATCTGCCGGATCGAGTCGACGATGGCGATCCACCAGTTCATGTGCGTGGCGCTGAGCTGGGCGGCGACGGCGACGAGGTCGCGCGTCAGCGACACGGTCTCGGCGGCCTCGCGCTTGAGCGCGACCATGCTGTCGAGGTCGGGGTGCTTCTCCTCGAGCTGCCGCAGCAGCGCCGGGATCACGGTCGGGTCGGTCTCGAGTTCGCGCGACGAGGCCGGCTCGGCGTCGGGCTCGAGGAATGCGATGTCGAGCTGCGAAAGCAGGCTCCGGAACGAGCCGCGGAGGCTCAGCCAGAGTTCGCGCCGTCGCGAGGACTCGCGCGAGCGCTGGATCAGCGTCAGCAGGCCGACGAGGATGAAGCCCTCGATGCAGAAGCCGACGAGTTCAGGAACCAGCGAGTCGTGGAAGGGTCCGCTGGCATCGACATAGGCCAGGTACCACCACAGAGCGAGTCCGGCCAGGCCGAACAGCGCCATCGGCGCGATGAGCAGGAAGCGCGTCATTCCTCGCCGCCCCGCGTCGCGTCGGCCTCGACGCGCGCCGACTCGTTGGCCACGGCGAAGGCGCGGACGACGCGCGCGATCTTTTCGGCCTCGGCCTCGTCGAGGTCCAGCGGCAGGTTGGCGATGTAGACGGTCTCGTTGTCGCGGATCGGCACCGGTACCACGCTGGTCGGGTTCTCGACGGCCTGCAGCGTGATGCGCTCGGCCGCGCGGTGTTCCTCGCCGAGCGCGCGCTGGCCGCCGGACCGCCTGCGGAACGAGCGCGGCCGTTCCTGACCGATGCTCGAGAACGAGTCCGCGTCTCCGGTCCAGTTCAGGAAGTCCTCGAGCGCCATCTTGAGGCGACTGGCATAGAGCTCCAGCGTTTCCGTCCGGATGCTCGATCCCTCGAGCTTGTGGTAGCGCGAGGCCAGATCGTCGACGTCGATGCGGCGCACGTCGGCGCGCTCGGCGTCGGTCATCTCCGAGGACAGCTGCTCCAGTGCGTTGCGCCGGGCGCGCGCTGCAGCGGGGTTGATCAGGCCCTGCATGCCGGCCTGCTTCAGGAAGCGCTGCAGCGCGTCGACGGAGTGATCGGACTCGGCCATCGCGGGATTCCGGGTTCGGTGCGTGGAGGCGATTATCCACGAAGCGCGGTGCCGCGGCCAGCCGGCACGGGCCGTTCACGGCCATCGTGGACACTCCGCGCGCCATGAACGAAGCAAACCGCAAACCATTTCGGGGGCTGCTCTCGGCCCTGCTGCTGACGGTCGCTCTTGCCAGCTGCGCGCTCGTCATCGGCGGCGAGGCCCCGCCGCTGCGTCCCGTCGAAGCGGTCGACCTCGAGCGTTATGCCGGCGAATGGCACGTGATCGCGAACATCCCGTATTTCCTGGAGCGCGGCAACGTGGCGGCGCGCACGCGCTATCGCCTGCGCGAGGACGGCCGCCTGGACGACGTCTATCTCTACCGTGAGGCGTTCGGCGATCCGCTACGGCGCATGGAAGGCGTCGCACGCCTCGTGGAGGGCAGCGGCGGGGCGCGCTGGGAAGTCCAGTTCGTCTGGCCGATGTGGTTCGACTACGTGATCATCGCGCTCGACGACGACTACCGCACGGCAGCCATCGCACATCCGAGCCGGGACTACGGCTGGATTCTGGCGCGCGAGCCGCGCATCGACGAGGCCGACTACGAGCGCCTGCTCGAGGCCTTCTCCGCCCAGGGCTACGATCCGGAACGCTTCCTCAAGGTGCCCCAGTTTCCCGGCCAGCAGGGCCGGCCCGGTTTCCAGTAGGGTCTCGCTGCGCGCGCTCAGCCGCGGACCGCGGAGCGGTCGAGCCGCGGGCGCCGCAGTCTCGGCAGGCGCGGGATGCGCAGGGCGCGCAGCCGGCGCCAGGTCCGGCCCGGCAGGCGGCCGAGGGCGTCGGCCCAGATGTAGATCGTCGGCAGGAACACCAGACTGACCACGGTCGAGAACAGAAGTCCTCCGACGATGGCGCGCGCCATCGGAAAGTAGGGCGGTCCGTCGCCGCCGATCTGCGTCGTGCCGAAGCACAGCGGCAGCAGCCCCAGCACCGTCGTTCCGACGGTCATGAGGATGGGCCGCAGGCGATCGTGCCCGGCCTGCAGGATGGCTTCGTCGCGCGCCATGCCGTCCATGCGCAACCGGTTCACGTGGTCGACGAGCACGATCCCGTTGTTGACGACCACGCCGATGAGGATGAGGATGCCGATCATCGCCATGAGCGAGAACGTCGTCCCGGTCAGCAGGAAGAACCAGTAGACGCCGACGATCGAGAACAGGATCGAGACGATCATCGTCAGCGGCTGGAGCATCGACTCGAACAGCGCGGCAAGCACGATGTAGATCAGCACGAGCGCGAGCAGGATGTTGACGACCATGCGCTGGCCCGTGTCGTCCTCGCGGACGAAGCCCCGGCCCAGGCGCCATTCGTAGCCCGGCGGCATCTCCATCGATGCCATGCGCGCGTCGATGCGCTCGCGCGCCTCGCCCATCGTGATGCCGTCGAGATTGGCCACGACCTGCAGCGCGGTCTCCCGGTCGGTGCGGCGGATTTCCCGCGATCCGGTCTGCTCGACGACGCGCACGAGCGCAGACAGCGGCAAGCGCCGGCCGTCGGGGGCCGTGACCTGGAGCCCGTCGAGCACGCCGGGATCGCGGGTGTCCGAATTCCCGAAGCCCAGGTGCACGGGCACTTCGCCGGTCGGGCCCTGGAATTCGCGCAGTTCCACGCCCCTCAGTGCCGCCGAGACGGTCTGCGCAACGGCGCCGGAATCCAGGCCCAGGCGCTGGACGCGCTCGCGGTCGATGCGCAGCTGGAGTTCGCGCTCGTTCGGCGGCGTCGGCACGCGTACGCCCGACAGCCCCTCCACGCTGGAGAGCCGGCGCACGGCCTCGTCGGCGAGCCCGGCCAGCAGTTCGCTCGAGGGGCCGACCAGCGACAGCGAGACGCCTTCGCTCCCGCCGCTGCGCTGCCGATCGAACGAGGGCTTGCCGATGACGATCTCCGGCATGCCCTCGAGGATGCGCCGGGAAATCTCCGAACTGGCCAGGCGGGCCTCGTCGTCGTCGACGAGCAGGATGCTCGACTGTGCCGTGCCCTGTTCGTTGTAGTACGAATAGACGGCGCGGATCTCGAAGGCATCCTGGTTGGCGTAGAGGTAGTCCTCGACGCGATCCACGGCCTGCTTGACGCGCTCGAGCGGGTAGTGGCTGTCGAGGTGGTACTGCAGGAACAGGTCGCGGCTCTCGGTCTGCGGGAACATGTCGGTCTTGACGAGCGATGCCGGCACGAGGATGGACAGGAACGTGGCGGCGACGAGCCCGGCCGAGAGCCAGCGGTGGCGCAGCGTCCAGCCGAGAAGTCGGCGGTAGCGGGCCCGCAGGCGGTCCAGCACCGGTGCGCTCGAGCGCGGCTTCGGCGGCGGAAGGCGGCTGGCGATCATCGGGATCATGGTCTGGGCCAGCAGCAGCGAGACGGCCAGCGAGACGACGATCGCGATCGCCACGTGGGATAGGAAGATCGAGATCTGGTTCTGCTCGCCGAAGATGTTCGGCAGGAACACGGCCGCGCTCGTCAGCGTGCCGGCGGCGACGGCCAGGGCCACGGCGCGCACGCCGGAGATCGTTGCCTGCACGGTGTCCGCCCCGGGGCCGGCGCGCTCGCGTTCGGTGGCGATGCTCTCGCTGACCACGACGGCATTGTCGACGAGCATGCCGATGGCCAGCATCAGGCCCATCATCGAGAGGATGTTCAGCGATACGCCGAGGAAGTACATGGCGCCGAGCGTGATCGTGATCGATACCGGCACGGCCAGCGCCACCATCAGCGTCATCGCGAGGTTGCGCAGGAAGAAGAACAGCACGAGCAGCGAGAGCAGCGCGCCGAGCAGGCCGGCCGAGAGCAGGTCCGACAGCGACCCGGTCACGCCCTCGGCCTGGTTCTCGAGGTGGAACAGCTGGATGCCGCGCATCTCCGGCTCGCGGCCGATGCGCTCGACCTCGGCCAGCACGCGGCGGCCGACGTCGACGAGGTTGGCGCCGCTCTCCTTCGTGACACTGACGCCGATCGCGTAGCGCCGGTCGAGGTGGCGGGCGTAGTCGCGCTCGCCGGAGCCATACCGCACCTCCGCGATGTCTCCGAGCCTCAGGCCCGTCTCGTCGATGACCAGTTCGGCATAGTCGTCGACGTCGACGAGGTCCTCGCGCGGCACGACGCGATAGCGCGTCCCCGAATCCGTCATGAGGCCGGCCGAAGAGGCGAAGTTGACCTGCCTCAGCCTGTTCTGGAGCGCGACGAGATCGACGTTGTGGGCGGCCACGCGTTCGGCGTCGAGCTCGATGCGGATTTCCTTCGGCTCCAGGCCCTGAAGCTCGACGCGCGCGACGCCGGGAATGCGCTCCAGGGGACGGATCAGCGTGCGCTGGATCATGTCGTAGCCGTCGGACAGGTCGCGCTCCGACGAAATGCGCAGCGTCAGCACGGGCTGGTCGGCCGTATTGAACTTGAATACGAGGATGCGGCGAACATCATCGGGCAGTTCGCCGCGGATCGCCTCGACGCGTTCGCGGGCCTCGATGGCCTTGATCGAAACGTCCTCGCCCCAGGCGAACTCCAGGTTGAACGATGCGCCGTCGGCCGAGGAGGTCGAGCGCAACTGCTCGATGCCGGGCAGCGTGGCCAGCGCCTCCTCGACGGGCCGCGTGATCTCGCGCTCGACCTCTGCCGGCGTCGCGCCCGGGTAGGGCACCTGGATCGCGACGAACGGCGCATCGATCTTCGGGAAGTACTCCAGCGGCAGAAGCCGGGAGGCCACGAGGCCGATCGCGACCAGCGAGAGGAAGAGCATGACCGTGGTGACCGGTCTCCGGATGCAGAACTCGGCAGGCGACTTCATCGCGGCGTATCCGTCAGGCCGTCGTGGCGGCGGTGGAACCCGACTCCGCCTGCGCGACGTCGGCGCGGCGATCGAGCAGCGAATAGACGACCGGGATCACGATCAGCGTCAGTGCCGTCGACACGAGCAGGCCGCCGATGACGGTGATCGCCATCGGGGCGCGGATTTCCCCGCCTTCGCCGAGTCCCAGCGCCATCGGCAGCAGTCCCAGCGTCGTCGTCAGCGTCGTCATCAGGATCGGGCGCAGCCGCTGGCAGGCGCCCTCGACGATCGCCTCGTACCGGGCCATGCCATCGGCGCGCAGCGTGTTGACGAGGTCGATGAGCACGATCGCGTTGTTGACCACGATTCCGGTCAGCATGATCAGGCCGATGAAGACCATGACGCTCAGCGCCGTGCCCGTCAGCGCGAGTCCCAGCCAGGCGCCGACGCCGGCCAGCGGCACGGAGAACAGGATCACGAACGGGTGCAGCAGCGATTCGAACTGCGAGGCCATGACGAGGTAGACGAGGAAGACGGCCAGCGCCAGCGCGAACAGCAGCGAGCGCGTCGAGGCCTGCAGCTCCTCGTTCTGGCCCGTGATCCGAAGCACGGTTCCGGCCGGCAGCACGACGTCCGCGAGCAGCCGCTCGGCCTCCTCGACGGCGGCCCCCAGGGCGCCGTGGGACAGGTTGGCGGAAACCACGGCGACGCGCTCCTGCCCCGCGCGCCGGATGCGCGCCGGGCCCTCGGTGACGACGACGTCGGCGACGGCGGCCAGCGTGACGGGCCGGTCGCTGCCGGGATTGACGATCAGGCCGCGCAGGTCGCCCACCGAGGACCGGTCTTCCTCGGCCGCGCGGACGAGGATGTCGATCTTGCGATCGCGCCAGCTGTAGCGGCTGGCCACCGTGCCGCGCACGGCATTGACGAGCTGATCGGCGACCTCGCGCACGGTCAGCCCCAGCGCGGAGATGCGCTCCTGGTCGAAGCGGACCTGGACTTCGGGGTGGCCCTGCTCGAGGCTGGACTCCACATCGACGAAGCGCTCGGACGTGCGCAGGCGCTCGGCGACGCGATCGGCACCGGTCTTCAGGGCAGCCAGGTCGTGGCCGGCCAGTTCGATCTCCAGCGGCGTGTCGAAGCTCATGAGTTCCGGCCGCTTCATGCGCAGCGAAACCCCGGGCAGGCCCGAGAGCTCGGCGCGCAGGTCGGCCATCGCGCGGCGTTCGGCGTCCGGTGCGGCCGTCTTCAGCGAAAGCAGCACGCGCGAGACGTTCTCGCCGGATTCGGTCGGGCTGGCGTCGATGCGGTTGCCGCTTCCGGCGATGCCGAAGCTGTAGTCGACTTCGGGAAGCTGCCTCGCCGCATCCTGGATCCGCTGCATGACGCGGTCCGTACCGGCCAGCGGCGTGCCCGGCGGCAGTTCGGCCTCGACCTCGAACCGGCCCTGCGAGAGTTGCGGGACGAGTTCGGTGTCGCGCTGCCAGAGGTCGGCCACGGCCACGGCCAGCAGCGCCGCGGCGATGCCGACCACGGTCCAGCGGTGCCGCAGGGCGCCTTCCAGCACACTGCGGTAGCGCTCGCGCAGGGCCGTCATCCAGGCTCCGCCGGCGCTGCCGCGCTGGAGTCTCTTCTCGGCACGCCCGCCGAGTCGCGCGGCGAGCATGGGGATGAGCGTCAGCGCGACGATCAGTGAAATCGCCAGCGCGTAGCTGATCGTCAGCGCCTGTTCGCCGAACAGCTGGCCCGCGATCCCTTCGACGAAGGCCAGCGGCAGGAACACGGCGATGGTCGTCAGCGTCGAGGCGACGATGGCGGCCGTGACCTGGCGCGTACCGGTCACGGCCGCGCTCTCGCGCTCGTCGCCGACAGCCCGGCGGCGCGCGATGTTCTCGAGAACGACGATGGCGTTGTCGACGAGCAGGCCCGTGGCCAGCGCGATGCCGCCCAGCGACATGATGTTCAGGGAGATGCCGGTCTGGGCCATGAGGAAGAACGTCGCCACGATCGAGACGGGAATGGAGACGGCGATGATCAGCGTGGAGGCCGCGTCGCGCAGGAAAAGCAGGATCACGACCATGGCCAGCAGGCCGCCGAGCACGGCGTTGCCCACGACCTCGTCGACGGCGCTCTCGATGAACCGGGCCTGGTTCTCGACGACTTCGAGCCGCATGCCTGCAGGCAGGTCGGCCCGCACGGACGACAGCCGGGCCAGCACGGCGCCGGCCACGGCGACGGTATTGGCGTCGCCTTCCTTGTAGATGGCGATCTCGACGGCCTCGCGTCCGTCGAGCCGGGTCACTGCCTCGCGCTCGCGGGCCGACTGCGTCACCTCGGCGACGTCGCGCAGGTACACGGGGCGCTCGCCGCGCCGCGCGACGATGACGTCGCCGATGGCCTCGACGCTCGTGAACTGGTTGATGGTGCGCACGAGATAACGACGCGTCCCGTCCTCGAGGCGGCCGGCCGACAGGTTCACGTTCTCGCGCGCCAGGACTTCGGCCACATCGGACACGCGCAGCCCGAGGCGGTCGAGTCGCTGGCCGTCGACGGCGATCGCGATCTCGTCTTCGAGTCCGCCGCTGACCCGCACCGCGGCCACGCCTTCGATGGGCTCGAGGTCCTTCCTGAGCTGCTCGTCGGCGTGGCGGCGCAGCGGCTTGAGCGCCGCGTCGCCTTGCGCGTCGTCTTCCGTGCCCAGGGCGAGACGCAGGATCGGGTCGGTCGAGGGGTCGAAGCGCAGCAGCACGGGCCGGGACGCCTCGAACGGCAGCTGCAGGATCTCGAGCTTCTCGCGGACCTCCAGCGAGGCGTCGTCCATGCTCGTGCCCCAGCCGAAGCGCAGCACCACATCGGACTGGCCGGAGCGCGAGACCGACTCGATGCGGCGGATGCCGTTGACGGTTCCGACGGTCTCTTCCACGGGTCGGGTGACGAGCGTCTCGATCTCGGCCGGGGCCGCACCCTCGAGCTCGGTGCGCACCGTCAGTGTCGGGTAACTGAGATCGGGAAGCAGGTTGACGTTGAGGCCGGCCAGCGAGATCAGACCGAACAGGACCAGGGTGACCATCCCCATCGATACCGCGACGGGGCGGCGGACCGCGACGCGCGCCCAGCTCACGATTCGACGACCTTCACGCGCACGCCGTCGCGCAGGCCGATCTTGCCGGCCGTGACCACGGCTTCGCCGATTTCCAGGCCGTCGACGATCTCGACGGCGTCCTCGTTCTCGTATCCGGTCACGACGCTGCGCTTCTCGACGCGCCAGGCGGTTCCGGGCGGGCCGGACTCGTCGGGCACGAGCACGAACACGGAGCGGGCACCGTCCTCGCTGAGCAGGGCCTCGCCGGGCACCATCGCCACGTGGCTGCGGCGGTCGTGGACGACCGAGACGCGCGAGAACAGCCCGGGCCGCAGCAGACCCTCGTCGTCGCTGAACGAGACGGTGACCTCGAAGGTGCCGGTCTCGGGGTCGACGACGGGGCGCGCCCGGAGGACTTCACCGCGGAACACGCGCTCGGGGAATGCATCGGTGACGAGCCGGGCCTGCAGTCCCGCGCGGATCAGGCCGAGCTGGCGCTCGGGCACGTGCAGCACGGCCCAGAGCGGATCGAAATCGTCGACGACGAACAGCGGCTCGTGGCGGCCGACCAGATTGCCGGCCTTGACGAGGCGCTGCGAGACCACGCCCGAGATCGGTGCGCGGATGCCGGTGTGATCGAGCTCGAGGCGGGCCAGCGCGTGGGCGGCCTGCTGCGCCTCGGCCGCAGCGCGGATTCGTTCGAACTCGTCGGCGCTGATGAGCTTGCGTTCGTGCAGTTCGCGCGCACGGGCCAGTTCACCCTCGAGCTGGCGCATCGAGACGGCGGCCTGCTCCAGCTGCAGGCGGTAGCGGTCGTCTTCGAGGCGAGCCAGCAGTTGTCCCTTCTCGACGCGATCGCCTTCCTCGACGAGAATCTCCAGAACCACGCCGTCGAGCTTGGCGACCACCTGCGCCGTGCGCTCGGGCTCCAGGGTCGTCGAACCGTCCCAGGTTGCCGAAACATCGCCGGCCGCGACCGTCGCGGCCTCGACGGGCAGTGCCGGGTCGGGCTCCTTCGAGGCGTCGGGGGTGCTGTTGGCACCTGCATTGCAGCCGGCCAGCATCGCGATCGCGGCGGCGGCGGCGAAGAGTTGCGGGAGGGGATTCGGTAGGCGGTTCATGGCGTGACCTGTGCTGGAGTCCTAGTGTGCTACTAGGGTAATACACCAAGGCACCAAAAGCAAGTATTTTCTCTCCTGGACGCCGGGGACGGCGGCATTCGGGACGGGCAGGGTGCAGGAGGCGCGTGGCCGGCCGGAACGGGCCGGCGCGAAAACTCAGCGGCGGAAGCGGAACCAGCGTTCGGCCAGCGACAGAAGGCGTTCGGGCTTGCGCGCCTTCTTCCATTCACCGGCGGCGTACTTGTTGGCCTCGTTCATCGTCGGGTAGATGTGGATCGTGCCGAGGATCTTCTCGAGGCCCAGCTTGTGCTTCATCGCGAGAACGAATTCACCGATCATCTCCGAGGCGTGATGGCCCACGATGGTTACGCCGAGAATCCGGTCCTTTCCGGATTCGGTCAGCACCTTGACGAAGCCGCTGTCGTGCCCGTCGGCGATCGCGCGGTCGAGGTCGTCGATGCCGTAGCGGGTGACGTCGACGTCCTCATCGCGCTCTCGGGCCTCCTCCTCGGTGATGCCGACGCGGGCGACCTCGGGCTCGGTGAACGTCGCCCATGGAATGACGCGGTAGTCGGCCCGGAACGACCAGAACGGCGAGATCAGCGCGTTGACGGCCGCGAACCAGGCCTGGTGTGAAGCCACGTGCGTGAACTGGTACGGGCCGGCGGCATCGCCGCAGACCAGGATGTTCGGAAAGTTCGTGCGCAGGAACGAATCGGTGGCCACGGTCCCGTCGTCGGCGATCGCCACGCCGAGTTCCTCGAGCCCGAAGCCCCTGACGCGCGGCCGCCGGCCCAGCGCGACGAGCACGCGGTCGAATCCGATGTCGACGGAATCGTCACCGTGCCGGCAGGTCACGGTCCCGCCGTCGCCGTCGGATTCGAAGCGCTCGGCGGTGTGGGATACCGCAAGCCGCACGCCCTCGCGTTCCATGCGGCGCATGAGCGCACGACCGGCATCGGGATCCTCGCGGGGCAGCAGCCGGTCCTCCATTTCCACGATCGTGACCTCCGAACCCAGGCGCTGGAAGGCCTGGGCCAGTTCGCAGCCGATCGGCCCGCCGCCGAGAACGCAGAGCCGGCGGGGCAGGGCCGAGAGGTTCCATACCGTGTCGCTGGTCAGGAACTCGACGTCGGAAAGCCCGTCGATATCGGGCACGAGCGGATCGGCGCCCGTGGCCAGGATGATGTGGCGTGCCGAGATGCGGCGCCCTCCGACCTCGATCTCCCAGGGCGAGACGATGCGGCCCTCGCCCTGGAGCACGTCCACGCCCATGCCCCGATATCTTTCGGCGGAGTCGTGCGGCTCGATCTTCGCGATGACGTCGCGGATGCGGCGCATCACGTCGACGAGTTCCACCTCGGCGTCCATCGAGGCGATGCCGTAGCGCTTCGAATCGCGTGCCTGCTGGACGAGCCGCGCCGTGCGCAGCAGGGCCTTCGAGGGCACGCAGCCCGTGTTCAGGCAATCGCCGCCCATGCGGTCCTTCTCGATGATCGCGACCTTCGCCCGCACCGTGGCGCCGATGTATGCCGAGACGAGGCCGGCCGAGCCGGCGCCGAGCACGATGAGGTTGTAGTCATAGGAATCCGGCTTCGGATGTCCCGAGTAGACGCGGCGATTGCGCACGAAGCGCAGCAGCAGCCGGAGCAGCAGCGGCAGCAGGCCGAGCAGCACGAAAGCGCCCAACAGGCCCGGCGTGAGCACGTCGCCGACCGAGTCGACCTGGCCGAGCTGGGTGCCGGCGTTGACGTAGACGAGCGTGGCCGGGAGCATGCCGACCTGGCTGACCCAATAGTAGGTCCAGGTCCGGATCGGGGTCAGCGCCATGACGAGGTTGACCACCCAGAAGGGGAAGATCGGCACGAGCCGCAGCGCGAACAGGTAGAACGCACCGTCGCGCTCGACGCCCTCGTTGACGGCGCGCAGGCGCTTGCGGAAACGCTTCTGCACGGCGTCCCGGAACAGGAATCGGGCGGCGAGGAACACGAGCGTGGCGCCGATCGACGACGCGAAGGACACGGCCAGCGTGCCCCAGGCCAGGCCGAACAGCGCGCCGCCGGCGATCGTCAGGATCGCGGCGCCGGGCAGCGACAGCGCGGCCATCACGATGTAGACGGCCATGTAGCCGCCAAGCATCGCGAAGAAGTGTCGTTCGGTGAAGGCCAGAAGCCGGTCGCGCTGCTCGCGCAGTTCGGCGAGCGTGAACCACTGGGCCAGGTCGAACCAGAAGAACGCCGCCACGGCGGCGGCGATGGCGGCGACGATGGCCAGGCGGATCAGCGTGGTCTTCATGTGTGCGGCCCTCGCCGGATGGAACACGGTCCCGGGCCAGCGGACCGGGACCGTGCTGCAGTCATTGCACCGGCGGCGCGTCGCCGCGCCGCCGGTCCATCATCACTGCCAGGGATTGCAGTCGTATCCGGCGATGCGGATCAGCCGCTGCATGTCGATGCTGCCGGTGCCGAAGCCCAGCGGGCCGAAGTCGTAGTCGACGCGGATCGTGTTGCAGTCGATCACGCTGATCGAGATCGAGCCGGCGTCGGAACTGGAGATGTCCTGGGCCGGAGGCTGGGACGGGTCGGCGATGAACGCGCCGCCCTGGAGCGTGAACATCGGGACCGCCACCGGGCCCGGCACCTGCGGCTGCGCCTGGGAGTTGCCGACGACCCAGATCGGCTGGTCGTTGAGATAGGTGAAGAAGATCGCGAACACGTAGTTCGTGTCGATGAGTTCGGCAACCTGGAGCACGAGCCCCTGGCGCGGGGCGCCCTGGGCGATCCACTGGCCCGTGTAGCGGCCGTTGAGCAGGGGCTGGTCGAACTGCGGCGGATCCAGTGCCGGCTCGAACTGGTCGATGGTGAACAGGAACCGGGCCGGGTCGACGAGCGAGAAATCGCCCCAGGTGAATTCCAGCGTGAACGTGCCGTTGTAGTCCGCAGGGAAGAAGTTCGTCGAGCCGTCCACGGCCAGCGGGTCGACGGCAAGCATCCAGCTCGTCCCGTTCAGCGTGACGGTGTTGCTGCTCGCGCCGACGTTGCCGGCGGCCGGTACCTTGAGCAGCTGGGCCGAGTGGTCGGGCCGCTGCACGTTTCCGGCCTCGGCCCAGACCGTGGGCACGAGCACGGGGTCGCCGGAGAGCTGGCGCAGGCGCACGATGACGACCGAGAAGCCGTCGTCGGCGCAGGCCACGCGCCACACGCGCAGCCGGACGCGGGCGTCGGGAACGTCGGAGTTGATCGACGGCACGTCGAGATCGGAATCCACGAGCAGGAGGTCCGGGGAGTCGGGCGCTTCGGGCACCTGGATCGACAGACAGCCGGGCGGGAACGGTGTTCCGAGCTCGGTCAGCAGGTTCATCTCGCCGTACTGGGCGTGGGCCTGCGCGGCGCCGAGAAGCAGGGCGGCGGCGAGGCCTCGGGACAGGATGCGGAACATGGTGGATTCTCCGGGTGGTCGGTGTCGTCGCGGCCCATTCTAGCCGTCCGGGCTGTACCGCGGCTGAACCGCTGCGGCGGGAATTCGCGGCGCGCCGGCAGGCCGGAATCGAGGGGGTCGCGTGGTAGAATCCCGGCCGGTTTCCAACGGACGCATTCGCAGTATGGCAGGTCACAGCAAGTGGGCCAACATCCAGCACCGCAAGAAGGCGCAGGACGCCAAGCGGGGCAAGATCTTCACGCGCCTGATCCGCGAGATCACGGTCGCCGCGCGCGAGGGCGGCGGCGATCCCGACACCAATCCGCGTCTTCGCCTGGCCTGGGACAAGGCCAATGCCGCCAACGTGCCCAAGGACAACATCGAGCGCGCCGTCAAGAAGGCCACGGGCGAACTCGAGGGCGCCGAGTACGTGGAAATCACCTATGAGGGCTATGCGCCCGGCGGCGTGGCCGTCATGGTCGACACCGTCACCGACAACCGCAACCGCACCGTCGCCGATGTCCGCCATGCGTTCTCCAAGCACGGCGGCAACCTCGGCACCGAGGGCTCGGTGGCGTACCTGTTCGAGAAGAAGGGCGTCATCACCTACGAGCCCGGCACCGACGAGGACGCCGTCATGGAGGCTGCGCTCGAGGCAGGTGCCGAGGAACTCGAGAACGGGGACGACGGCTCCATCGAGGTGCTGACCGCAGCCGAGGACTTCTCCGAAGTGCTCGCCGCGATGCGCAAGGCCGGCCTGGAGCCGGCCGAGGCCGAAGTCACGATGCGCGCGATGACCACGGTCGAGCAGGACGTCGACGCCGGCCGTCAGCTCGTGAAGTTCCTCGACGTGCTCGAGGAACTCGACGATACGCAGAACGTCTGGCACAACGCCGACGTCCCGGCCGAAGCCTGGGAGTGATGCGCCGGCCGGCACGGAGCCGCTGATGCGCATCCTGGGCCTGGACCCGGGCTCGCGCGTGACGGGGCTCGGCGTCATCGACGGCGAGCGCCTCGTGGCCGCCGAGCAGCTACAGCTCGGCGACGGCGGAATGCCCGAGCGCCTGGCCGCGATCTACCGCGGCGTGCAGCGCCTCGTAGAGGCCCACGGCCCCGAGGTCATGGCCATCGAGACGGTGTTCGTCAGCCGCAATCCCTCCTCGGCGATCAAGCTCGGCCAGGCACGCGGCGCGGCGATCTGTGCGGCCGTCACGGCCGGTCTCGAGGTCGTCGAATACTCCCCGTCGCAGATCAAGCAGGCCGTGGTGGGCAAGGGAGCCGCCGACAAGCGCCAGGTCCAGCACATGGTGCGCGCGCTGCTGAAATCCGACAGCCGGTTCGGTGCCGACGCCGCCGATGCGCTGGCCGCGGCGCTGTGCCACCTCCACACCGCGCGCACCGCGTCACGGCTTCCGGCCGGCGTGCGGCTGCGCTGATGCACGATCGCAACGAAACGAAGGACTCGCCATGATCTCGCGCCTGACCGGAACGCTCGTCGAACGCCGACCACCGCAACTCGTCATCGACGTCGCCGGCGTCGGCTACGAGGTCGAGGCACCGTTGAGCGCCTTCGACCGGCTGCCGGGGACGGGCGAGCAGTGCACGCTGCTGATCCACCAGGTCGTGCGCGAGGACGCCCATCTGCTGTTCGGCTTCGCCGCGGCCGGCGACCGCGAGCTGTTCCGCGAGCTGCTGAAGATCTCGGGCGTCGGGCCGAAGGTCGCGCTGGCGATCCTCTCCGGCGTGTCGGCCGAGGACTTCGCGTTCATGGTCGAGTCCGGCGACAGCCAGGCGCTGACTCGCCTGCCCGGCGTGGGCAAGAAGACCGCCGAGCGGCTGATCCTGGAAATGCGCAGCCGCCTCGACGGGCTCGAACTCGCGGTCGGCGGGAGCGGAAAGACCGGCGGCGCGCCCGCCGCGCGAGACGCCGCCGGCGAGGCGCGCGAGGGCCTGGTCGCGCTGGGTTATTCTCCGACCGAGGCGCTGAAGATGATCAAGGCCGTCGGCGACGACGCCGGCTCGGCCGAGGCCATCATTCGCCAGGCGCTGAAGAACCGGATGTCCTCATGAGGCATCCTCCAGCAGACCGATCCAGGCCCATCCGGGGAACGGCATGAACATTCCCGACCACGACGAGGAACGGCTGTTGCAGGCCGGTGCGGCAAGCGACGAGGAGCGCGTGGAGCGAACGCTGCGCCCGAAGCGCCTCGACGAATACGTCGGGCAACGGGCGATGAAGGACCGGCTCGGCATCTACCTGGAGTCGGCGCGCACGCGCGGCGAGGCGCTGGACCACGTCCTGATCTTCGGCCCGCCGGGGCTCGGCAAGACGACGCTGGCGAATGTCATTGCCGCCGAGATGGGCACGCAGCTGCGCCAGACTTCGGGTCCCGTGCTCGAGAAGGCCGGCGACCTGGCCGCGATGCTGACGAATCTCGAGCCCGGCGACGTGCTGTTCGTCGACGAGATCCACCGCCTCTCGCCGGTCGTCGAGGAAGTCCTGTACCCGGCGATGGAGGACTACCGCATCGACATCATCATCGGCGAGGGACCGGCGGCGCGCTCGATCCAGCTAGACCTGCCGCGCTTCACGCTGGTCGGGGCGACGACGCGCGCCGGGCTGCTGACCTCGCCGCTGCGCGACCGCTTCGGCATCGTCGAGCGTCTCGAGTTCTACGCGGTCGACGAACTGGCGAAGATCGTGCGCCGCTCGGCCGGGATTCTCGAGATCGGCTGCGACGAGGCCGGCGCGGCCGAGATCGCGCGGCGCTCGCGCGGCACGCCGCGCATCGCGAACCGCCTGCTGCGCCGCGTGCGCGACTTCGCCGAGGTCCGCGCAGGGGGGCGCATCGACGCCGAGGTGGCCGGGCAGGCGCTGGAGATGATGCAGGTCGACGCCGAGGGCTTCGACCAGCTCGACCGCAGGCTGCTGCAGATCATCGTCGAGCACTTCGGCGGGGGGCCCGTCGGCGTCGAGAGCCTGGCCGCGGCGCTGTCGGAGGAGCGCGGAACCATCGAGGACGTCATCGAGCCCTATCTCATCCAGCAGGGCTTCCTGGTCCGCACCTCGCGAGGGCGCCAGGCCACCGACCGCACCTGGCGGCACCTCGGCCTGGAGCCGCCGCGCCGCAACGAGCCCGGCCCGGACCTGTTCTCGGGACGCGGGAGAGAAGGGGAGTGACGGGCCGACGGGGCCGGCGCACGGGGCGGATCGAAGCGTGACCGCGCGGTTCCGCTATCGCGTCTACTGGGAGGACACCGACGGCGGCGGTGTGGTCTACCACGCGCGCTACCTGCATTTCCTCGAGCGCGCGCGCAGCGACTGGCTTTCGGCGCTGGGTCACTCTCAGGTCGCGATGCGCGAGCAGAACGGCCGCGTGTTCGCGGTCACGGCGATGACGCTGGACTTCGTGCGTCCGGCGCGGCTCGAGGATGAACTCGACGTCCTCGTCGACGTCCAAGACGCGAGCCGCGCGCGGATCGACTTCGTCCAGCGCGTCGAGCGGCGCGGCGAGGAACTCGTCCGGGCCACGGTGCGCGCGGCCTGCCTCGACGCCGAACGCTTCGTTCCGGTGCGCATGCCGGGCGAGCTGTTCACGCAGATCATCGAAGCGCGTGGAAACCAAAAATAGAACAATATCAATTAACTGAAGAAACAAATTGGAATTCGAATGAATGCGGAAATGAACGTCTGGAGTCTGATCGCCGAGGCCACGCTCGTCGTGCAGCTCGTGATGCTGGTCCTCGTCCTGGCCTCGATCGCCACGTGGGTGATCATCTTCTACAAGCAATCGTCGCTGGCGCGCATCGAGAAGCGCTCGAAGGAATTCGAGGAGCGGTTCTGGTCGGGAGCCGATCTCGGCCAGCTCTACGACCGGATCTGCAGCGAGCGCAAGGTGCGCGAGGGGCTGGAGATCATCTTCGAGGCCGGCTTCCGCGAGTTCACGCGGCTGCGCGAGGAGCGGCGCCTAGGAGCCGAGGCCCTGGCCGCCGGCGCCCAGCGCGCGATGCGCGTGGCGCTGACGCGCGAGACCGACCGCGTCGAGCAGCACCTGAACTTCCTGGCCACGGTGGGCTCGACGAGTCCGTACGTGGGGCTGTTCGGCACGGTCTGGGGCATCATGCACGCCTTCTTCGCGCTGGCCGGCGTACAGCAGGCCACGATCGCGATGGTCGCCCCGGGCATCGCCGAGGCGCTGATCGCGACGGCCATGGGCCTCGTGGCCGCGATCCCGGCCGTCATCGCCTACAACCGCTACTCGAATCGCGTCTACCGCCTCGAGGTCCGCATGGACAACTTCAAGGAGGAGTTCGCGGCGATCCTGTTCCGCCAGGCCCGGCGGCTGCAGGAGGACTGACGTGGAGGTCGATTCCCCGATCCGCCGCAAGCGCCGGCCGATGGCCGAGATCAACGTCGTTCCCTACATCGACGTGATGCTCGTGCTGCTGATCATCTTCATGGTCACGGCGCCGCTGCTGAACCTCGGCGTCGAGGTCGAACTGCCGCAGGGCAACGCCGAGTCGCTCGGCGACGTGGACGAGCCGCTCGTGGTGACCATCGATGCCGACGGGAACCGCTACCTGAATCTCGGCGACGCGCCCGAGCTCGTCGACCCGGAGACGCTCGTCGAGCGGATCGGCATCGTGCTGGGCCGGAATCCCGACGTGCAGGTGCTCATCGGCGGTGACCGGGAGGTGGCCTACCGGCACATCTACGAGACGATGGTGCTGCTGCAGCAGGCCGGCGTCGGCGCGATCGGCTTCATGGGCGATCCGCCCGAGCAGTGAACGCCCGCCGCAGACCGTCTCCGGCCGCCGCGACCCGCGCCGAGTTCACGCGTGCGCTCGCCCTCGCCCTCGGGGTCCATGCCGCGGGCCTGCTGCTGCTCTGGCTGGGCAGCCTGGACTGGCGCGGCGAACGGCCCGAGGTGCGCCCCGCGTTCCAGCTCGTCGACGCCGCCCCCTACGTAGAGCAGCGTCGCGACGAGGCCGCGGCGGAGCAGCGCGCGCGCCAGCGGGAACTCGAACGGCGCGCCGAGGAAGAGCGGCAGCAGCAGGCCCTGCAGCGCCAGCGGGAGGAGGAACGGCGCCAGGCCGAGCAGGCCGAGCGCGAACGGCAGGAAGCCGAGCGTCGCGCGCTCGTCGAGCGCCAGCGCCGCGAAGAGGCCGAGCAGCGGCGCCGCGCCGAGGAACAGGCCGCGCTGGAGCGCGAGCGCCGCGAGGCCGAGCAGCGCCGGCTCGATGAACTCGAGACATTGCGCCGCCAGCGGCTCGAAGCACAGCGACAGCGCGAGGAAGAGGAGCGCCGGCTTGCCGAGCTGGCCGAGCAGCGCCGCGAGGAGGCCGAGCGCCGGGCGGCGGCGGAG
>JAWVZQ010000009.1:0-25471 GCA_033722095.1 Wenzhouxiangellaceae bacterium | reverse complement strand
CGCAACAAGTCGCACCTGTTCCCCGAGACCGGCAATCCGAACGTCACGGGGCGCATCGTCCTGCTCGAGGAGCCGGGCCGGCCCGACATCCGCCAGTCGAACCGCGGGCCGGGCACGGGCGCGCGCATCTCGGTGCCCGTGCTGAACATCACCAAGACCCGCCTCAACGACCCGAACATGTGGTTCATGGGCACGAACGACCAGCCCGGCGACTACCGCAACTCCGGTTGCGCCTCGTGCCACGTGGTCTACGCCAACGACCGCGACCCGCGTCATTCCGGGCAGTACGCGGCCTTCGGCCACCGTGGGCAGACGCAGACCGCGGACCCGACGATTCCCGACGACGAATCGGGCCACCCGATCTCGCACGCGTTCACGCGCTCGATTCCGACGAGCCAGTGCATGGTCTGCCACATGCACCAGCCGAACATGTTCGTGAACAGCTACCTCGGCTACACGATGTGGGACTACGAGTCCGACGCGCCGCACATGTGGCCCGAGCAGCAGCAGTACCCCGATCACGAGACCACGCGCAAGGTCCTCGACCGCAACCCCGAGGGCGCGGCGCCCAGAGGCAAGTGGGCCGACCTGGACTTCCTGCGCCAGGTCTCGGAGATGAACTCCGAGCTCAGCGACACGCAGTTCGCCGACTACCACGGCCACGGCTGGAACTTCCGCGCAGTGTTCAAGCGCGATCGCGAGGGCAACCTGCTCGACGCCGAGGGCAACGTGGTTTCCGACGACGATCCCGACAAGTTCGACAAGGCCGTGCACATGTCGTCGATCCACCTCGACGAGGGCATGCACTGCGTGGACTGCCACTTCGCGCAGGACACGCACGGCAACGGGCACATCTACGGCGAGGTGGCGATGGCCGTGGAGATCAAGTGCCAGGACTGCCACGGCACGGCCGACGCCTATCCGAACCTGCGCACCTCGGGGCCGGCCGCCCTCGAGGGCGGGACCGACATGAGCCTGCTGCGCACGCCCGACGGCCGACGCCGCTTCGAGTGGGTCGGCGACGAGCTGGTGCAGCGCTCGGTCATGGATCCCGAGCTCGAGTGGAACCTGAGCCTGGTCCGGGATACGGTCACCGAGGGCAGCGACAAGTACAACGAGAAGGCCGCCCGCGCCAAGCTCATGAGCTCGGACGTCGACACCCAGGACTGGGGCATGGACGTCGAGAGTCACATGCGTGCGCACTCCGACGAGGAAATCGAGTGCTACCTCTGCCACACGTCGTGGACGACGAGTTGCGGTGGCTGTCATCTTCCCATCGAGGCCAACTGGAAGACCGATCGCTTGCACTACGACGGCGGTCCGTCGCGAAACTACTCGACCTACAATCCCCAGGTCGCGCGCGACCAGACGTTCATGATCGGCCGGCAGGGCGACCAGCAGGGCGGCAAGTACGCCCCGACGCGGTCGTCTTCCGCGCTGGTGCTGTCGTCGACCGACGCTTTCCGCCAGAAGATCTATGTCCAGCAGCCCCCGATCTCGGCGGCCGGGTACAGCTCGCAGGCGATGAACACGCACTTCCCGCACACGGTGCGCAAGACCGAGACGCGCGTGTGCAGCGACTGCCACCTCTCGAAGGAGGGTGACAACAACGCCATCCTCGCCCAGACGCTGATGCTGGGCACGAACTTCCTGGACTTCGTCGGCTACCACGCCTGGGTCGGCGGCGACGGCGAACTTTCCGCCGTGCAGGTCACCGAGTGGGACGAGCCCCAGGCCGTGATCGGCAGCTACCTGCATCGCTACGCCTACCCCGACTGGCATGCCGCGCACGTCGAGCGAGGACGGGAGCTCGAGACCGCACACACCCATTCGGCGGGCCGGGTCGGCTGCATCCAGCACCGAGGCGAATACCTCTACACCGCCGGCGGCGACGAGGGGTTCCGCGTCTACGACATCGCCTCGGTCGCCAACAAGGGCTTCTCGCAGCGCATCGTCTCGGCGCCGTTCAGCCCGCTGGGGCAGGACATGCGCGTGGATTCGGAAAACGCGACCTGCGTCGACCTCGTGACCACGCAGCCGATCCACCCGGATCGCAACGAGGGCGAGCTCATGCGCGAGGTCAACGAGGAGCAGCCGTTCGCGCCGATCTACGACTACGCCGTGATCACCGACGCCGTCGAGGGCCTGATCCTCGTCGACGTCAACACGCTGTCCGACTCCGAGCCGCGCAACAACAACCTCGAGCGCGCACTGACATGGAACGAGGGCGGTGTGCTCGACGGCGCCCGCCACGTGACCATGGCCGGCAACCACGCCTACGTGACGGCCGACCGCGGCATCGTCGTGCTGGATCTCTCCGAGCCGATGTCGCCACAGGTCGCCTCGACGATTCCGCTGACCGGCGCGCGGTCCACGACCGTGCAGTTCCGCTACCTGTTCGTCGTCGACGGACGCGGCCTTTCGGTCGTCGACGTGACCGATCCGGCCGCTCCTCGCGTCGTCGAGGAAAACACCATCGAGCTTTCCGATGCCCACAACGTCTACGTCTCGCGGACCTACGCCTACGTGGCCGCAGGCCGAGACGGTCTCGTCATCGTCGACGTGACGCGGCCCGAGGCCATGGCCGTGGTCGAGCGGTTCTCGGCCGACGGCGCGATCGCGGACGCCCGCGACGTGATCGTCGCCTCCACGAACGCTTCGCTGTTCGCCTACGTGGCCGACGGGAGCGGGGGACTGAAGGTCGTCCAGCTGACCTCGCCGGAGCTGCAGCCGAAGTTCTACGGCTTCAGCCCACGTCCGAATCCCGCGCTCATCGCTGCCTATCCGACGTCGCGGCCGGCCCTGTCGCTGTCGCGCCCGCTGGAGCGCGACCGCGGCGTCGACGAGACGGGCGGGCAGGTGGCGGTGTTCGGGCGCAAGGGGGCCAGGCCGCTGACGCACGAGGAGATGAAGGGCCTGTATCTCGACGAGAACGGCGATCCCTGGTACGTGAGCGACGAGGCCGAAGATGAATGAGCGAACCGCACGCGCGGCGATCCTGGTTGCCGGCGCGCTGGCGGTCGGCGGAGCCCAGGCCCAGCCGCTGCCCTCCGATGGCGAGTACATGCACCTCGGCCCGGCCTCCTGCGCGACCTCGGTCTGCCACGGCAAGGTCACGCCCGATGAAACCTCGAACGTGCTGCTCAACGAGTACCGCACCTGGTCGAACGACGACTACCACTCGAGGGCCTACACGGTCCTTCGGAGCGAGGAATCCCAGCGCATGGCCGACAGGCTGGGGCTGGGCAGTGCCACGACGGCGAAGATCTGCCTCGATTGCCACGCCGACAACGTTCCGGCGGATCGGCGCGGCGAGAAGTTCCAGATCAGCGACGGCGTGGGCTGCGAGGCCTGCCACGGCGGTGCGGAGCGCTGGATCGAATCGCATGCCGAGGAGGGTGCGACACACGAGGACAACCTCGCGCGCGGCATGTATCCGACCGAGCAGCCCGAGGCGCGCGCCCGGCTCTGCCTGTCGTGCCACGTCGGCACCGAGGAGAAGTTCGCCGACCACGACATCATGGCGGCCGGCCATCCGCGAATGAGCTTCGAGCTCGAGACCTTCACCGTCAATCAGCCCGCGCACTACGAGATCGACGAGGACTACCGCGAGCGCAAGGGCCGCATCGGCAGCGTGAACATGTGGGCAACCGGCATGGTCATGAAGGCCGAGCGCCAGCTCGACCTGCTGCGCTCCGACCTGTTCGCCGGTCACGGGCTCTTCCCGGAACTGGCGTTCTTCGACTGCCATGCCTGCCACCATCCGATGAACGACATGCGCATGCACGCCACCCCGGTCACGGCGAGCCTGCCGCCGGGCATGGTCCGGCTCGACGACAGCAGCTTCCAGGTGCTCATGGCGATCGGCGAGGTTCTCGAGGACTCCGCGGCCGAGCGCGTCCGCGAGCGGACGCGAAGTCTGCATACCGCCACGACGCGGAGCCGGGAGGCCGTGCGCGAAGCGGCCGACGAACTCGGCGCCGCCGTCGAGGAGATGCGCCGGCTCGCCGCGGATCGAGACTACAGCGAGGCGGAGATGCGCGAAATCCGCGAACTGCTGCTCGAGCGGGCCGGCAGCGGGCGCTACGGCGACTTCACGACCGCCGAGCAGGCGTTCCTGGCCGTGGAAACGCTGACCATCGTGCTCGGCGAATACCAGGCCCTCGGCCCGCCGCTCGACGCCTGGTTCGAGACGCTGTCCGACGAACACGATTTCGACCCCGCCCGATACGCGGCCGTCGCACGGCGCGTCGGCACCGAGGTGCGGTAGCGATGGCCGGGAAGGGCGCGGCGCTGCGTTAGAATCGGGGAATTCGAACCCTGCGGAGACATCCTCTCCGGGAAGCGATGATGAGCGAGCGCAGTCCCGAAAACGAATCCGGAGGCCAGTTCGTCCTGCTCAACCGGGACGACGGCGAGAAGACGCCCGTCGAAGGCACGATGAAGGTCGGAAGGGGCCTGAACTGCGAGCTGGTCCTGTCGTGCACGAAGTGCTCGCGCGTCCATGCCGAGATCGGCGTCGAAGACGGGGAACTCTGGGTCGAAGACCAGGGCTCGACCAACGGCACCTTCGTCAACGACGAGCAGATCGATGGCCGGACGCCGCTCGAGCACGGCGACTTCGTGCAGTTCGGCGACTCGCGCTTCCGGGTCATCGATGTGCGGCAGCAGCCCCCCGAAGACGACGCCGACAAGACCGTCGTGGCCAGCCGCGAGGAAATGCGGGGTCTTGCGGACCCGGCCCGGGTCGGCGAGCCGGAGCCCGAATCGGTTCCGGAGTCGTCCCCGGACGCCCGGCGCGAATCGGGGGCGGCCGAAGAGCCCGAGTCGGCGGAACCCGCGAAGGAGCGGCAGTCCGACGCGGACGAGGGCGGGCAGGCCGAGCCGCCCCGAGGCGCGGGAGGGGAATCGGAAGCTCCGCCGGGCACCGAGAGTGGTTCCGAGCGTGCCGAGGCCGCGCCCGGGTCGAAGAAGGAGGGCGCCGAGTCCCGGAAGTCCGGGGAGTCGAACGGCGGAATCGACCCCTCGATCCCGAGAAGCTGGGCCGACGCCGAACAGCTCGAACAGGCCTCGCACACTTCCGTGCTCGTCATGGACGAAATGCAGCCTCCCGGAAAGGACTCGCCCTCGCTGGATCCCTCCAAGGCCATCGCGCAGGCGCGCCAGCAGGTCTCGAAGGACCAGCCCATCCTCATCGGCCTCACCGAGCCCGTCCTGGGGACCATGTTCGAGCTCTCGGTCGAGGACGGGAAGGGGAAGTGGGAAATCGGCCGCGGCGAGGGCGCCGACATCGAGATCGATGCCGACAGTGTCTCGGGCCGCCATTCGCAGCTCGTCCACGAGAACGGCCGGTGGAAGATCGTCAACATGATGTCGGTCAACGGCACCTTCGTGAACGAGCGCAAGGTGCTCAGCGCCTACCTCCAGCCCGGCGACGTCATCCGCATGGGCAGCGTCAAACTGGCGTTCGACGCAAGGGTGAAGAAGTCCCGCTCAAGACCCCGGGCGGCCCGGGCATCGCGGAAGAGCGGCTCGGGGCTGGGGCGCGTGCTCACGGCGCCGTTCCGCTGGATCGGCCGCCTGTTCTCGCGCGGCGAGCGCTGAGATCCCGAGCGGCGCAGTCCGTCGGCGTCGTCGCGCTGCAATCGTCGAGCCAGGAGGAGCCAGGTCGTGCGCGCTCTCGAGCTCCGGGTTCCGCCCCTCGTCCAGTTCTTCATCGCCGCCCTGGCGATGGTCGCGGTCGAGCGGACGTTTCCCGCAGCCGGATTCGATCTTCCGGCCTCGACCTGGATCGGGGGCGGGCTCGTCGCCGCCGGCCTGATCATGGCCATCGCCGGTGTCGTCGAATTCCGGCGCTGCAGCACCACGGTGGATCCGCGATTTCCGCAGCAATCCTCCGCGCTCGTGACGAGCGGGGTATACCGCTTCAGCCGCAATCCCATGTACCTCGGCTTCGCCTCGTGGCTGGCGGGTCTCGGCGTGATGCTGGAAAACTGGGCGTCGTTGCTGCCGGCGCTGGCATTCGTGGCCTGCATGAATCGCCTCCAGATCCAGCCGGAGGAACGGCAACTGCAGAAGACGTTCGGCGAACGCTACGCCACTTATCGAAGCCGCGTCCGGCGCTGGATCTGACCGCTCTGCTGCGTGCGCGCCCGAAGGCCGTCCGGTCGTTCGGACTTCCGCGCGCATCCGTCACGGCGCGTGACTGTTAGTCTCTGGCCGACGGCGCGAGCCGTCCACAACTCCACCTGCATCGGGAGCGTCAATGCCGGGACCGGTCTTCGTGGTGCTCGCGGCCCTGTTCTGGGGGCTTTCGGGAGGCATCGGCGGGCTGTTGCTGGAGCGCGGCTGGGATCCGTTCGTCGCCTCGTGCTACCGCGGCGCGATCGGACTGCTCATCGTGCTGGCCTGGCTGGCGTTCCGACCGCGAAGCAGCGGCCTGGCCAGTCCGCGTCTCTGGTTCTGGTCGGTCGTGGCGGGGCTCGGCGTGGCGGGCAATTTCTCGTTCTACTTCCTCAGCATCGACGAGGGCAGTGTCGCGGTCGCGGCGACCCTCATGTACTGCGCACCGGTGTTCGTCTACCTCGTTTCGTTCGCACTCGGGCTCGAGCGGCCGAGGGTGACGAAGTGGGTCGCGATCGCGATCGTCGTCGTCGGCATCGTCCTGCTGACGCGTATCCACGATGCCGGGGCCGGCGACATCACGCCGTTGGGCGTGGCTGCGGGGCTTCTGGCCGGGCTGTCCTACGCGCTGTTCGTCTTCGGCTTCAAGTTCGCCGCGCCGCACGGCAGTCCGCAGGCGATTCTCGTGATCGCCTTCGCCGTCCTGTCGGTGCTGCTCGCCTGGCCCGCGGACTCGGCCCAGCTCGTCGTGGCGCTGTCGACGCCGGACTGGCCCTGGTTCGTGCTGCTCGGCGTGCTGGGCGCGGGATTTTCCTTCGTGCTCTACGTGATCGGACTGGACCACACCGCGCCGGCCGTCGCCGCGACGGTCGCCATGGTCGAGCCCGTCACGGCCTCGCTGTTCGGTGTCGCGGTCCTCGGCGAGCGCCTGGGCGGGCTGCAGCTGCTCGGGATGGGGCTGATCCTGGCCACGGTGACCGCGCTCGGCGTTCGCACCTCGGGGAAGTGACGCACAAGTCCGGGGCAAGTCGGGCCGGTCGGTACCGAGCGCGAGAGCGCGGCCGGGCTCGGTATCAGCCCGAAACGGATCCGTCGGCCTCGCCGCCGTCCCTTGTCAGCAACGGGTGGTCGCGCGAGTCCATCCAGACGAGGATTTCGTAGAAGGTGCGGATGTTCTCGACGTAGTTCATGGCCTCGTAACCGCGCGCGTAGCCGAAGCGCGTGGTGTTGAAGTATCGCGGCTGGGTCAGCAGCGGCAGGCGCTCGCGCACGTCGACCCAGCGGTCGGGGTCGCCGCCCTGGCGCTCGGTGAGGATGCGCGCGTCCTCGAGGTGGCCCAGGCCGATGTTGTAGGCGGCCAGGGCCAGCCAGAGCCGGTCGGGGTGGGGAATGCGCTCGGGCAGGCGGTCGATCATCGAGTTCAGGTACTGTGCACCACCGAGCACGCTCTGGGCCGGGTCGCGCCGGTCCTCGATGCCGAGCTGGCGGGCAGTGGGGATGGTCAGCATCATGAGGCCCCGAACCCCGGTGCGGGAAACCGCGTCGGGATCCCAGTGCGATTCCTGGTAGCTGACGGCGGCCAGCAGGCGCCAGTCCAGCCCGGTCCGCTCCGCGGCCCGCTCGAACAGGTCGCGCAGCGGCGGCAGGCGCTCGCGCATCTGTTCCATGAACGTGAACGTGCCGACGGGCTGGTAGTTCTCGACGTGGCTGAAGTACCGCTCGCGCAGCCGCTGCATGAGCCGGTGCGTGGCCGGCCGCGCGAAGTACTCCCGCATCTGCTGGACCAGCGTGTCGTCGTTCGAGAGCCGGGCCGCCCAGGCCAGCGGCTGCTCGCGCTCGATCTCGAAGGCCGGCCGCACGGCCGGGAAATAGCGGCGGTTCAGGTCGAGGATGTTGGAGTCGACGATGGTGTAGTCGATCTCCTCGTTGCTGATCGCCTCGAGCAGGTCCTCGATGCTGGCGTCGGCGAAGACGTCCCACTCCAGCCCGAATTCGTCGGCGTACTGATCGAGGAAGTCCCCGTAGCTCGTGCCGCCGATGATGGCCAGGCGGCCGTCCTGCAGGTCCTCGGGCTCGCGCGGGCGCCGTGAGCCGCGGCGATAGACGACCACGGGGCGCACGCGCTCGTAGCTCGGGCCGAACCGGACCTCGCGCTGGCGCTCGGCCGTGCGCGTGAGGTTCGCGGCCACGAAGTCGCCGGCCTCGCGCTGCAGCGAAGGCAGGAGGTCGTTGACCGACGGCTGCGGCACGACTTCGAGCGGAAGGTCCAGCCAGGCCGCGAAGTCGCGCGCGAGGTCGTATTCGAAGCCGGCCTCGCCGTTGGCGCCCAGGTAATAGGTGGTCGCGCCGTTGATGGTCAGCATCACGAGCCGACCCCGCTCGCGGACCTGTTCGAGCTCGGAGAGACCGTGCTCGCCGGACACGAGCAGCCAGCCTGCGAGCAAGCCGAACGCCAGCCGCCGGATCGGCCGGCCGCGGATGACCCGGGTCGGCGGCTCGGGTGGCAGCGGACTCCAGTCCGGAGGACTCAACGGGGCGTCTTCGCAACGTCCATCGGCTACTTATACTGCATCCGGCCGGGTGGTCGCCGCGCGACGATCTGGTAGAATCCGGCGTCTTCCGCGGCCGCCTTCCACGCTGTGTCCGCACGATTCCGACCCGTGATCCCGAGAGCCCCGTCATGAGCCAGCACGACGCGCCCATCCGCACCCGCTTCGCCCCGAGCCCGACCGGTTTCCTGCACATCGGCGGGGCCCGCACGGCCCTGTTCTGCTGGCTGGCCGCGCGATCGAGCGGCGGGCAGTTCGTGCTGCGTATCGAGGACACCGATCGCGAGCGGTCGACCGAGGAGTCCGTGCAGGCCATTCTCGACGGCATGGCCTGGCTGGAACTCGACCACGACGAGGGACCGTTCTACCAGTCCGATCGCATGGATCTCTACCGCGAGGCCGTCGACGGCCTGCTCGACCAGGGCAAGGCCTATCGCTGCTACTGCTCGAAGGAGCGCCTCGAGCGGCTGCGCGAGGAAGCCATGCACCGCGGAGAGAAGCCCCGCTACGATGGTCATTGCCGCGACCTCGAGGAGGTCCCGGAGGGCGTGACGCCCGTCATCCGCTTCCGCAATCCCGATTCGGGTACGGTTCGCTTCGAGGACCGCGTGCGAGGCCCGATCGAGATCGACAACGGCGAGCTCGACGACCTCGTCATCCAGCGCGGGGACGGAACCCCGACCTACAACTTCGCCGTGGTCGTCGACGACCTCGACATGGACATCAACCTCGTCATCCGCGGCGACGACCACATCAACAACACGCCGCGCCAGATCAACCTCTACCGTGCGCTCGGCGCCGAGCCGCCGGAGTTCGCGCACGTTCCGATGATCCTCGGCGACGACGGAGCGCGGCTCTCGAAGCGTCACGGCGCCGTCAGCGTCCTGGCATGGCGCGAGATGGGCTACCTGCCCGACGCCATGGTCAATTACCTGGCACGGCTGGGCTGGTCCCACGGAGACCAGGAGGTGTTCTCGCGCGAGGAACTCGTTTCGCTGTTCCGGATCGAGGACGTCAACCGCAAGGCCTCGCGCTTCGATACCGAGAAGCTGGACTGGCTGAATCAGCATTACCTGCGCGAGGCCCCGGCCGAGCGCGTGGAGCCCGAGCTGCGCTGGCACCTCGAGCGCATCGGCCTAGACCCCGAGGCCGGGCCCGATCCTGCGCTGCTGCGCGAGGTCCAGGCCGAACGCCTCGAGACGCTGGCCGCGATCGCCGAGCAGAGCCGTCCGTTCTACGAGGAGTTCGACGACTACGACGCACAGGCCGCGAAGAAGCACCTGCGTCCCGTGGCCGCCGAGCCGCTGCAGGCGCTGCGCACCGCGATGGCCGACTGCGAGTGGACCCCGGTCGCGCTCGCCGAAGCCGTGCAGCGCGTCACCGAGGACCTCGGCGTCGGCATGGGCAAGGTCGGGATGCCGCTGCGCGTCGCGCTCATGGGCCACGGTCAATCGCCGTCGATCGACCGCACGCTGGAGCTCATGGGGCGCGAACGGACGCTGGCGCGCCTGGATCGCGCCCTGGCCTTCGTCGAGGAGCGTGCCCGCCAGGCTGGCTGACCGGCAGCGGGCTCGGGGACCTCTGCACGATCGGCGCGGGCGCGACGGCGCCCTTGCGGTAGACTTCGCTGCATGCAGGCCGATCGTGTCATCGAGGAAGTCGAGCAGCGCTGTTTGCGCGACAGCCTGCGGCTGACACCCACCCGCAAGCGCGTGCTCGAACTCGTACTGGCCGCCGACGGGCCCATCAAGGCCTACGAACTGCTCGACCGGCTCAAGGAGGAGCAGCCCAACGCCGCGCCGCCAACGGTCTATCGCGCGCTGGATTTCCTGCTCGACCACCATTTCATCCATCGGCTCGAGACGCTGAACGCCTTCGTCAGCTGCTTCCACCCCGAGCATCGCCACGACGGCCGTTTCCTGATCTGCGAGTCCTGCGAGACGGTCACCGAGATTCCCGAGAGCGTCGAGTCCGCCGAGATCCAGTCCTTCGCGGCCGATCGGGGCTTCCGGCCCGCGCGCGAGGTGCTCGAGGTCTACGGCCGTTGCGCGGCGTGCCGGGACGGCAAGCGCGGCTGAGGGGCCGGTCTCGCCATGTCGCGCCGCGAGAAGCTCTACCACCTCCACGACATCCTGCGCCAGCGTCGTACGCCGATCTCGCGCCAGGCGCTGATGGAGGAACTGGGCTGCAGCCAGGCCACGCTGTACCGGCTCGTCGCCGAACTGCGCGACGTGCTCGGCGCGCCGCTGGAACAGGATCCGGAGACGCGCAATTTCTACTACGACCGCTCGCTGGCCGGGAACTTCGAACTGCCCGGGCTCTGGATCAGTCCGGAGGAACTGCAGGCGCTGCTGACGGCGCGCCAGGTGCTGGCCGACGTGCAACCGGGGCTCCTGCAGGAGGAGCTCGACAACCTGCAGCAGCGCATGACCCAGCTGCTGGGGCAGGAAGGCCTGGACCTCGCCGAGCACCCGGAGCGCATCCACATCCGCCACGACGCAGGTCGACCCGTGCCGGGCCGGCTGTTCGAGGACCTGCTGCCGGCGCTGTTCGGCGGCCGGAAGATGGTCATCGCCTACCACGGCCGGCGGCGCGACGAGGAAACGCAGCGCACGATCTCTCCGCAGCGCCTGACGGCGTACCGCGACCGCTGGTACCTCGACGCCTGGTGTCACGACGCCGAGGGGCTGCGCAGCTTCGCCGTGGAGCGCATCAACGAACTCGAGATCCTCGACGAGCCGGCGGAGGTCATCGATCGCGACGAACTGGCCGCACACTTCGGCAATGCCTACGGCATCTTCTCGGGGCCGGCCGAGCACATCGCGCGCATCCGCTTCTCGCCCGAGGCCGCGCGCTGGGCGGCCGACGAGCAGTGGCACCCGGAACAGCAATTCGAGCGCGAGCCCGACGGCGCGCTGGTCCTGGCGCTGCCGTTCGGCTCGAGCCGCGAACTGGTCATGGACATCCTGCGCTACGGCCCCGACGCCGAGGTCCTCGGGCCCGATTTCCTGCGCGAGCGCATCGCGAGCGCCGTTCGCGAGATGGCGGCTGCCTACGATGCGGTGTCATGAATCGGTCATGTCGGCTTGTTCCAATGATCCCGGTGTCGTGCTGCCGCACCGTGCGGTCCGCACCGCCGACCGGTTCCCAGCGATGAACAAGGGCATGGAAAGAACGATCCTGGTCGTCGAGGACGACGACGCGATTCTCGAGCTCGTGACCTTCAACCTGTCCCGTGCCGGCTACCGCGTCGTGCAGGCCCGAAGCTGCCAGGAGGCGCGCGTGGAGGTCGCCGAGCAGCGGCCCGACCTCGTGATCCTCGACTGGATGCTGCCCGACACCAGCGGCGTGGAGTTCGCGCGCAGCCTGCGGCGCGACGACCTGACGCGCGAGATTCCGGTCATCATGCTGACGGCGCGCTCGACCGAGGAGGACAAGATCCGCGGCCTGGATTCCGGCGTCGACGACTACGTCACCAAGCCGTTCTCTGCGCGCGAACTCGTCGCGCGCATCCGCGCCGTGCTGCGCCGGGCCGCGCCGGAAGGCGGCGACGACGAGGTCGGCGCCGGGTCACTCGTGCTGAACCTGGCCTCGCACCGCGTGCTGGCAGACGGAACGCCCGTGGAGCTCGGTCCCACCGAGTACCGGATGCTGAAATTCTTCATGACCCACCAGGACCGCGTCTACAGCCGATCCCAGCTGCTCGACCAGGTATGGGGCTCGGGCGTCTACGTCGAGGAGCGCACCGTCGACGTGCACATTCTTCGTCTGCGCAAGGCGCTGGCACCGTTCGGCTGCGACAAGTACCTGCAGACCGTGCGCGGTGCAGGCTACCGGTTCACGCCCGAGGACGCGGGCTGATGCGCACCGCCTGGCTCGCCGAGATCCTGCTGCTGGGCTTCTGGGTCGCGCTGGGCTTGCTCCTGTGGCTGCTCTTCGGCGGACTGCTTGCGGCCTGGGTGGCCGGCGCCTTTGCCGCGGCCGGCCTGCGCCACATCCGGCAGATGCACCGACTGGAATCCTGGCTGCGCTCGGGGCGGCGCACGCAGCCGCCGCAGTCCTGGGGCGTCTGGGGCGAGGTCTTCGAGCATTACTACCGCATGCAGCGGCGCTACAACAAGCGCAAGAAGCGCCTGGCGCGCGTGATCCGCGAGTTCCGCGAGTCGACGGGGGCGATGCCCGACGGCACCATCGTGCTGGATTCCGACTGGCGGATCACGTGGTTCAACGGCGCGGCCGTGCGGCTGCTGGGCCTGGCCGGCTCGCGCGACCTCGGCCAACCCGTCACGAGCCTGCTGCGCGCGCCGGCCTTCGAGCGTTACATGAGCGACGGCGATTTCAGCCGTCCCGTCGAGGTGGACTCGCCGGTCCACCGCGGCCACCGGCTCTCGGTGCGCTGCGTGCCGTATGGCCAGGGCCAGTACCTGCTGCTCGTGCGCGACATCACGCGCGTGCGGCGGCTCGAGAACATGCGCCGGGACTTCGTCGCCAACGCCTCGCACGAACTGCGCTCGCCGCTGACCGTGCTCGGCGGCTACCTCGAGAACCTCGTCGGGGACGACGAGGTGCCCGAGGTCTGGGACGGACCGCTGCGCGAGATGCAGGCCCAGTGCCGCCGCATGACCACGCTCGTCGACGACCTGCTCGAACTCTCGAGGCTCGAGACCGACGCGCGGGAAACTCTCGAGTCGCGGCCCGTCGAGGTCGCCGAACTCGTCCGTCGCATCCAGCGCCAGGTCGAGGCCGAATTCGGAGGCCGGCGGTCGGTCGAGATCGACCTCGACGACGCCCTGGGACTGCTCGGCAACGAAAACGAACTCTACAGCGCGTTCTCGAACCTCGTCACCAATGCCATGCGCTACACCGGCGAGGACGGTCGCGTGCGGATCCGCTGGTACGCCGATTCCGACGGCACGGGGCGCTTCTGCGTCGCCGACGACGGCATCGGCATCGAGGCCAAGCATCTGCCGTTCATCACCCAGCGGTTCTACCGCGTCGACCCCTCGCGGAGCCGCTCGCAGGGCGGGACGGGCCTGGGTCTGGCCATCGTCAAGCACGTGCTGCAGCGCCACGACGGGCGCCTGAAGGTGCGCTCCGAGCCCGGCGAGGGCAGCGAGTTCTGCTGCGTGTTCCCGGGAAGCCGGGTGCGGGAACTCCAGTCCGCGGAGCGAGCCGGTTTATAATCGCGGCTCGTAACAATAGTGTCATGAACGGCCCGCATCATGCCGCCGTCCCCGTGCCGGGCGGTGGCGTTTCATGAGCCCGTCATCGGCGACCGCCATGCTTTCCCAAACCTCCAGAGGTCCGAGATGATGAATTCGAAGCTGCTTCGCTACGCGCTTCCGGCCGCACTGATTTCCGCGTCGGTCCACGCCCAGGTCGCGGTCGACCCGGCCCTGCCGGACTACGAGCCGGTCGCGGGTGTGTCCGGCAACCTCTCTTCCATCGGTTCCGACACGCTGAACAACCTGATGACCTTGTGGGCCGAGGAATTCGCCAAGATCTACCCCAACGTCAACATCCAGATCCAGGGCGCCGGCTCCTCGACCGCTCCGCCGGCGCTGACCGAAGGCACGGCGAACTTCGGCCCGATGAGCCGGATGATGCGTTCCAACGAGATCCAGGAGTTCGAGGACCGTTTCGGCTACCCGCCGACGCCGGTCGGGACGGGCATCGACACCATCGCCGTGATCGTCAACAAGGACAACCCGGTCGACTGCATGTCGATCCCCGAGGTCGATGCCGTGTTCTCGGTGAGCCGCCGCTGCGGCTACCCGACCGACATCGACCGCTGGGGCGACCTGGGCCTCGAGGGCGCCTGGGACAACCGCGACTTCACGATCTACAGCCGCAATGCCGTGTCGGGCACCTACGGGTTCTTCAAGGACAATGCCCTGTGCGGCGGCGACTTCAAGCCGGGCATCAACGAGCAGCCGGGTTCGGCCTCCGTGGTCCAGGGCGTCAGCGAGTCGCTGAACGGCATCGGCTACACGGGCATCGGCTACGTGACCTCGGGCGTGAAGATCGTCGAACTCGACAAGGAAGGCACGGGCCAGTGCGTGGCGCCGTCGGCCGATACGGCCGTTTCCGGGGACTATCCGCTGGCACGTCTGCTCTACGTGTACGTGAACAAGGCGCCGAACGAGCCGCTGCCGCCGCTGGAGCGCGAGTTCTTCAAGCTCGTGCTCTCCAAGCAGGGCCAGCAGGTGGTCGTGCGCGACGGTTACATCCCGTTGCCGGCACCGGCCGCGGCCCGCATCCGCGAGCAACTGGGCCTCTGATCGGGCCCTGACCGCGCCGGGCCGGACATCGGCCCGGCTTCGCCTTTTCCGGACCCCGGGTCCGGCCGACGCAGGACGACGATGAGCGCAAGCAGCGGCCGCAGCGACGGCCAGAAGACCAGCCACCTGCCGAGCGAGGACGCCATGGCGCGCCGTCGCCGCTGGCGCTACGCGGCCGACACGGCGGCGGGCTGGATGGTGCGCGCAGGCGGCGGTGGCGTCGTCGTCGCGCTCGTGCTGATCTTCGTCTACCTGTTCAGCGAGGTGCTGCCGATGCTGCGCGGCGCCTCGGTCGAGCCGACGCATACCTACGCCGCGCCCGACGCCGAGCCCGGCGATCGTGCGTTCCTGGCGCTGGAGCGCTACGACGAGCTCGGCATGCGGCTGGCCCCCGACGGCCGCCTGAGCTACTTCCACCTCGAGAGCGGCGAGACCGTCCGCGACGTGGTGCTTGCCGTGCCCGACGGCGAGTCGGTCACGAGCATGGCCGTAGGCGAGCCGCGTGCACGCCGCGCCGCCGTGGGTCTCAGCGACGGCAGCGTCATCGTCGTCGACTACGGCATCCGCCTCGAGTTCGAGGGCGACACGCGCCGCGTGGTGCCCGACCCGACGTTTCCGCTCGGCGAGGATCCGCTGCCCGTCGATCCGCAGGGCAGGGCGATCTCGGCGCTGGCCGTGCAGCGTGCCGGCGACGACACCGGCATCGCGGCGCAGACCGACGACGGGCGGTTGCTGCTCGTGCGCTTCCGTACGCGCACGGCCTTCCTGACCGGCGAGACGGAGGTCAGCCGTTCGGAGTGGAGCCTCCCGGCCCCGACCGGTACGCTTTCGCACCTGCAGCTGACGAGCAATCTCTGGACGCTCATCGGCGCGGAGAGCAACGGGCTCATGAGCTACTGGGACCTCTCGAATCCCGCGCGCGCCGTGCTGCGCGACCAGGCCCGGGCCAGTCGCACGGGCGAGTCGATCACGGCGCTGAAGATGCTCAACGGCACCTACTCCTGGGTCGTGGGGACCTCCGGCGGGGAGATCAGCCAGTGGTTCCTGGTCCGCGACGAGAGCGTGGACGCCGGAGACAACATCTTCCGCATGCGCAGGATCCGCGACTTCGACGTCCACCCGGGCGCGATCACGGCGATCCAGCCCGAGTACACGCGCAAGGGCTTCGCTGCCGTCGACGACGCAGGGGGGCTCGGCCTTCACTACGGCACTTCGGCGCGTACGCTGTACCTGAAGAAGGTGTCCGACCTGCCGCTCGTCGCCGTGGGCGTCAGCCCCGTGGACGATCTCGCGATCGTCGAGGACACCGACGGCGGCATCCTCGAATTCGACGTCTCGAACGCGCATCCCGAGGTGTCGCTGAAGGCGCTCTGGGGCAAGGTCTTCTACGAGGGCCGCTCCGAGCCCGAGTACGTCTGGCAGGCCTCTTCGGGCGCCGACTCCTTCGAGCCCAAGTACTCGATGGTGCCGCTGACCATCGGCACGCTGAAGGCGGCGTTCTTCGCGATGCTGTTCGCGATGCCGCTGGCGATCGCGGGCGCCATCTACACGGCCTACTTCATGGCCCCGGCGCTGCGCGGCTACGTCAAGCCGACGATCGAGGTCATGGAGGCGCTTCCGACCGTCATCCTGGGCTTCCTGGCCGGGCTCTGGCTGGCGCCGTTCGTGGAAAACCACATTCCGGCGGTGTTCACGGTCCTCGTCGGCCTGCCGATCTCCTTCCTGATCGTCGCCTGGGCATTCAGTCGTCTGCCGCTGTCGGTACGCCGCTCGATTCCCGACGGCTGGGAGGCGGCCCTGCTGATCCCGGTCATCGTGCTCGTGACCTGGGTCCTGGTCAGACTCTCGCCGTTCATCGAGATCTGGTTCTTCGACGGATCGATGCGACAGTGGTTCACGGACATCGGTGTCACCTACGACCAGCGCAATGCGCTCGTCGTCGGGATCGCGATGGGCTTCGCCGTGATTCCGACGATCTTCTCCATTGCCGAGGACGCCGTGTTCACGGTGCCCAAGCACCTTACGCAGGGCTCGCTGGCGCTCGGCGCCACGCGCTGGCAGACCGTCACGCGTGTCGTGCTGCTGACCGCCAGCCCCGGCATCTTCTCGGCCATCATGATCGGCTTCGGCCGGGCCGTCGGCGAGACCATGATCGTGCTCATGGCGACGGGCAACAGCCCGGTCGTGAACTTCAACATCTTCGAAGGCATGCGCACGCTGTCGGCCAACATCGCCGTCGAACTGCCGGAGACGGCCGTCGACTCCACCCATTACCGCATCCTGTTCCTGGCCGGCCTCGTGCTGTTCGCCATCACGTTCCTCGTGAATACCATCGCCGAGGTGGTGCGCCAGCGGCTGCGGACGCGCTACAGCAGCCTCTAGCCCCGGACCGGTCATGAATCCAGCCATCGCGACGACACCCGGCATCGCTCCCTCGACGCTTCGCTGCGCCCGGTCACGAACGACCGGCGCCGGGGAACGGCGATGACGGCGCGCGACCAATCCTCGATGGGCGCCTGGTTCCGCTCCGGCGACCCATGGATCTGGCTCATCGGCGGTGGGCTGGCGATCTCGCTGGTCATGGTCGTGGGCCTGTTCCTGCTCATCGCGGTGCGCGGCTTCAGCCACTTCTGGCCGGCGCCGCTCGTCGAGACCACGCTCACCGTCGATGGTGAGTCCACGCGCGTGCTCGGCGTCGTCACCCAGACCGAGACGCTGCCTGCCGCACGCGTGCGCGAATCCGGCGTCGACCTGCCGGCCGAACAGGAATTCGTCACGCGTCACCTGCTCAAGGTCGGCAACCGGGACCTGACGGGCCGCGATTTCGTCTGGTATCTCGACGAGCAGCTCGACGAATGGACCTATCCCGACAACGCCATGCGCGTGGAGCGCCGCGAGTGGGGCGATTTCTACGGCTATCCCCTTGCACTCGAGCAGGCCGGCGAAGTCGTCGCCGAAGGCGAGGGGCTCTGGCCCGAACTGCAGCAGGCCATCGAGCGCGCCGAGGATCTTCACCACCGCATCCGCAGGCTCGAGAAGGTCGACATCGGTGCCGTCAACCGGGCGCTGGAGGCGATCCGCCTGGATCGGCGCCGGCTGGAGTTCCAGGACGTCCGCGGCCCCGAGCTGGTCCGGGCCGAAGCCGAGTTCGAGCGGCGCGAGGCGGAACTCGACCGGCAGTTCGCCGGGATCCGCGAGGAGCGCGGCGTGCTCATGGAGGAGATCGAGCGCGACGTGCTCGTCGCCGAGACGGCCTCGGGCGCCGAGGTCCGCATTCCGCTGGCCGACATCGTCATGGCCTCGAAGAACAATGCGCTGGGGTTCATCGGCAAGCTGGATTTCTACCTCGAGCGCATCGTCGATTTCCTGACCGGCTACCCGCGCGAGGCCAATACCGAGGGCGGCATCTTCCCGGCGATCTTCGGCACCGTGATCATGGTGCTCATCATGTCGGTCCTCGTCACGCCGTTCGGCGTGCTGGCGGCGATCTACCTGCGCGAGTACGCGAAGCAGGGCACGATCCTGCGCATCATCCGCGTGTCGGTCTACAACCTGGCCGGCGTGCCATCCATCGTGTTCGGCGTGTTCGGGCTGGGCTTCTTCGTCTACCTGCTCGGCGGGACCATCGACGACCTGTTCTACCCCGAACGGCTGCCGGCACCGACCTTCGGCACTCCCGGATTGTTCTGGGCTTCGCTCACGCTGGCGCTGCTGACCCTCCCGGTCGTCATCGTCTCGACCGAGGAGGGTCTGGCACGCATCCCGCGGACCATCCGCGAGGGCTCGCTGGCGCTCGGCGCCACCAAGTGGGAGACGCTCTGGAAGGTCGTGGTGCCGCTCTCGGCTCCGGCGATGATGACGGGGCTGATCCTGGCCGTGGCGCGCGCCGCCGGCGAAGTGGCCCCGCTGATGCTCGTCGGCGTCGTCAAGCTTGCGCCGAGTCTGCCCGTGGACGGCGAATTCCCGTACGTCCACCTGGAACGCAAGATCATGCACCTGGGGTTCCACATCTACGACGTCGGCTTCCAGAGCCCGAACGTCGAGGCCGCACGTCCGCTCGTCTATGCCACCGCGCTGACGCTGGTATTGTTGATCCTCGTGCTGAACCTTACGGCCATCGCCATCCGAAACCGCCTGCGCGAGAAGTATCGCGCCGAGAGTGATTGAACGCATGGAAACCGAATCGACCCATCGCAGTGCCGACTCCGGCTCCAAGCCGGTCTCCTCGAGCATGTTCGAAAGCGACCGCAAGACGCTGAAGATCGAGCGCGAGAAGATCAGTATCGAGGTCAGGAACCTGGACCTCTACTATGGCGAGGACCAGGCGCTGAAGAACATCAACCTGAAGATCCCGCACAATCGCGTCACGGCGTTCATCGGACCGTCGGGATGCGGGAAGTCCACGCTGCTGCGGTGCTTCAATCGCATGAACGACCTGATCGACATCTGTCGCATCGACGGCGAGATCCTGATCGAGGGCAAGAACATCCACGACAAGGATGTCGATGTCGCCGAGCACCGGCGACGCGTGGGCATGGTGTTCCAGAAGCCCAACCCGTTCCCCAAGAGCATCTTCGAGAACGTCGCATACGGGTTGCGCCTGCAGGGCGTCAACGACAAGCGCAAGCTGGCCGAGGTCGTCGAACGCGCACTGCGCGCGGCAGCACTCTGGGACGAGGTCAAGGGCCGACTGGACGACAACGCGTTCGGGCTGTCGGGCGGGCAGCAGCAGCGTCTCGTCATCGCCCGCGCGATCGCGATCGAGCCCGAAGTCATCCTGCTCGACGAACCGTGCTCGGCGCTGGACCCGATCTCCACGGCCAAGGTCGAGGAACTGATCCAGGAATTGAAGAACGACTACACGATCGCCATCGTGACGCACAACATGCAGCAGGCTGCGCGCGTGTCCGATTTCACCGCCTACATGTACATGGGCGAAATGATCGAATTCGGCGACACCGCCGCACTGTTCACGAACCCGCGCCGCAAGGCGACGGAAGACTACATCACGGGCCGATACGGCTGACCGCGCGCCGGGCTTCGGCCCGGATGCCGCGAGGAGCGAAACCATGGAACATTTCGACCAGCACATCTCGCATCAATTCAATCAGGAACTCGAGAACCTGCGCCAGCGCATGATGTCCATGGGCGGGCTCGTCGAGGAGATGCTCGGAAAGGCCATCGAGGCCCTGGTGGAAGGAGATACGGCGCTGGCCGAGGAGGTCATCGAGGCCGATGACCGCGTCAACCGCATGGAGAAGCTGCTCGACGAGGAGTGCAATCTCGTCATCGCGCGGCGCCAGCCCGCGGCCAGCGACCTGCGGCTGATCTTCGCCATCATCAAGGCGATCTCCGACCTCGAGCGAATCGGCGACGAGGCCGAGAAGATCGCGCGTTTCGCGATCACGCTGGCCGACCAGAAGCGGCCGCGCAACGACTACCGCGAGCTCGAGCAGATGGGCCACAATGTGCTCGCGATGCTTCGCAAGGGCCTCGACGGATTCACGCGCATGGCCCCGGAAGTCGCCGTGGAACTGCTTCGCGAGGATCAGAAGGTCGACCAGGACTACGAGGCGATCTTCCGCCAGTACTACTCGTACATGATGGAGGACGCGAAGAACATCCGGCGCGTGCTCGACGCGCTGTTGATCGCCAAGGCGCTGGAGCGCATCGGGGACCACTGCAAGAACGTCGGCGAGTACATCGTCTACCTCGTCGAGGGCCGCGACCTGCGGCACGAGAACGAGCGGGCCTTCGAGGAAGCGGCCGCCGACGACGAGGACTAGGGAGGCGGCGTCAGCCGCGCCCCGGGTCGCGGACCCGGATCACGCCTTCCTGCGCCGTGGAGGCCACGAGAATGCCGTCGCGCGTGTAGACGCGACCGTGCGCCAGTCCACGGCCATCACCGCTCGCCGGGCTTTCCATCGCATAGAGAAGCCAGTCGTCGACCCGAACGTCGCGGTGGAACCACATCGCGTGGTCGAGACTGGCCATCATGAGCGGACGCTCGGCGAAATCGACGTCGTGGGGCAGCGTCGCCGTTCCCAGCAGTTCGTAGTCGGAGACGTAGGCCAGCAGCGCCCGGTGCAGGGCCGGGTCGTCGGGGAGCGAGCCGTCGGCACGCATCCAGACGTGCTTGCGCGGCGCGCGCGCGTCGGGAGCCAGGAACTTCGGCGGCTCCACCGGGCGGAACTCGAAGGGCGGCTCGTGGGCCAGGAACCGACGCATCTTCTCGGGCACCCGGTCGAGTACGGAGCGATTGATGTCGGCAAGACTGTCGAGCCCTTCGGGACCGGGCACTTCCGGGGCGTCGGCCTGGTGTCGCATGCCGTCTTCGGAACTCTTGAAGGAGGCCGCGAGATTCAGGATCGGGCGACCCTGCTGGATCGCCACCACGCGGCGATTCGAATAGCTGCCTCCGTCGCGGGATCGCTCGACCTGGTAGACGACCGGCCGGTCGAAGTCCCCGCGGCGCAGGAAATAGGCGTGCAGGGAATGCGGTCGGCGGTCGTCCACGGTGCGGTGCGCCGCCGAGAGCGCCTGGCCGAGGATCTGTCCCCCGAAGACCTGCGGCGAGCCGATGTCTCGACTCTCGCCGCGGAAGAGGTTGTCTTCGAGGCGTTCGAGCGTCAGCAGGGCAACGACTTCGGAAAGGGCGCGGGTCATGGTCAGGATTCGGACGGGAGCGCTCGGCAGCATACACCGCGAACCGCTGCCGGGCGTGCTGGTATCGTGAGCGCATCGACGGACGGAGACTCGGGCGACCCGGATGGCCAACGTGCTGATCATCAACCCACGATCCGGAGACAGCGACCGCGACGCGGATTTCTGGCTCCACGGCCTCGCCGGGGCGGGCATGGAAGAGCCGCGCGTCGTGGACTTTCTCGACGACGACTGGCGCGAGGCCATCGGCCGGGATGACCGCATCCTGGTCGCCGGCGGCGACGGAACGGTCAGCGCCGTGGCGGCAGCCTGCGCCGAGGCCGATGCGACGCTGGCCGTGCTCCCATCGGGTACGGCCAACGATTTCGCACGAACGCTGGGTGTGGCCGATGACCCGCAGATCGCCTGCCGCGCCGCGGCTTCCGGAAGGGAGCGCAGCATCGACGTGGGCACGGTCGATGATCACGTGTTCGTCAATGTCGTGCACGTGGGCCTCGGGGCCGCGACCAGCGGCGCCGTCGACGAGGGCGCGAAGTCCGATTGGGGCCAGCTCAGCTACCTGCGAACGCTCGTCGAAAAGCTCGGCGACGACCGCGGCTTCGAAGCCGTGATCGAGGTCGACGGTGAGCGGATCGAGGGCCAGTGGCTGGAGATCGGCGTCGCCAATGGCGCGTTCTACGGGGGCGGCCACCGGATTCCGGGCGCCGAGCCCGACGATGGCCGGCTGGACCTGTTCGGGGCGCGTCCCGACCATGCAGGCCGGCTGGCCGTGGAATACGCGAAGGTCCGCCTGCTCGGCCCCGAAGAGGTGTCCTCGGAAATCATGGAGCACCGGCGTTTCGAGTCGTGCCGGGTCACGACGCCGGAACCGCAGCCGGTCACGGCCGACGGCGAGGACGTGGGCCGCACGCCGGTCTCGCTGTCGGTCCGCGCAGCAGCGTTGCGCGTACTCGTGCCCGACGGCGATTGAAGCGGCCCGGAGACCAGGACCAGAGGAAATCGGACATGTCCATCATGCGCGACGATCACCAGGCCAGCCTCGCCGGCCTGCATTCGGACGGCTCGGAGCTTCTCCAGCGGTACCGGGACCTGCTCGAGGGACAGCAGTTGTCCGAGGAACTCCGGGTGCTGCTTCGGCGCGTGCTGTCCGAGCGCGAGCCGTTGATGGAGCGGCTGCGGGAGATCGATCGTACCCGTGGGGATCTCCCAAAGGCCGGCGACCCGGAGCGGGCGTTCCTGAAGTCGCTGGCCGACTGGGTCGGCGACCGCGTGCTCGACGACTCGGCCGCCACCGCCGAACGCCTCGCCGACGCCGAGCGGGACTGGCTCGACGACATCGAGGAGGCGATGGACCTGGACTGGCGCGACGACGAGCGCGAAGTGCTCGCAGCGCTGCGTGACCACGTGCGCGAGACGCGGGCGCGGCTCGGAGAACTCGGCGAGGGCTGAGGTCGCTTCCTGAGGGATTGGCGCACGGATCGGAAGGGTGCTACGGTGAGGGTTCCGTCGAACGATCGTTCCGGATCACGGATTCCGCATGCGCCGTTCAATTCACGGTCTCACCGCGTTCGCACTCGTTTCGGCCGCGGCTGCCGGCCCGGCCGCCGGCTCTTCGTTCCAGTTGCTCGAACAGAGTCCGGCGCGCCTGGGGACGGCGTTCTCCGGCACGGCCTCGATGGCCGACGATTCCGCGAGTGCATTCTTCAATCCAGCCGCCATGGCGCGATTCGAGGACGCCCGCCTGACGCTTTCTGGCCATGTCGTCGCACCGGAGGCCGACTTCCGCGACGACGGGTCGGCCTCGCTGCTGGCCGAACCGCCCATGCCGGTCCCGGGACCGGCCGCGAAGACGGATGCGGTCTCGATCGTTCCGAATCTGTACTGGGCCCATCCCCTCGGCGAGAGATGGACGGCGGGTCTCGCGATCACGGCACCCTTCGGGCTTCTCAGCGAGTATCCATCGAACTGGAGGGGCCGCTACCACGCCACCGACAGCCAGTTGGCGGTGATCGGCGTGAATCCTTCCGTGGCCTTCGCGGTCACCGACCGGCTCTCCCTGGGATTCGGTGCCAGTTGGCAGTACGCCGAGGCGACCCTGGAGAACCGCATCGATTCCTTTGCCGCCTGCGCGGGCGCCGGCGGCACGATCGAGCAGTGCACCCTGGCTCACGGCGGTCCGGCGAACGCCTCCGCCGACGGCGCAGTGCGGATCGAGGGGGACGACGACGCGGTGGTCGTCAACGCGGGGCTGCACTGGCAGGTATCGGACGCGACGGCCCTGGGCCTGAGCTGGCGCCAGGGCGCCTCGTTCGACCTGGCTGGGGCGGCCGCCTTCGAGCCGTCCTCGAGTTGCTCCACGGACCCGTTCTGCGCCGGTGCGCTGGCCGTGCTCCAGGGCCCGGTGGCCGCGCCGCTGGCGCTGCCGGATACCTGGACGCTGAGCCTGACCCAGGACATCGCACCGGGCTGGCGGGCCCACGCCGACATCGCGCGCACCGAGTGGTCCGTGCTGGATGACGTCGTCGTTCGAAACGCGGCGACCGGCGTGGCGGTCAGCGAGCTGGAACTCGGTTACGAGGACACCACGCGCGTCGCCCTGGGTGCCGACTGGCAGTGGCGGGACGGGTGGCTGCTCCGCTTCGGCGTGGCCAGGGACGAAGCGCCGCAGACCGACCCCGGGCTCGCCACGCCGAGGATTCCCGACGAGGACCGGACGTGGCTGAGCCTGGGCCTGCACGGCGAACTCGGCGCCAGCCTTTCGGTCGACCTCGGCTACGCGCACCTTTTCGTCGATGACGACGTCCGCATCGAGTCGGTCGAGCAGGGCGTCCTGCTACGAGGCCGCTTCGAGGCCGATGTGGACGTGCTCGGCGCCCAGCTGAACTGGCGGTTCTGATCCCGCGAGCTGGCGCGGCCCGGTCGGGTCAGGGCGCGACGATGAGTTCGTTGCGCACTTCGCGGACGCCTTCCACGGCCCAGCAGTTCCGTTCTGCGCGGGCCGCCTGCTGGCGGCTTGCGGCACGGCCGGCGAGCGTGACGGTGGATCCGTGAACGGCGAGATCGATCTCGGCCCCGTCGAGCGCGCGGTCGCGCTCGACGACGAGCGTCAGCGCTTCCTTCAGCTCGGCCGCGGAGTCCTCGCGCGGCGGGTCCACCTCGAGTGCGTTGTCGACGCGTGCCGCGCCCTGCCACCACGCGTGCACCTCGGCGAGACGGCGGTGCGAAGGGCTTCCGACGCGTCCAGCAAGTGTCACGACGCCGTCTTCGGTCGAGATCGTGATCCACGACGCGTCACCCCCGCCCTGATCGCGGCGAATCGTGGCGCCCTGGAAGGCCGGGTCCGAGCGAAGCGCCCGGTCCACGGCCGAAGCGAGTTGGTCGTCGCCGGGTCTGTCTTCGCTCGCGACCTCGAGCGCGTCCTGCACGTTCTGTCCGCCGGCCGCGTCCCTCGCGGCATGGATGGCGCGGCGCTTGTCGGCCAGCGACGCGACAGAGCCTGCGATCGTCACCACGCCATCGTCTTCGCTGATGTCGAGCTGGCCGATCGGTTCGTCGATTCCGGCCTCGTCCTCGAGTGCCGCGCGGACTCGTTCAATTTGGGTGCTCATGGGGTCTCCTGTTGGGAGTGCAAGAAAAAATTCCAAGAAAAATCGGGGACATCCAATGCTTTCATGCTAACGCAGCGACGTCACGATTGCCGGAACGGTCCACCTGGAGGAGACGCAGTCGCGTCGGCCCGGTCCGCCGTTGCGATGCCCGCTTTCTCGACTTGAGGCCTATTCACGTGACTTGAGGCCTATGCACGTGACTTGAGGCCTATGCACGTGACTTGAGGCCTATTCAAGGGGAGTGATG